>NZ_SMOA01000003.1 GCF_004353985.1 Paracraurococcus ruber | reverse complement strand
CGCGGGCCGGGCGGCCCGCGGCGTCGCCTGGCGCGGCGGCGCGGGCTGCGCCTGCGGCGGCATCGGCGCCGGCGAGGGCGGAGCCGGCATCGACCCATGCCCCGCATGGCCGTCCGTGCCGGCATGCCGCATCCCGTCCATGCCATGGATCATGGCAGGGTCCACCGCCACGGCCGCGGCATCGCCGGGATAGGCGGCGATGATCCGCCGCATCAGCGCGATCTCCTGGCTCTGATCCGCGACGATGTCGGTGTTGAGCAGGCCGAGGAAGCCGTTCCGCGCCGCCGGGTTGGCGTGATAGTCGCGCGCCATCGTCAGCGCCGCCTCGTGGTGGATGATCATCGCCTTGGCGAACTGCACGTCGCGCGCCGTCACCGGGCCAGCCGCCGTCGCGGCGCCGGGGATGGGGGCGCGCATGAAGCGCTGCACCTGCCCCAGCCCCTCGGTCGCCGTGGGCTGCAGCAGGATGCGCGCCAGGCCCAGGTTCAGCACCCGGGGCGGCCGGTCGAGGTTGCGCGACACCTCGTCCAGCAGCCCGATCTCGAAGGACTGGTTGCGGATGATCGCGCGGGCGAGCGCCTGCAACGCCGGGCTGCTGGCCTGCGGGTCGGCCAGGTAGTCGCGGCTCATGCTCAGCGCCCCGGCATGGTGCGGCCGCATGCCGGCGACATAGTCGCGATCGGCCTGCATCGCCGCGGGATCGGCCAGGCCGTACCAGGTGCTGGGCACCGGCGCGCGGCCGGGGTCGTAGTCGTCGCCGATGGCGGCAGCGGCCGGGCTGGCGCCGAGCACCAGCAGGGCCGCGCCGAGGGCGAAGGCGGAATGACGGGTCATGCTCATGGTCCTGTCCTGCCGCCGCGCCGGGCGCGGCGGGGTCCGAAGGGGCTTGGGGTGGGTCGCGCAGCGGCGTGCCGGCCACGGGGGGGCGCATTCGCCCTGGACCCCGTGGCCCTGGGACGGCTCGCCCGGTCGGTGCGACACGCGGGCCGCTGGCGCGGATGGGCGGCGCGGGTCAGGCGTGGCGGGGCGGCGGCAGGGCCGGCGGAATGACGCGGCCCGACCCGGTCGCCTCAGGCGGGACAGCGGCGGTCGCCGCGATGGCCCGCGGGGCCGGCAGGACCGGCGTGGCGGCGGGCGCCGCCGGCAGCGGCGCGCAGGCCGCGACGCAGCAGGCCATGGCGGATGGCGGCTTGGGCCGCTCGTCCCCCGTCCCGGCCGGCGGCGCTGCCGGGTCGTGGCAATGGGTCGCGGGGATGGCGGCTGCGCCGGCGGCCGTGGCCGCGGCATGGCGCAGCGGCGCGGCGGGCCAGGCGAGGAGGATGAGGGCGAGCAGCGCCGCCACGGTCCCCCGCCACCTGCCTGCCAGATGCGCCTGCCGCCCCATCCCCTGCCTCTCCGTCCCGCGATCCTGGCCAGGCAGGGCGTCTCCGCCCCGCATCCGTGCAGGCCAGGCGGCAGATGGGGCTTCCCCCCATGGCAAGGTCAAGCCACGCCGGTCGCCGCATCGCGTGACCCTGCGGGCGGCGCCAGGAAGCGCCCGTCCGGTGGCGTGCGCGAGGCCCTGCGGCGACCGCCCCGGCGCCGGGAGGGCCGGAACCATTGGCTGCGGGGCCCGGAAGACGTCATTCGGTCGGCCTTGCGTCGCGGCCGCCGGCGACGCGTTGCAACCGGGATGCCCGACCCGCCCGACGACCTGTTCTATCGCCTGCACGAGGCCCAGGAGGCCTGGTCCGCCCGTCTCCGCCCCGCCGCCCGGCAGGCGGCGGCGGTGCTGCGCAGCCTGGGGGTGGGGCAGCCCGCCCTGCGCCAGGCCGCCGCCGCGGTGCAATTGCTGGAACAGGCCGGCACCACCCATCGCAAGCCTGCCTTCGGCCTTGGGCGCATCAGGGTCGATGGCCGGGATGTGGCGGTGCGGGAGGAGGTGGTGGCGACCGCCCCCTTCGGCCGGCTGCTGCGCTTCGCCAAGGACCTGCCGGAGCCCGGGCCGAAGCTGCTGGCGGTGGCGCCGCTGTCCGGCCATTTCGCCACGCGGCTGCGCGGCACCCTGGCCGGCCTGCTGCCGCACCATGACGTGCACGTGACGGACTGGACGGATGCAAGGCTGGTCCCGGCGGCGGCCGGGCCCTTCGGCCTGGACGGGCAGGTCGCGCAGATCATCGCCTGGCTGCGGGCGATGGGGCCGGGCGCGCATCTCCTGGCGGTCTCCCAGCCGGCGGTGGCGGCGCTGGCCGCGACCGCGCTGATGGCCGAGGACGGCGACCCGGCCCGCCCGCGCAGCCTGACCCTGATCGGCGGGCCGGTGGACACGCGCATCGCCCCGACGCGGGAAACGCTGCTGGCCCGCGCCCTGCCCGCCGGCTGGTTCGCCGCCATGGAGGTCGCCAGCCTGCCGGCGGGCCTGCCCGGCGCCGGGCGACGGGTGCGGCCGGGCGCGCAGCAGATCGCCGGATCGGTGCTGGCCGACCTGCCGACCCACCTGGCCGCGCAGCTGACCCAGTTGCGCAACCTGCTGGCCGGGGATGGCGCGGCGGCGGCGGCCCACCGCGCGCGCTATGAGGAATTGCGGGCGGTGATGGATGTCCCGGCCGAGCTTTACCTGGACACCATCCACCGCGTCTTCCGCACGGCGGAGCTGGCGCGCGGCCGGATGGCCTGGCACGGCCGCCCGGTGCGGCCGGCGGCGATCCGCGACACGGCGCTGCTGGTGGTGGAAGGCGACGCCGATGGCAGTTGCCCGCCCGGCCAGGGCAGCGCGGCGCTGGCGCTCTGCCGCGGCCTGCCATCCGGGCTGAAGCGGTACCACCTGCAGCCGGGCGCGACGCATGACGCGCTGTTCGAAGGCCCGGTCTGGGAACGGACGATTTGCCCGCTTGTCGGGTCCCTGGTGGGCGCCGCCGGCTGAGCCCTCGGTTGCGGCGGCGGTCCCCGCCACGGGTGGCGCCATCCGGGGTCCTGCGGCAGCCGGCGGGCAACGCTGCCGCCGGGGTTGGCGGTTGAACTATTGCGCGCCTGGAGACTCGGCCCAATTGCGATCGGGATGAGGGAGGACCGGGTCGGACGACCGACCATGGTGACCCGCCCCGAGACGGCTAAGGACCAGCATCGTGAATATCCAGACCCCGCCCGCCGAGATCGCGTCCGACAACGCCTCCGTCATCGGACGCCCGACGCGGGAGGAAGCGGAGGCGGCCGTCCGCACGCTGCTGCGCTGGACCGGCGACGACCCGGATCGCGAGGGCCTCGTGGACACCCCCGCCCGCGTCGTCCGCGCCTATGAGGAATTCTTCGCCGGCTACGAGACCGACCCGGTCGAGTTGCTCGCCCGTTCCTTCGAGGAGACGGACGGCTACGACGAGATGGTGGTGCTGCGCGACATCCGGCTGGAGAGCCATTGCGAGCACCACATGGTGCCGATCATCGGCAAGGCGCATATCGCCTATCTGCCGGCCGGCCGCGTGGTCGGCATCAGCAAGCTCGCGCGGGTGCTGGAAGTCTACGCCAAGCGGCTGCAGATCCAGGAAAAGCTCACCGCCCAGGTCGCGAATGTCATCAACGACGTGCTGAAGCCCAAGGGCGTCGCGGTGGTGATCGAGGCGGCGCACCAGTGCATGACCACGCGCGGCATCCACAAGCCGGGCGTGTCCATGGTGACCAGCCGCATGCTGGGCGCCTTCCGCGACGATCCCAGCACGCGGCGGGAATTCCTGGCCATGATCGGCGGCCAGCGCGGCGGGTTCGAGGGCTGACGCCGCCCGGCGCCGCCCCCGCCGCCGCGCTGCCTCAGCGGCAGTCGCGCGCGGCGTATCGCGCGGTGCGGTTGGCCCGTCCGGCATCGCGCGGGCTGCCGGTATAGGCTGCCCGGTTGGCCGCGTCCGCCGCCTCGCCGACCGCTTCCTCGCAATAGGAGCCGGGCGCGGGCACGATGGTGCGCTGCGCCGCGTAGGGCGAGGCCTGGGAATAGGCCGGCGGTGCGACCTGCCGCTCCACCGTGCAGGCGGCGATGGGGAGCAGGAGGCAAAGCAGCGCTGGGACGCGCATCGGGGACGACTCCATTCCGGTATGCGCGCCAAAGCGCGGCGCACCGGGCCGGGTTCCCCATGCCGCCCGCCACGCCCGGGACCGCCTCCTACGGCCGGCGAGACCGTCGGATCGGGCCGAGTCCCGGCGCCCGCCCCCTGCCGGCCGCTGCGCGCAGGGCCTGCTCACGCCGTCCAGCCCCGGGCGCACGCCGCCCGGGGGGCCATCGGCGGCGGCGGTCGGCGCCCAGGACGCCCCGTGCCCCTGCCGCTGGCCGGTCCCCAGCCGCAAACCTCATTCCACCGCTTCGGCCTCCACCTCGACCACGAAGCGCGGATCGGCGAGGCCAGCGACGATCAGCAGCGTGCTGGCCGGCCGGTGGTCCCCCTGCCAGGCCCCGCGCTTCGTGCGCCAGGCCGGGATCAGCGCCGGGTCGGTCAGGAAGGCGGTGACCTTCACCAGATTGGCCGACGACATGCCATGCGCCGCCAGGATGGCGGACAGGTTGGCGAGCACCTGGTCGATCTGCGCCTCACCGCCGGCAGCGATCGTGCCGTCCGGCGCGGTGCCGACCTGGCCGGACAGCACCAGCCGGCGCTTCGGGTCGGTGACCAGCACGGCATGGGAATAGGCGCCGGGCGTATGGACGGTGGGCGGGTTGGACAGGGCGATGGGCATGGACGGTCTCCCCGGTTGCGGCGGCGGCCTGCCGCCTTGCGCTCCCAGCCCTGAACGGCAATCCGCGGCAGGTCAATCACCGCGTGGCGGGTCAGGCGCGAGAGCCTTGCCGCCCCCCGCGATGCATCGGCGTCAGCCGATCGTCATCAGGGATGCATTGCCGCCGGCCGCCGTGGTGTTGGTGCAGACCGCGCATTCCCGCAGCAGCAGATCGGGCGGCGCATCGCCATCGGCCATGACGAGGACCGGGCGGATTGGGCCGTCCCAGCCCGCAACCTCCGCCAACAGGGCGGGCAGCGAGCCGGTATCGCCCCGCGCCAGCACCGCATCCGGCACGGCGCTGCCCACCGGCAGCACACGCCCGCCCAGACCGGGCAGCCCGGCCGAAGCCGGGACCAGCGCGCGATTGCCCTGGGCCAGCGCTGCGGCGGCCAGGTCGGGCAAGGCCCCCGTATCCGCCGCGACGCAGAGCACCGTGCCGCGCGGCCGCAGGTCGTAGCGGTTGCGCTCGCCGACCGGGCCAGGCAGGTCCAGCGCCGCGCCGTTGCGTCCCTGGGCGATGATGCGATCACATCGCGCCGCCGCTGCCGGATCGCGCCCCGCCAGCCAGCGGCGGAATTCCAGCGCCGCCGGATCAGGCGCCGTGGCGGGCAGCGGCGGCACGGCCGGGCAGGCCGAGAGCAGCCGACGGAGATAGAGCGGCCCGCCCGCCTTCGGCCCGGTACCGGACAGCCCGTGCCCGCCGAAGGGCTGCACGCCCACCACCGCGCCGACCAGGTTGCGGTTGACATAGATGTTGCCCGCCGGGGCCTGCGCGGTCAGCCACGCGATCGTCTCGTCGATGCGGCTGTGCACGCCGAAGGTCAGCGCATAGCCGGTGGCTGCGATCTCCCGCATCAGCGCGTCCAGCCCGTCCCGCCGGAAGCGCAGCACATGCAGCACCGGGCCGAAGACCTCGCGCTCCAGCTCCGCCACGGACCTGATCTCGATCAGCGTGGGCGGGACGAAGCTGCCTGCCGCGCAATCCGCCGGCAGCGGCAGGGTGTGCACCGCGCGGCCGCGGGCGCGCATGGCCGCAATATGCGACAGGATGGCCTGCCGCGCCTCCTCCGAGATCACCGGCCCCACATCGGTCGAGAGCCGGTCGGGGTTGCCGACGGAAAGCTCGGCCATCGCGCCCTTCAGCATGGCCAGCACGCGCGGCGCGATATCCTCCTGCACGCACAGGACGCGCAGCGCCGAGCAGCGCTGGCCGGCGCTGTCGAAGGCCGAGGCGAGGACATCCGCCACCACCTGTTCCGGCAGGGCGGAACTGTCCACCACCAGGGCGTTCTGCCCGCCCGTTTCGGCGACCAGCGGGACGGGGCGGCCATCGGGCCCGAGGCGCCGGGCAAGCTGCCGGTTGATCAGCCGCGCAACCTCGGTCGAGCCGGTGAACATCACGCCGCAGATGCGCGGGTCGGCGACCAGCTGCGCGCCCACCTTGCCGTCGCCGGGCAGCAACTGCACCACCGCCGGCGGCACGCCCGCCGCGCGCAGCAGGCGCACCGCCTCCGCGGCGGCCAGCGGCGTCTCCTCGGCCGGCTTGGCGAGCACCGGGTTGCCGGCCGCCAGCGCGGCCGCGACCTGGCCGGTGAAGATGGCCAGCGGGAAATTCCACGGGCTGATGCAGGCGACGGGGCCGAGCGGGCGATGCGTGGCATTGTCGAACCCGTCCCGCACCTGGGCGGCGTAGTAGCGCAGGAAATCCACAGCCTCCCGCACCTCGGCCACGGCATTGGCCAGCGACTTGCCGGCTTCCCGCACCAGCGGGCCAAGCAGCGCCGGCAGCCGCGCCTCCATCAGGTCGGCCGCATGCAGCAGCAAAGCGGCGCGTTGCGCGGGCGGCGTGGCGGCCCAGGCGGGCGCCGCCGCCACAGCCTGGGCCAGGGCGGACTCCACCACCCCGGGCGTTGCCTCGACCACATGCCCGACCAGGTCGCGCCGGTCCGCCGGGTTGCGGACCGGCCAGGCCTCGCCCGCGGCCTCGCCATCGCCGAGCAGCGGCGCGGCGTGCAGCGGGGTGGATGCGGCCAAGCTCCGCGCGAGATCCGCCAGCACCTGCTCATTCGCCAGATCGAGGCCGGTGCTGTTCGGGCGCTCCGGGTACAGGTCGCGCGGCAGGGCGATGCGCGGATGCGGCGCGCCCAGGGGCCCCTCGGCGCGCAGGGCGTCCACGGGGTCCTCGATCAGCGCCTCCACCGGCACGCATGCATCGCCGATGCGGTTGACGAAGGAGGAATTGGCGCCGTTCTCCAGCAGCCGGCGGACGAGATAGGCCAGCAGCGTCTCATGCGTGCCGACCGGGGCATAGATGCGGCAGGGGCGGCCAAGCTTCTCCTCGCCGACCACCTCCTCGTAGAGCGGCTCGCCCATGCCGTGCAGGCACTGGAATTCGTAGTCGCCCGGCCGGAAGGCATCGCCCGCCATGGCATGGATGGCGGCCAGGGTCTGGGCATTGTGGGTGGCGAATTGCGGGAAGACCGCATCGGGCGCCGCCAGCAGCTTGCGCGCGCAGGCGAGGTAGCTGACATCCGTGTGCCGCTTGCGGGTGAAGACCGGAAAGCCATCCAGGCCGTCCACCTGCGCGCGCTTGATCTCGCTGTCCCAATAGGCGCCCTTCACCAGGCGCAGCATCAGGCGGTGGCCCGTGCGCCGGGCCAACGCGATGATCCAGTCCAGCACGGAGGGCGCGCGCTTCTGGTAGGCCTGCACGACGAAGCCGATGCCGTGCCAGCCCGCGAGGTCGGGCGCCTCGCACAGCCTCTCCAGCAGGTCGAGCGAGAGGTCGAGCCGGTCGGCTTCCTCGGCGTCGATGTTCAGGCCGATGTCGTAGCGGCGCGCCAGCAGCGCCAACCCCAGCAGCCGCGGCCAGAGCTCCGCCATCACCCGCGCGCGCTGCGCCCGGGCATAACGCGGATGCAGGGCGGAGAGCTTGATGGAGATGCCCGGCCCTTCCACGATCCCGCGGCCGGCGGCGGCCCGGCCGATGGCGTGGATCGCCGCTTCGTAGGCACGCAGGTAGCGGGCGGCGTCCTCCGCCGTCACCGCCGCCTCGCCCAGCATGTCGTAGGAATAGCGGAAGCCGCCCGCCTCCATGGCGCGGCTGCGGGCCAACGCCTCCTCGATCGTCTCGCCGGTGACGAATTGCTCGCCCATCATCCGCATGGCGAGGTCCACGCCGCGCCGGATCAGCGGCTCCCCGCCGCGGGCGATCAGGCGGGTCAGGGCGGCGCCGAGGCCGGTCTCGTCCGCCGTGCCCGACAGCTTGCCTGTCACCACCAAGCCCCAGGTCGCGGCATTGACGAAGAGCGAGGGCGAATGGCCGATATGCCGCCGCCAGTCGCCGCCGCCGATCTTATCGCGGATCAGCGCGTCGCGGGTCGCACGGTCGGGGATGCGCAACAGCGCCTCCGCCAGGCACATCAGCGCCACGCCCTCCTGGCTGGAGAGGTCGTATTCCCGCACCAGGCCCTCCACCGGGCCGCGCATGCCCTTGGCCCGCAAGGCCTCCACCAGGATGCGGGCGGTGGCGGCGGCCTTAGCCCGGATGGGCCCGGGCAGGGTCGCGGCCTCGACCAGGGCGGCGACGCAGTCCGGCTCCGGCGCACGGGTGGCGGCCGCGATGGCGGCGCGCAGTGGCGGCAGGGCGCGGGTCTCGGCAGCCAGGGCGGCGAAGGGGACCGGTGCAGCAAGGGGAACGGGCACGTCCATGGCTGGCAGTTCCGGGGGTTGCGTGCCCCTGATGTGGGGTTGGCCGCGCCGAGGGCGATGCCGTCCCCGCGCCTCACCTGCCGTCTCAGCCGCCGGCAGGTGGCGCTGCCGGGCCTTCGGGATCCGAGGACCCTTCGGCCCCTGGCGGCGGGTGCCCGAGGGAGGCGTCGCCGCCCTCGAAATCCAGCGCCGGCTGCGCCTGATCATCGGCGGTGGAGATGGTGACGCCCAGCAGCCGCACCGGCTTCGCCAGCGGAAACAGCCCGCGCGCAAGGTCGATGGCGATGGCCGTCAGATCGTTCTGGCCGGCGATGGCCGCCGCGCGGGTGCGGCTGCGCGTGAGGGTGCGGAAATCCGCGTAGCGCAGCTTCAGCGTCACGGTCCGCCCGGACCAGCGATGCGTGTCGCACCAGGCCCAGACCTCGGCGGCCAGGGCGCGGATGCCGTCCTCCACCTGCGCCGGGTCGCGCAAATCCTGGGCATAGGTGGTTTCGCTGCCGGAGGATTTGCGTGGTCGGTCGGGCCGCACCGGCCGTTCGTCCACCGCCTGCGCGATGGCGTGGAAATGCGCCCCCGCCTTGCCGAAATGCTGCTGCAGGAAGGCCAGGCTGCACGCCCGCAGGTCGGCGCCGGTCCGGATGCCCAGGGCCTGCATCTTCGCCGCCGTGGCCGGGCCGACGCCGTGGAAGCGCGCCACCGCGAGCCCCGCCACGAAATCCGGCCCCATCGCCGGCGTGATGACGAATTGCCCGTTCGGCTTGCGGTGGTCGGACGCGAGCTTGGCGAGGAACTTGTTGTAGGACACGCCGGCCGAGGCGGTGAGACCCGTCTCGGCCAGGATCTCCGCGCGGATCGCGGCCGCGACCTGGCTGGCATAGGGCATGCCCTTGCGGTTCTCCGTGACGTCCAGATAGGCCTCGTCCAGCGAGAGAGGCTCGACCAGCGGCGTGTAGCTCTCGTAGATGTCGCGGATCTGGCGGGAGATGGTGCGGTACACCTCGAACCGCGGCTTCACGAAGACTAGGTCCGGGCAAAGGCGGACCGCCTGCAGCGACGGCATGGCGGAGCGCACGCCGAAGCGCCGCGCCTCATAGCTGGCGGCGGCGACCACGCCGCGCTCCCGCGACCCGCCGACCGCCACCGGCCGGCCGCGCAGGGCGGGGTCGTCCCGCTGCTCGACGCTGGCGTAGAAGGCGTCCAGGTCCACATGGCAGATCTTGCGGATCGCGGCTGTCACGGCGGGGCATCCTACCATGGCGCGCCCCTGCGTGGACGCCGCTGCCGCCTGCCGAGGGGAGGAAAGGCCGATGAAGAAGCTGCTGAACGACCCGCGCGCCACGGTGCGGGAGATGCTGGAGGGCCAGGTGGACCTCAACCCCGGCCAGGCGCTGCTGGCGGAGGCCGATGTGGTGGTCCGCGCCGACCTGCCGCCGCCGGGGGCGCGGGAGGTGGCGGTGCTGTCGGGCGGCGGCAGCGGGCATGAGCCGGCGCATGCCGGCTATGTTGGCCCCGGCATGCTGCACGCGGCGGTGGCGGGGGATGTCTTCACCTCGCCCGGGGTGGATGCGGTGCTGGCCGGCATCCGCGCCGCCGCCGGGCCGGCCGGCGCCCTGCTGGTGGTGAAGAACTACACCGGGGACCGGCTGAATTTCGGCCTGGCGGCGGAGCTGGCGCGCGGCGAGGGCATGCCGGTGGAGATCGTGGTGGTGGCCGATGACGTGGCGCTTCACGGCACGGTGGAGCCGGCACGCCGCCGCGGCATCGCCGGCACGGTGCTGGTGCACAAGGTGGCCGGCGCCGCGGCCGCGGCCGGCCTGCCGCTGGCGGCGGTGGCGGCAGAGGCGCGCGCGGCGGCGGAGGCGATGGGCAGCATGGGCGTGGCGCTGGGTGCCTGCACGGTGCCGGCGGCCGGCCGGCCGGGCTTCACCCTGGGCGAGGCGGAGATCGAGCTCGGCCTCGGCATCCATGGGGAGCAGGGGGTGCGGCGCGGGCCCCTGCGCCCGGCGGATGCGCTGGTGGCGGAGATGCTGGAGACCATCCTGGCCGATCGCGGCCTGGCGGCCGGGGCGCGGGTGGCGCTGCTGGTGAACGGGCTGGGCGGCACGCCGCCCATGGAGCTTGCGGTGGTGGCGCGGGCCGCGCTGGCCCTGCTGCGCGGCCGCGGGCTGGTGGTGGAACGCGCCTGGTCCGGCACGCTGCTCTCGGCGCTGGAGATGCCGGGCGTGTCCCTGACCGTGCTGCCGGTGGACGATGGAAGGCTGGCGCGGCTGGATGCGCCGAGCGCGGCACCGGCCTGGCCGGGCAGCGGGCGGATCGCACCATCGCGCATCGTGATCGGCGCGCCGCCCATGCCGCCCGAGGCCGCGCCGCAGACCCCGACGCCGGAAGGCCAGGCGGTGCGCCGCGCGGCCCTGGCCGCCGCGACGGCGCTGGAAGCGGCGGAGGCACGGCTGACCGAGCTGGACAGCGCCGCCGGCGATGGCGACCTGGGGCTGTCGATGACCCGGGGCGCCGCTGCGGTTCGTGCCTTGCCCGAGGGCGCCTGGGCGGATGCGCCCGCGGCGTTGCACGCGATGGGGGAGGCGCTGCGGCGCGCCATCGCCGGCAGTTCCGGCCCCTTCTACGCCACCGCCTTGCTGCGCGCGGCGCGGGCGCTGCCGCCGGGTGCGCCATCGCCGCAGGACTGGGCGAGGGCCTTCGCGGCCGGCGTCGCCGCCATCGCGGAGCTGGGCGGGGCGCAGCCGGGCGACCGCACCATGCTGGACGCGCTGCACCCGGCCGCCCGACGCCTGGGGGAGGCCGTGGCAGAGAGCCGCCCGCTGGCGGAGGCGTGGCGCGAGGCCGTCGCCGCCGCGCGGCAGGGCGCGGAGGCGACGGCCGGGATGCGCCCGCGCCTGGGCCGCGCCAGCTATCTGGGCGAGCGCGCGATGGGCGTGCCGGATGCCGGCGCGGTTGCCGCCCTGACCTGGATGGAGGCGCTGGGCGGATAGAACGGCTGGCCGGTGGCGCCGCGCGCCGTGGGCGCGGCCCTGAAGGCAATGATGCCGAGCGGATCGCGCATCGCAGCGGCTGCGCGCCCCGTTGCCGCGGCCTGCCATGCGAGCCCGCAGCGGCCCCGCGCCGATCCGCGCAGGCCGCAGGCGCCGCGGCGGCGGCCCGCCCATGCCGCGGCGGCTGGGCTGGACCGGCGGGCGGCTATTCCGCCACCTCCTCCAGCACCAGTTCGCAGGTGATGCAGGCGGCATTGGCACCCGGCCGCACGCGCCCCGCATGCACGCGCCCCTGCATGTCCGCCAGCGCGACGGAGAGTGTCGCGCCGTCCTCCGGCGTCACCCCGCCGCCCGTGACCAGCAGCTCCGTCGCGATATCCGGCACCGGCGGTGCATCGGCGAAGCGCGGGGAGACCAGGCTGCCGACCCCGCCGCGCAGCGCGGCACGGTCGATGCCGTGCTCTCGGCAGGCCAGCGCGATCGCCGCCACCGGGTCCTCGTTCGGTCGCACCCGCAGCACCACGGCGCGGCTGCCCTGCGCCGTGGGGCCGGACAGGGCGATGGGCTGGAACAGGGTGAAATTCGTCTCGGCATCGGGTGCGAACTGGAAGCCGGCGCCGGACAGCGCCCAGGCCTGGGCCGTGATGGGCGCGGCGATCACCGTTTCCTCCGGCAGGACATGGCCGGCGCGGCGTCCCGCCGCTTCCCGCCAGATGGCGTGGCAATGCAGCCATGGCGCGCCATCGCGCGTGCCGAAGGTGATCGCCGCCCGTTCCAGCGCCGCGCCGCCGGGCGGGACATGCCGGTCGCTGTACCAGGCGGCGTGGCGGGCATCCGGTGCCAGGGCGGGCAGCACATAGGCGAAGGGACCGAAGGCGCCGCCCGCCAGGTCCAGCACGGCATGCGCATGGCCTTGGGCAGCCAGCGCGGCGGCAATCGCATCCAGCAGGCTGCGGCCCGCCGGCAACACCAGGTCCAGGCGCGTTGCGCGGGCCGGCAGGCTAACCAGCCGCGGCTGCAGTGCTGGCCCCGGCTGCGCGAGGTACGGGGCGGCTTGCGCCCCTTCAAGTGATCCGGTCACGCGAAATCCTCCCCCAGCCCTGACCGCAGGCGGGAACGGCCGCGAGCCGCCGCGCCCGCTGCCGAAGCCCGACACCGGGGCATGACGCTACGCGGTTCGCGAGGCAGGCGGAACGCTGCGCCCGCCTGCCTCGTCATGCGACGGGCGCGCCGAGGGTCGGCGCCGGGATAGCCTTGCCTTTCCGCCACTCCGCATGTCTGCTTCGCTGCCGGCGCGGGCCCTTCTCCGAGCCGATTGCGACCTGATCCGCAGCGGAAAGTCGCCACTTGGCGTGGTCTTTGCCGCGGTGCACAATGGAGATCCACTTCAAGCAGCCGGGAAATGACGATGCCGCTTCGCCGCCGCGAAACTCTTGCCGCCGTTCTGGCATCGCCGGCCATCCTGCGCACCCTGCCGGCCGAGGCCCAGCCGGCCACGCCGGTACGCGGCGGCACGCTGATCTACCTGGAACAGCAGACCTACACGCAGCTCTACCCGCCCGCCGGCGGCTTCTATCCGAATGGCGGCGTGCTGAACCAGATCACCGACAAGCTGACCTACCAGAACCCCCGCACGCTCGAGATCGAGCCCTGGATCGCCGAGAGCTGGACCACCAACGCCGACCGCACGGAATACGTCTTCAAGCTGCGCCCGGGCGTCACCTTCTCCGACGGCACGAAATGCGATGCCGAGG
This sequence comes from Paracraurococcus ruber, assembly GCF_004353985.1. Lineage (GTDB taxonomy): Bacteria > Pseudomonadota > Alphaproteobacteria > Acetobacterales > Acetobacteraceae > Paracraurococcus > Paracraurococcus ruber. Next base: position 97,959 of record NZ_SMOA01000003.1, on the reverse strand, counting down.
CGGTGGCGAAGAATTTCGACAATTTCGGCCTGGGCAACCGCGACCTGCGCTACCCGGTCTCCGAGGTCATCAGCAACTACCAGCGCAGCGAGGTGGTGGACCCGCTGACCGTGCGCTTCGTCTTCTCCAGGCCGGCGCCGGGCTTCCTGCAGGGCACCTCGGTCATTGGTTCCGGCCTCGTCTCGCTGAAGACGCTGTCCACGCCCTTCGACCAGCTGGGCGATGCGACGAAGATCATCGGGTCCGGCCCCTACGTGGTTCAGCGGCAGACCCTGGGCCGCGAATTGGTGCTGACGGCGCGCACCGACTACGCCTGGGGCCCGAAGCTGCACCCACACCAGGGCCGCGCGCTGCTGGACGGCATCCGCTTCGTCGTGACCGGGGAGGACAGCGTGCGCATCGGCGCGCTGCTGGCCGGGCAGGCCCATGTCATCCGGCAGATCCAGGCCTATGACGAGAAGCAGGTGAAGGATCGCGGCTTCCAGCTCTTCGCCCCCTCCACCCGCGGGGTGAACAACAGCGTGGTGTTCCGGCCGGACAATCCGCTGGTGGCCGAGCTGGCGGTGCGCCGCGCCCTGCTGCACGCCACCAATGCGCAGGAGATCGTGGACACGCTGTTCTCCGCCAACTACCCGAAGGCGACCTCCATCATCGCCTCTACCGCCCAGGGCTACATCAACCTGGCGGAGAAGCTCACCTTCGATCCCGCGCTGTCGGCGAAGCTGTTCGACGATGCCGGCTGGACCATGGGACCCGGCGGCGTGCGGCAGAAGGATGGGAAGCAATTGGTGCTGACCGCCTATGAAAGCCCGCCGCAGCCGCGCAACAAGGACACGCTGCAGCTAGTCGCCCAGCAATGGGCGAAGGTCGGCGTGCGGCTGAACGTGCTGGCCGGCGACCTCGGCAGCCGCACGCTGGACAGCCTGGACCCCGCGCGCACGCCGGTCGCGCCCGCCATGGTCGGCCGTGCCGACCCGGACGTGATCCGCAGCCAGTACCATCCCCTGACGCGCAACGTGCTGCTGCAGGCCGGCGGCGTCGCGACCAAGGTGCAGAATTTCGCCGATGCGCGGCTCAACGCCCTGCTGGACGGCATCGCCTCGGAGCCGGATGGCGAGAAGCGCATGGCCCTGGTGGCCGATGTCCAGCGCTACGTGATCGATCAAGCCTACACCATCCCGATCTTCGAGGAGCCGCAGGTCTTCGCCGCCTCCCCCCGCTTGCGCGGCATGGGGTTCGAGGCGGTGGGACGGCCGAGCTTCTACGGCGCCTGGCTCGCCGCGCGCTGATGGGGCGGTATCTGGCGCAGCGGGTGGGGCAGGCGCTGCTGGTCCTGGCGGCGACCTTCACGCTGGCCTTCCTGCTGCTGCAGGCCCTGCCGGGCGATGCCGTGCTGATCAAGTTCCTCGAGTTGGGGCTCACTCCGGAGCAACTCGCAGACATCCGCATCGCCTATGGCGCCGATGCGCCGCTATGGCAGCAATACCTGCATGCCATGGGGGCCTTCCTGACCGGCAATTTCGGCTATTCGATCCGCGCCGGCGTGCCGGTGACGCAGTTGCTGGCGGAGAACCTGCCCTCCACCCTGCTGCTGTCTGCGCTGGCCTTCGCCGCCGCTAGCCTGCTGGCGCTGGTCCTGGCCCTGCTGGCGACGTTGGGCGGGCAGGGCTGGGTGCGCGCCCTTGTCCGCTCCGTCCCCTCGCTCTTCATCGCCATCCCGGTCTTCTGGCTGGGCATCATGCTGATCCAGGTCTTCTCCTTCCAGCTTGGCTGGATCAGCATCATCAGCCCCGAGCCCTGGGAGGAGCTGATCCTGCCGGTCGCGACCATCGCCGTGCCGATCTCCGCCCCGCTGGCGCAGGTGCTGATCCGCAACATCGACGCCGTGCTGGCGGAACCCTTCGTGACCGTGGCACGGGCCAAGGGCGCGTCGCATGCCTGGGTGCTGCGCTGGCATGTCGCGCGCAACGCGCTGCTGCCGGTGCTGACCATGGCGGGCGTGCTGTTCGGCGAATTGCTGGGTGGCGCGGTGGTGACGGAAGCGGTGTTCGGCCTGAACGGCCTGGGCGGCCTGACCCAGCAGGCGGTGGCGAACCAGGATGTGGCGGTGCTGCAAGCCATCGTGGTGATCTCGGCCGCTGCCTTCGTCGCGATCAACCTGCTCGTCGACCTTCTCTATCCCGTGCTGGACCCGCGGCTGGCCCGCGGGCGGCGCACGGCATGAGCGGCGCCGCGCTGCCGCTGCGCGCCGGCTGGCCGCGCCTGCAACCCGGCCTACTCCTCGCCTGCGCGGTGCTGGCGCTGGTCCTCGCCTGGGCGATCGCGCCCGGCCTGTTCACCGCGCGCAACCCGGTGCAGGGCATTCCCGGCGCGCAGCTTCTGCCGCCGAGCTGGGCGCATCCGCTGGGCACGGACGGGCTGGGCCGCGACCAGTTCGCCCGCGTGGTCTACGGCGCGCGGGAAAGCCTGGCGGGCGCCTTCGTCGCGGTCGCGGTCGGGCTGGTGCTGGGCACCGGGCTGGGAGTGCTGGCCGGGGCGCGCAGCGGCTGGGTGGATGCGGTGGTGATGCGCCTGGTGGACACGCTGCTGGCCATCCCCGGCCTGCTGCTCTCGCTGTCCATCATCATCCTGCTCGGCTTCGGGTCCATCAAGGCGGCGGTCGCGGTCGGCATCGTCGCCGTCGCGCAATTCGCCCGGCTGTCGCGGGCGGAGGTGCTGCGGGTGCGCGCCAGCGACTATGTCGAGGCCGCCTATGGCAGCGGCGGCCGCTTCGGCGCGGTGCTGTGGCGGCATGTACTGCCGAATTCGCTGACATCGGTGCTGGCGCTGGCGGCGCTGCAATTCGGCTCCGCCATCCTGGCGCTCTCGACCCTCGGCTTCCTCGGGTACGGGGCTCCGCCGCCGACGCCGGAATGGGGGCTGCTGATCGCCGAGGGACGCGACTTCCTGGCGCGCGCCTGGTGGCTGACCACCGCGCCCGGCCTGGTGGTGGTGCTGGTCGTGCTTTCGGCCGAGCGCATCAGCCGCGCCATCGGCGGGGCGCGCACGTGACCGCGCGGCTGCTGGAGGTCGCGGACCTCTCGATCCTCTACGATGGCCGGCCGGTCGTTCAGGATGTCTCCTTCGCCATCGCGCCGGGCGAGGTGCTGGCCCTGGTGGGGGAGAGCGGGTCGGGCAAGACCACCACCGCCATGGCCGTGCTGGGCCTGCTGCCGCCGAACGGCCGCATCGCCCGTGGCGCGGTGCGGCTGGACGGCACGGACATTGCCCGCTGGCCGGAACGCCGGCTGGCCGCGCTGCGCGGCGCTCGCCTCAGCCTGATCCCGCAAGACCCTGTCACCTCGCTCAACCCCGTCCGCAGCGTGGGTGCCCAGGTGGCGGAGGTGCTGCGCATCCATGGCGAGCGCGACGGGCCCGGCCTGCGTGCCCGCGTTCTGGAGTTGCTGGAACGGGTCGGGCTGGAACCCGCGGCGCTGCGTGCCGGGCAGTATCCGCACGAACTCTCCGGCGGCATGCGCCAGCGCGTGCTGATCGCGATCGCGGTGGCGTTGCGGCCGGCGCTGATCGTGGCGGACGAGCCGACCAGTGCGCTGGACGTGACGGTGCAGCGCCGCATCCTGGACCTGCTGGACGAGTTGCGCCGGCAGGATGGCACGGCGGTGCTGCTGGTGACGCATGACCTGGGCGTGGCGGCGGACCGCGCCGATCGCATCGTGGTGCTGCGGGACGGACGCATCCAGGAAGCCGGCCCGGTGCGGCAGGTTCTGGCAGCGCCGCGCAGCGCCTATGCAAGGCAGTTGCTGCGGGATGCGCCGTCGCTCACCACCCACCGGCACCGCCCGGCCGCGTCGGGCGGCGACCTGGCGGTGCAGGTCCGCGGCCTGGTGCAGGATTTCCCGGGGCGGGACGGCGCCCCCTTCCGCGCAGTGGACGGTGTCGGCTTCGCGGTGCGGCAGGGCACCACCCATGCGCTGGTGGGGGAGAGCGGGTCGGGCAAGACCACCACCGCCCGCTGCGTCGCCGGCTTCCTGCGCCCGACCGCCGGCGAGGTGCTGGTGGGCGACACCGACGTGACCGCCCTGCGCGGGGAGGCGCTGCGGCATTTCCGCCGGCAGGTGCAGCTTGTCTACCAGAATCCCTATGCCTCGCTCGATCCGCGGCAGACCGTGGCCCGCATCGTCGAGGAACCGCTGCTGAATTTCGAGCCGGTGGCGAAGGCCGAGCGCCTGCGCCGTGTGGCGGCGATGACCGAGCGCGTCGGCCTGCCGGGCGAGTTGCTGGCGCGCCACCCGCGCGCCCTGTCCGGCGGGCAGCGCCAGCGCGTCGCCATCGCCCGCGCGCTGATCCTGCAGCCGCGCGTGCTGGTGCTGGACGAGGCGGTCTCCGCCCTCGACGTCACGGTGCAGGCGCAGATCCTGGCGCTGCTGGAGGAATTGCAGCGCGGCCTCGGCCTCACCTACCTGTTCGTGAGCCACGACCTGGCGGTGGTCCGGCTGATCGCCGACACGGTCACGGTCATGCTGGCCGGGCGGGTGGAGGAGGCGGGGCCGGTCGAGCAGGTATTCCAAGCCCCGCGCTCCGACTATGCTCGGGAGTTGATCGAGGCCATTCCGGGGCGCGCGGCGCCCCAGACGCTGGAGTCCGTGCCATGACCGCGCTGCGCCGCCTGGGCTTCTTCACCCGCCTGCTGGATGAGGGCGATGCGGCGGAACGCTATCGCCTGGCCAGCGCGCAGATCCAGCATGCCGAGGCGATGGGCTATGAGTCCGCCTGGATCGCCCAGCACCATTTCCACGCCGACGAAGGCGGGCTGCCGGCGCCCTTCGTCTTCCTGGCGCAGGTCGCGGCGAAGACGTCGCGTATCCGCCTGGGCACCGGCATCGTGACGCTGCCGATGGAAATGCCGATCCGCGTCGCCGAGGATGCGGCAGTGCTGGACCTGATGTGCGGCGGGCGGCTGGAACTGGGCGTGGGGTCAGGCGGCAACCCGGCGGCCTTCGCCGCCTTCGGGCTGGAGGATGCGGAGCGCGGCGGCGTGTTCCAGCGCAACCTGTCGCTCCTGCTGGATGCGCTGGCGGGCCGGCCGCTGCCGGGCGGCGACCGGGTCTATCCGCCGCATCCGTCGCTGCTTTCGCGGCTGTGGTACGCCACCTTCTCCGTCAGCGGCGCGCGGCGGGCGGGCGAACTGGGCGCGGGCCTGCTGCTGTCCCGCACCCAGCCGCGGCCGGCGGACAAGCCGGATGCGACACTCGCGGACATCCAGGATCCGATGATCGACGCCTATCTGGCCGCGCTGCCGGCCGGCGTCGCGCCGCGCATCCTGGCCTCGCGGTCCGTCTTCGTCGCCGATGACCGGGCGGAGGCGATGCGCTTCGCCGGCATCGGCCTGCGCCGCTTCCACGAACGTCTGGTCTCGCTCGGCCGCGCCCGCGCCGGCGCCAACCCGACCACGGAGGAGCTGATCCGCAGCGCCGATACCCATCTCGGCACGCCGGAGGAGGTGACCGCATCGCTGCGCGCCGACCGCGTGCTGGCCCGCGCGACCGACTTGGCGGTGCAGGTGCATTCGGTGGACCCGCCGCACCCCTTCGTGCTGCGCTCGATCGAGTTGGTGGCGAAGCAGGTCGCGCCGGCGCTGGGCCTGGGCCGCGAAGCGCTGGCGCCGGCCGCCTGAGGGGAAGGGAATACCATGGACCTGATCGACCAGCTGGTCGGCGTCGCGCCCGGCTCGGCGCTGGATGCCATCCGCGCGCGCCGTGCGGTGGCGCGGGCGCAGTCGGTGGAGAGCTACCGCGTGCTGTTCACGCCCGCCGCGCCGGGCGAGGTGAGCATTGCCGAGCGCTTCGCGGTGGGCGCCTATGTCGCCGGCCTGCACGGCCCGTCCCCGACCGCCGAGCACTACATGGCGGAACTGCAGGCGCAGGCGCCGGCGCTGGCCGATGCGGTGGCGCAGGCCATCGCGGCGACCGCCGGCACCGGCCCCTACGGAAGCTTCCCCGCGGGGCCGCTGAGCGCCGAGGACGCGCCGGGCGCCGAGGCCGCGCTGTCGCCGGCACTGGCCGAGGCGCTGGGCCCACGCCTGACGGCCGCGCTGGCGCATGCGCATTTCCTGCTCTTCCACCCGCGCGATGCGGCGCCGGAACGCTTCGCGCCGCTGCTGGCGGCGGGCTGGAGCACGACGGGGATCGTCACGCTCTCTCAGATCGTCTCCTTCCTCGCCTACCAGATCCGCGTCGTCGCCGGCCTGCGCGTGCTGGCCGGCAACCTGGCCGAGGGGCTCGCATGATGACCGACACGATCCTGCAGCCCGAAGGCCACACCGTCCCCGCAGTCTTCACCCGCGCGCAGCTGGACTGGCTGCCCTGGCTGGAGCCGATGCCGGAAGCCGCGCTGACGCCTGAGCATGTGAAGGCGCTGGTTGATCCGGCGCGGGTTAAATCGGCCTATTTCCGCCTGCTGGTGCGCGACCCCGCGGCGCTGGAGGCGCGCACGCGCACCGACAAGGACATCTTCTACAACACCGAGGCCGGGCTGCCGCGCGCCGAGCGGGAACTGGCCGCCGCCGCGGCATCGCGCCTGAATGGCTGCATCTACTGCGCCTCGGTCCATGCCCGCTTCGCCACCACCTATTCGAAGCGGGAAGCCGATGTGGACCGGCTGCTGGCGGAAGGTGTCGGGGCGGAGCTGGGGGAGCGCTGGAACGCGATCGTCGCCGCCGCCGTGGCACTGACAGAAACGCCCATGCATTTCGGCGCGGAGCATGTGCAGCGACTCCGCGCCGCCGGGCTGGACGACCTGGCGATCAGCGACCTGATCCATGCCGCGTCCTTCTTCAACTGGGCGAACCGGCTGATGCTCTCGCTGGGAGAGCCGGCGGCGTAGCACGCCTCATCCCGGCCTGCATCAATGCCGACCGGGATGATCATTGTGTTTCGCGCTCAGCCGCCATGCCAACCCGGCGCGCGATACCGGCGAGCAGACCTCAGGACGTCTGCGCGCCGGTATCAGGCGGCCTGCGCCGCCGGGTCGAAATGCGGGATCGCGTCCAGCAACAGGCGCGTGTAGTCCGCCCGCGGGGCCTGGAAAAGCGCCGCGCTGGGCCCTTCCTCCACCACCCGGCCGCGCTGCAGGACGATGGTCCGCTCGCACATCATCCGCACCACGTTCAGATCGTGGCTGACGAAGAGGAAGGCCAGCCCTTCCTCCCGACGCAGATCGTCCAGCAGCCGCAGGATCACCGCCTGGACCGAGACGTCGAGCGCCGCCGTCGGCTCGTCCAGCACCAGCAGGCGGGGCCGCAGGGCGATGGCGCGGGCAATGCCGATGCGCGCCTTCTGCCCGCCGGAAAGCTGGTGCGGGAAGCGGGACAGCAGCGCGTCCGGCAGGCCGGCGCGGGCGGCGCATTCCGCCACCCGCGCCCGCAGCGCCGGCGTGTTGCCGAAGCCGCCCAGCCTCAGCAGCGGATGCGCGATGCAGTCGAAGGCGGTGAAGCGCGGGTTCAGGCTCTCATGCGGGTCCTGGAAGACGATCTGGATGTCCCGCCGCAGCGGCGAGCGGTGGAAGTCGCGGGCCGGCATCCGGCCCACATCCTGCCCGTCGAAGCGGATCTCCCCCGCCGTCGCGTCGACCAGCCGGCAGATCACACGGGCGATGGTGCTCTTGCCCGACCCGGATTCGCCGACCAGGCCCACGCTTTCCCCCGCCGCGATGGCGAAGGACACATCGTCCACCGCCGTCACCCGTGGACCGTAGCGCTTCAGCAGCCCCTTCACCTCCAGCAGGGGGCCGGCCGGCCGTGGTCGCGCTGGTGCGGGGGTGGGCCGCGCACCCTCCGGCGGCGCCAGATCGGCGATGGTCGAATGGCGCGTGGGGGATGCGGCGACGAGCCGCCGCGTATAGGGATGCGCCGGCGCGCCGAACAGCGCTGCGGGCGGGCCGCGCTCCACCACCTTGCCCGCCTCCATCACCGCGATCGCGCGGCAATACTGCGCCGCCAGGCCGAGGTCATGGGTGATCAGGATCATCGCCAGCCCGCGCTCGGCCACCAGCCCCGCCAGCAGGTCCATCACCGCCTTCTGGGTGGTGACGTCGAGCCCGGTGGTCGGCTCGTCCGCGATCAGCAGCGCCGGCTCGCAGGCGATCGCCATGGCGATCATCACGCGCTGGCACATGCCGCCCGACAGCTCATGCGGATAGGCGTCGAGGCGGTGCTCCGGGTCACGGATGCGGACGGCGCGCAGCAGGTCCAGCGCGCGGTCCCGCGCCGCAGCGCGGGACAGGTCGGCATGCGCCCGCAGCGCATCGGCGATCTGCCGGCCGACGGTGCGGATGGGGTTCAGCGCGGTGCGCGGGTTCTGGAACACCATGGACATGGCACTGCCGCGCAGCGCCTGTAACTCGCCCCGTCCCAGGCGGGTGATGTCGCGGCCGCGGAACCGGATGCTGCCCTGGGTGATCCGCCCGGCGCGGTCCAGCAGCCGTGTCATGGCGAAGGCGGTGACCGACTTGCCGCTGCCGCTCTCCCCCACGATGCCCAGCGTCTCGCCGGCGGCGAGGGAGAGGGAGATGCCCCGCACCGCCTCCACCACGCCGTTGCGGGTGGCGAAGGCGACATGCAGGTCGTCGATCTCCAGCAGCGGCCGCGCGGGCGCCGGGGGTGTGGCGGTGCGCGCCGCCTCCAGCACCGCGCTCATGTCCGCATCCGCGGATCGAGCATGTCGCGCAACCCGTCCCCCAGCAGGTTGAAGCACAGCACGGTCAGCATCAGCGCCAAGCCAGGCATGGCCACCAGCCACCACTTCCCGGTGGTGATGAAACGCGCCCCTTCCGCCACCATGATCCCCCATTCCGGCGTCGGTGCGGTGACGCCGAGGCCGATGAAGGACAGGCCGGCGGCGTTCAGGATGGCCCAGCCGAGGTTGAGCGAGATCTGCACCGCCATGGCCGGCAGCACATTGGGCAGCAGGAAGCGCAGCACCACGGACAGGTGGCTGTCGCCGCAGGCGCGCGCTGCTTCCACCCAGCCCAGGTCGCGGCGGATGTTCACCTCGGCGCGCGCGAAGCGGATGTAGAAGGGCAGGTTGATGATGGCGGTGGCCAGGATGATGTTCTCCACCCGGTTGCCCAGCGCCGCGACCATGGCCATGGCGAGGACGAAGAGTGGGAAGGCCATCAGCACGTCCACGACGCGTCCGACCGCCCGGTCCACCGCGCCGCCCGTATAGCCGCACCAGGCGCCGATGACGGCACCGACGACGAAGGAAAGGCTGACGGCGGAGGCGGCGATGGCGAGGTCGAGCCGCGCCGCGGCCAGCAGCCGGCTGAAGATGTCCCGCCCAAGCTGGTCGGTGCCTGCCCAGTGGTCCCAGCTTGGCGGCTGCAGCGCCTTCGGCACGTTGGATGCGATGGGGTCGTAGGGCATGATCCAGGGCGCGAAGGCGGCCAGCAGGACCAGGGCGGTGGCGCCGGCTGCCGCCAGCGCCGTGACCGGGTTGCCGCGCAACACCCAGCCGACATGGCGCAGCGTCGCGCTCATGCCGCCGTGGCCCGCGGGTCGGCCAGGCCGTAGAGCAGGTCCACGGTCAGGTTCACCAGCACGAAGATGGAGGCCATGAGCAGCACGAAGCCCTGGACCGGCGCATAGTCCGAGGCGAGCAGCGCATCCAGCGCATAGGAGGCGACGCCGGGCCAGGAGAAGACCTTCTCGACCAGCACATTCGCCCCGAGCATGGTGGAGAAGACGATGCCGGTGATGGTCAGCACGGGCACCAGCGCGTTGCGCAGCGCATAGACGACGATCACCCGCCCTTCCGCCAGGCCAAGCGAGCGGGCGGTGCGGATGAAGTCGCTGCCCAGCACGGCGAGCATGGAGGCGCGGGTCATCCGCGCCAGCGGCGCCAGGACGAAGAGCGCCATGGTGGAGGCCGGCAGGATCAGCTGGCTGGCCGCCGCCCACCAGCCTTCCCAATCGCCCATCAGGGCGAAATCCACCAGCAGGAAGCCGGTGATCTCGGGCCGGGAACTCGCAAAGATGTCGATGCGGCCGGTGGGGTCGGGCGCGATGCCGAGCACGACGTAGAAGACATAGACCAGCAGCAGGCCGGAGACGAAGGTCGGCACGCAGACGCCCATGGTGCAGACCAGCCGCACCGCATGGTCCAGCAAGGACCCCGGCCGCAGCGCCGCGAGGATGCCGAGCGGCAGGGCGAGCGAGAGCGCCAGGGCCAGGGCGGAAAAGGTCAGTTCGAGGGAAGCCGGCAGGCGCCGCCGGAGGTCCGTCATGACCGGCTGGCCGGTGGTCAGCGACCGGCCGAGATTCCCATGCGCGATATCCCCAAGGTAGCGAACGAGCTGGATCGGGATCGGCTGGTCCAGCCCCAGCTCCTTCCGCAGCGCCTCGATCTCCTCCTGCCCCGCGGTGGGGCCGGAGGCGAAGAAGACCGCCGGGTCGCCCGGCAGCACGCGCATCAGCAGGAAGGTCAGCACCACCACGCCGAACAGTGCGGGCAGGGAGGCGAGAAGCCGCCCCCCCACCCGCCGCCCGGCGCTGCGCAGCGCCCGCATCAGGCGCGGCTCAGGTCGCGGAAGTCGATCTGCCGGTAGTACTGGTAGGTGAAGCCTTCCAGGTTGCGGGCCATCACCGCCTCGAAATTCGGCTGCCAGAGGAAGAGCTCCGGCATCTCCTGCGCCAGGATGCCGACCATGCGCCGGCACATCGCCTCGTACTTCACCGGATCCAGCTCGAACTGCGCGGCCTCGGTCAGCGCATTGATCTCCGGGTTGTTGTAGTTGCTGAAATTCCAGCGCTGGTCGCGGGTGAAATAGAGCCGGACATAGTAGTCGGTCTCCGGCAGCCAGGCGGTGGCGCCGTCGACGAACATCGGCAGGCGCTTCTCCGCTTGGGCGGTGTTGAACTGCGCGTCCGGCATCTTCTGCAGCTCGACCTGGATGCCGATCCGCGCCAGCGCCTCCTTCACCAGCGCGGCCAGCGGCTCCATCGCCGCGGCCTGGCCGGCGCTGAAGCTGAAGGTGGTGCGGAAGCCGTCGGCGAAGCCGGCCTCGGTCAGCAGGCGCTTCGCGCGCGCCAGATCGGTATGCTGCGGCATGGGGCGCGGAAAGCTGGCATCCGGCGGCAGCTCGCTCCAGTTTCCGCCATAGAGCTTGCGGCCGCGGCCGAAGATGGAGGCCTGGAACATGTCCTCATAGGGCATGGCGGCGCCGATCGCCTGCCGCACCTTGACGTTGTCGAAGGGCGCCATGCGGGTGTTGAAGGCGATATGCGTGAAGCCGTTGGCGATGGGCGTGGAGAAGATCTTCACCCGGCCGCGCTGCTGCAGCGCCGGCACGTCGCTGGCGAGAAGGTCGATCGAGAGATCGGCATCCCCGCGCTCCACCAGGCTGGCGCGGGTGGCGGCTTCCGGCACGGTCTGGGCGATGATCCGGCGGAAGAAGGGCAGCTTGCCCTCCGGCCCGTTCTTCCAGGCGTCGTTTCGGCGGAGGATGAGCTGCTCGCCCGGCCGGTTGCTTTCCACCGTATAGGCGCCGCCGCCGGCGGTATTTTCCTTCATCCATTGCTGTGCCCAGGGATCGTCCGCCGTGGCGTGCTTCTTAGCCAGGGTGCTGTTGATCATGATCACATAGGGAACGCAGAGATTCATCAGCCCGCGGCGGTCGGGCTTCGCCAGCACCGCTTCGACCGTCATCGGGTCCAGGATGCGGAACTGGTCAGGGCTGACCCAGTTGCTGATCTGCAGCTGGCTCTTTGCCAGGGAGTTGGCCGAGACATGGCGGTCGAGCGACCACTTCACGTCCTCGGCCGTCACCGGGGTGCCGTCATGCCACTTCGAATCGCGGCGGATGCGGAAGGTGAAGCGGGTGCCGTCGGGGGAGACGGTGTAGCTCTCGGCCAACTCGCCGCGGATGTTGGTGTGGTCGAAGCTGAAGCCGCCGAGGACCGGCTTCTTCCCGAAGGCGACCAGCCGGTCATAGACCTGCATGCCGATGCCGAAGGATTCGCGCGTGGCGCCCGGCATGGTCAGGTCGAGCGTGTTGATGGTGTTGCCGGTGACCTGTCGCAGGGTCTCGGCGCGCGTCTGCGCCCCTGCGTCCCGCGGCATCGCCGCCAGTGCCGCCGCCCCCGCCAGGCCCCTCAGGCCGCCACGCCGTCCGATCCGCATCCTCGCCACCCTCGCGCTGATCCCGCGCGTGATGGCGTCCCGTCCCGAGCCGGCCCCTTTGCCGGGGCGCTGTGCTTCGGCGCAGGCTACAAGCAGCCGGCGCCGCGACCAAGCCCCCTAACGCATGCCGTAGTCGCGCGCCGCGGCATCCGGCGTCACATAGCCATCCGCCAGGTCGTCCCGCAGCGCCTGGGGATCGCGCCCGGCGGGCGGGCCGAAGCCGCCGGACCCCGGCGCCTCCACCGTCACCACGGATCCGGGCGGGGTGGTGAAGGCGCCCTTGCCGGGCAGCGGCCGGCGTGTGCCATCCGGCAGGTCGATCCAGAGCCGCGCATTGCTGCCGGGCAGGCCGCCGGCCTGGCCGAAAGGCGGCGTCACCGCCCGCTCGAAGCACATGGCGCCGCGCAATTCATGCCCCAGCACGCGCCAGGACCGTCGCACGCCAAGCCCGCCGCGCCAGGTTCCGGCGCCGCCGCTGTCGGGCACCAGCGCGTATTCCTCGACGCGCAGCGGCGCGCTCATCTCCAGCACCTCGACCGGCGTGTTCAGCATGTTGCTGATGACGGCCGAGACGGCATTGATGCCATCCTTGACCGGCCGGGCGCCGAAGCCGCCCTTGGTACTCTCGTAGCTGACGAAGCGCTGGCCGGTCCGGTAGTCCAGCCCGCCGAAAGTGGTGATGCCGCTGGTGCCCTGCGATCCCGCCAGAACCCGGTCCGGCGTGATGGCGTGCATGGCGGCGAAGACCATCTCCGAGACGCGATGCGACATCTCGTGGTTGGCATAGACCACGGGAGAGGGTTCCTGCGCATTCACCACGCTGCCCGGCGGCGCCGTGACCGTCACCGGCCGCCAGCAGCCGCTGTTGGGCGGGATCAGGCTGTCGGGGTCCAGGATCATCTTCAGCGCTGCATAGACGCCGGAGGCGGTGACGCTGAGCGGCGCGTTCATCGGCCCGGGCACCGCGGGGTCGGACCCGGCGAAGTCGGCGGTGATCGTATCGCCGCGCTTGCGCAGCGCCAGCTGCAGGCGGAAGGTCCGGTCGTCCGTGTCGCCCTGCTCGATCACGCCGTCGCCGTCGATGATGTCGGCGAAGCCCGCATCGCCATCCGGCAGGGCGGCCAGCGCCTGGCGCAGCATCGCCTCCGAATAGTCCAGCACGGCATCCATGATGCGCAGCAGCTCATCCGTGCCGTATTTCCGGGCGAGGCCGAGCATGCGCTCCACCGCGCGACGATTGGCCGCGACCTGGGCGCGGATATCGCCCAGCCGCTCCGCCGGCGTGCGGACATTGGCCAGGATGATGGCCTCGACGGACGGATCCGGTTCGCCGTTGCGATAGAGGCGGACGGGCGGCAGGCGCAGCCCTTCCCCGTAGATCTCCGTCACCGCGCCATAGCTGCCGGGCGTGGCGCTGCCGATGTCGGGCCAGTGCGCGCGGACGCAGCCGAAGCCCAGCAGCCGCCCCTCGTGGAAGGCCGGCATCACCACGTTCACGTCCGGCAGGTGGGACCCGCCGCGATAGGGGTCGTTGTGGATGAAGACATCGCCCGGGGCCACATCCGGGAAGGCGCGCGCCACGCTGCCCACCGCATCGGGCATGGAGCCGAGATGGATCGGCAGGTCCGGGCCCTGCGCCACCATCTCACCCCGCGCATTGAAGATGCCGCAGGAATAGTCTCCGGCCACCTTCAGCAGCGGCGAATAGGCGGTCTTCGCCAGGACGATCTTCATCTCCTCGGCGGCGGAGAGGAGGGCGTTCTTCACCACCTCGAAGCGGGCGGGATCGATGCCGTGCAGGGCGGGGTGCGGCATGGGTCAGGCTCCCCGCGCCAGGCGCAGCATGCCGTGCTCGGCCACGCCGGCGGTCCAGCCCGGCGGGACGACGGTGGTGCTGTCGAGCGCCTCGATTACCGCCGGGCCGGCAATGGCGGCGCCGGGCGGCAGCCCGTCCCGCCACAGGATGCGGGTCGGGTGGGGCCTGCCGCCGAACCAGGCGGTGCGCTCGCCCTCCCGCGCCGCGCCGGGGCGGCTGGCCTGGGCCAGCGCCAGGCGCGGCTGCCGGCCGAGCACGGTGAGGCGGAGATTCACCATCTGCACCGGCTCCTTCTCATTCGCATGGCCATAGGTCTGGGCGTGCTTCGCATGGAAGGCGCCGGACAGGGCACGCAAGGTCTCGGCTGTCACCGGCCCGTCCTGCATGGGCACGGTCAACTCATAGGCCTGCCGGCCATACCGGCAATCGGCCTGGCGGAGCAGCGCCCACCGCGCTTCCGGCACGCCGGCGGCGCGCAGCATGGCCAGTCCCTCCGCCTCCATCGCCGCCACCGCATCGGCGACGCGGGCCGGGTCCACGCTGTCCAGCGCCGCATAGAGCGTGCGGGAGAAGTCGCGCCGCAGGTCCGTGGCAACCAGGCCGAGGGCGGAGAAGGCGCCGGGCGCCGGCGGCACCACCACCTCCGGCACCTGCAACTCCTCCGCCAGGAAGGCGGCATGCACCGGGCCGGCGCCGCCGAAGGCCATCAGGCTGAACTCGCGCGGGTCGTGCCCGCGCTCGATCGAGACGATGCGCAGCGCGTCGCACATGTTGGCGTTCACCACCTCGATGATGCGCGCCGCGGCTTCCGTCACGCTCAGGCCCAGCGGCCCCGCCACATGCCCGGCGACCGCCCGCTCGGCCGCCGCGCGGTCGATCCGCAGGCGGCCATCCAGCAGCGCGCCGCTGTCAAGATAGCCGAGCAGGATATTGGCATCCGTCACGGTCGGCTTGGTGCCGCCGCGGCCATAGGCGGCGGGGCCGGGCATGGCGCCGGCGCTGTGCGGGCCGACCTTCAGCGCGCCGCCCGGATCCACCCAGGCGATGCTGCCGCCGCCGGCGCTGACTTCCGCCAGGTCCACCACCGGCACGCGGATCGGGTGGCCGGTGCCGGCGATGAAGCGCTTGCCGTTGACGCCGCCGCCCACCTCGTACTCGGCGGTGACCGTCACCTCGCCATCGGCGATGACGCTGGCCTTGGCCGTGGTGCCGCCCATGTCGAAGGACAGGATGTTGGGCAGGCCGAGCTGCTCGCCGACCAGCGCCGCCGCCACCACGCCGGCGGCCGGGCCGCTTTCCACGATGGCGGCGGGCATGCGCAGGCATTCCGCCACGTCCAGCACGCCGCCGCCGCTGCCCATCACATGCAGCGGCGGCAGGCCAAGGGTGCCGGTCGCCGCCTGCAGCCGCGCCAGGTAGCCTTCCAGCAGCGGGCCGACATAGGCGCAGACGGCCGTCGTGCTGGCGCGCTCGTATTCCCGGATCTCTGGCAATACCTCCGACGACAAGAAGACCTGCACCCCCGGCAGCGCCGACCGCAACCGGTCGCCCAGGCGCCGCTCATGCGCATCGTTCAGGAAGGAGAAGAGGAGGGAGACGCCGACCGTCTCGGCGCCCGAGGCGCGGATGGCATCGACCAGCGCCGGCACCTCGTCCTCGGCCATGGGTGTCACCACCTGCCCCTGGGCATCGATCCGTTCGGTGATCTCGAAGCGGCGGCGGCGCGGGATCAGCACGCTCGGCCCGTCCTGGAACAGGTCGTACAGGTCGGCGCGGGCGCTGCGGCGCAGTTCGAGCACATCGCGGAAGCCGCGGGTCGATACGAAGGCGGCCGTTGCCCCCTTGTGTTCCAGCAGGGCGTTGGTCACGACCGTTGTGGCATGCGACAGCAGTGTGACCGCGGCGGCGTCGATCCCCTGCTCCGCCAGGCCCTGCCGCAGCCCGTCCAGGACGCCCTGGCCGAAATCCGGCGGCGTGGTCAGCACCTTGGCGACGGCGATGCGGCCCGTCGCCTCCTCCACCATGGCGACATCCGTGAAGGTGCCGCCGATATCCACGCCGATGCGCCAGGCCATGGCTCCGATCCCCCTGCGCGGCCGGAAGCCGGGCGCCGTGCGGCAGGCAGCTTTCCTGGCGGCCGTTGCGGGGTCAAGCGCCGGTGAGGCGGCCGGACCCACCGCTCGCGAACCGCGGTGGAACCTTTGCCACCCCGGCAACGCTTCCATGCTCCCGGCCGCGTCAGAGGGAGGGCGGAGCCATGCAGGACATCGAAACAACCACGATCCGCAAGGTCATGTGGCGGCTGATGCCGTTCCTCGTGGTCTGCTATTTCGTCGCCTATCTCGACCGCGTGAATGTCGGCTTCGCCAAGCTGCAGATGAACAGCGCCTTGGGGCTGTCCGAAGCCGCCTACGGGCTGGGCGCCGGGCTATTCTTCATCTCCTACTTCCTGCTCGAGGTGCCGTCGAACCTGGCGCTGGACCGCTTCGGCGCGCGGCTCTGGATCGCCCGGATCATGTTCACCTGGGGCCTGATCTCCGGCCTCTTCGCCTTCGTAGAGCCGATCGCCCAATGGACCGGCCTGTCCAACGAATGGACCTTCTACATCCTGCGCTTCCTGCTGGGCGCGGCGGAGGCGGGCTTCTTCCCCGGCATCATCTTCTACCTGACCTTGTGGTTCCCCTCGGTCTATCGTGCCCGGGTGGTGGCGCTGTTCATGCTGGCCATCCCCTTCTCCTCCATCGTCGGGGCCCCCGTGTCAGGCGCGCTGTTGAACATTACCGGCTGGGGGCTGGACGGCTGGCAGTGGCTCTTCATCATCGAGGCCATCCCGTCCATCCTCATGGCCATCGCCGTGGTGGTCTTCCTGACCGACTATCCGGCGCAGGCGACCTGGCTGACGCCCGAGGAACGGCGCTGGCTGCAGACGCGGATCGACGAGGAGAACCGCCAGAAGCAGGCGGCCGAGCATTTCAGCATCGGCCGGGCGATGAGCGACCCGCGGGTGCTGGCCTGCGCCTTCATCTATTTCTGCCTGAACGCGGCCAGCTACGGCGTCGCCTTCTTCCTGCCCACCATCGTCAAGGGCTTCGGCGCGACCAATTTCCAGACCGGGCTGCTGGCGGCGCTGCCCTTCGTGTTCGGCGCCATCGGCATGGTGCTGCTGGGCCGCAATTCAGACCGCACGCTGAAGCGGCGGGAACATGTCTGCTTTGCCATGGTGCTGGCGGCGATCGGTGTCGGCGGCGCCGGGCTGGTGGACACGCCGGTGATGATCCTCGGCCTGCTCTGCCTTGGCCAGATCGGCGTCTCCGCCATGCCGCCACTGTTCTGGCCGATTCCCAGCGCCTTCCTGACGGGCACCTCGGCCGCGGCCGGCATCGCCGCCATCAACTCCATCGGCAACCTCTCGGGCTTCGCCGGGCCCTATGTGATGGGCTACCTGAAGGACGCGACAGGCAACTTCACCGCCGGCCTGCTGCTGCTGGGCGGCTGCGCGCTGGTCGGCGGCATCACCGCGATGCTGCTGCGGGTGAACACGCGGCTGGAAAGCACGGCCTCCGGCCCCAGGGCAGCGGCGGCGGAGTAGCGGGAGCGGCCAGCCGGCCTCAGGCCGTGGCCAGGCGCCGCCCTCGGCATGCCCGGGCGGCCGCCCGGCACGACCGGAGACGGCGCGTCGCTCTCTGCTGACCGCCGCAGTCCTTGCGTCCGCATGGCACCTACTGCCCGCGCGAAGGGCGCTGTACCGGGCTTGGCCGGGCCGGGGGCGGGCGGGTCAGCCCGCGACCGTACCGGACGCGATGTCGCCTATGACGCGGGCGCGCACCCGCAGCGCGCCGCCGGGAAGATAGGCGATCGGCAGGTCTTCCTGGTCCACCAGCATCAGCGTCCGAGGATCGGCGCCGGCCTCCACCGCGCGGGCGCGGGCGATGCGGCCCGCTTCGTCCAGCGCCTCCGTCCGCGACAAGCCCTGGAACACCTGATCCACCTCGCCCGAAACCTGTGCGATGGCCGCGCCCACTGCATTCGCCACCGCCGCGTGGTCGGGGCGCAGCAGGGCCGAAATGCCCGGCAATCGGTCCGGCACCAGGAAGGCGCCGCCACCCACGGCCAGTAGCGGCACCTCCGCCGCATCGGTCTTCATGCGGTCCACCGCCTCCTCCAGCATCCGCGCGGCCAGGGCCAGCGCATCCTGCACCAGCGTCGACGGCAGGTCGGCCACCCGCGCGGCATCGCCCAGGGCCAGGCGCCCGGCCGCCACCGCGATGTCGCTCGCGGTCAGATCCGGCCCGCCGAAGATGCGCGCGCGGTCGGGCAGGCGATAGCCGACGCTGACCGGGCCGATCGCCAGCGGCCATTCCGTCACCAGCGAACCGCCGCCGAGGCCGAAGGAGAGCAGGTCCGGCATGCGGAACAGCGTCCGCACGCCGCCCACCTGCACCACCGCATTCGCCTCCCGCGGGAAGCCGTGGCGCAGGGCGCCGACATCGCTGGTGGTGCCGCCGACATCCACCACCAGCGCATCCTTCACGCCGGTCAGGAAGGCCGCGCCGCGCATGGAGTTGGTGGGGCCGGAGGCGAAGGAGAGCACGGGGAAGCGCGCCGCCAGCTCCGCCCGGATCACCGTGCCGTCGTTCTGCGTGACGAACAGCGGCGCCGCGATCCCCGCCGCCGCCAGGGCCTGTTCGAAGGCCCGCACCGTATGGCGCGCCAGCGGCGTCAGGCAGGCATTCAGCAGCGCGACATTCTCCCGCTCCAGCAGCCCGATCCGGCCGAGATCGTGCGACAGGGTGATGGAGACCTCCGGGATCTCCTGCCGGACGATGTCCGCCGCCCGGTCCTCCATCGAGGGGTCGAGTGGCGAGAAGATCGAGGACACCGCGACGCAGCCGATTCCCGCAGCCCGCATCGCGCGCGCGGCCTGTGCCACCGCGCGCTCATCCAGCGCCATGATCGGCCGGCCATCATAGTCATGCCCGCCTTCGGCCATATGGACCTGGCCGCGGACGATGCCCGCCAGATCCTCCGGCCAATCGCAGAAGGGCGGCAGGCTGGCCGCGGCCGGCAGGCCGAGCCGCAGCGCGCCCACCCGCGCCAGGTGCCGCCGCTGCACCACGGCGTTGACGAAATGCGTGGTGCCGATCATCACCGCCTGCACCTCGCCTGCCCCAGATGCGGAAACGGCGCCCAGGGCGGTGCGGACGCCGGTGAGCACATCCGCGGTGGTCGGCGTCTTGGTGGCGAAGGCCACGCGGGCGCCATCCAGCAGCACGGCATCCGTGTTGGTGCCGCCGACATCGATGCCGATGCGCCTCATGGGCTGGCCATCCGATCCGGCGTCCTGCGCGCCTCGGGGTCTCCGCGAAGCGATGCATCGCTTGTGTCCCCACCGGCGCTCCGAGCATCGGGCGGCTCGAACACCGAATGGAAGTCGAGGTCGTAGCCGAAGGCCCTGGGCCCGACATGCTCCAGCCCGCGTTGGGACAGGAATATCTTCGGCGCCCGCAGGGCGATGACCGTGACGCGCTGGCCGTAACGCAGGGTCTCCGTCCCGATCGCCTCGCCAGAGACGGTGTCCAGCACGCAGATCAGGTCCGGCGTCATCACCCGCGGCACGCCATCCTCCCAGCCAACGGCCCATTCGTTCTGGAAGGCAAGGTCGAAGCGACGGCCGCGCGAGTCTTCCAGCCCATCCAGCGCCGCGGTGCCGCGCAGGAAGCCTTCGGTGGTGCGGCGGGCGATGTCGGCGACCTTGCCGCGGAACAGCAGGCGTCCATCCTCGGCGTCCAGGATCGCCTGGATGGGGTCGCGGTGCTCGCGCTGCGCGCGGCGGATCGCCTGGCCCAGCGCGATGGCCTGGGTGGTGGTGTGGTGGATGCCCCAGTCCTTCACCTCCCGTCCCGTGCGCGGCGCCTTGCAGGTGGAGGCGATGGAGCCGACCTCCACGCACATCTTCCGCGACAAGCGCTCCATCCATGTCCAGCTCGGCACCCTGGCGACGATGCCTTCCACGCCGCGCGGGTCCACCATCGACAACGGCCAGGGCTTCAGGCCGCCGACCGCAAAGCTGGTCATCTGCGCTTCCGGATAGGCGCGGCCCATCGCATCCGCATCCACGACCGGCTTGTTCAGATGCGCCGCCGCAAGCATCGGCTGGATGCCGTTGTTGCCGCCGATCTCCACCGACATGATGGCGCGGAACTCGCGGCCGAGATATTCCTCCATCAGGGTGACGGCGCGGGCCATGTTGCGGCTGTCGGTCAGCCGTTCCTGCCCCACCAGCGGCGCCCCCATGTTGGACACGACGGCGACCAGGTCGTCATCCGCTAGGTCCTCCGGTGGCATCAGCCGGATACGCGCGCCATCGCGGTAGAGCCGCCGCATGGTCAGCAGGCCGAGATAGGGCGACCCGCCGCCGCCGGTGCCGAGCACCCAGGCGCCGACCGCCAGCGCCTCGACATCCTCGGTGGAGAGGTCTCGCATCATGGTCCCTCCGGCAGCAGGTTGGCCGCCGCGCGCGCCGGAACGACGGCCGACGGCAGGTTGGGGCAGGCGGGGCTGTCGAGCGGGACGAGGTCGGCCGTCGACGCCGCCGGCCGCGGCGCCCCCACGAACCGCAGCCCTGGCCTGGAGCGCGCGGCGCCGGGCCTTGCCACCCGTTCCGACAGGCGCAGGCGGCGGTCGGGCGCCTGCAGCGCTGCGGGCGCGGGCAGCAGCCCGGCTGCGGATGCACCGGGCCGGCCGGCCAAGGCCTGGCGCGGCGATGGCGGGATGATGCGGCGCTGCCGTGGTGTCGCCACCTGCCGCCTCCGTCCCGGCGGCGCTGGCCGGGCAGGTTCTTGCTGCGGCAGCGCAGCATGTCTGCGTGCCGGCGGCACGTGGTCAGCGCCGCAGCAGCAGGTGCTGCAGCAGCAGGATGGTCTTGGCGTCCATGATCTCGCGCCGGCCGACCAGGGCCCAGGCCTCGGCCAGCGGCAGTTCCACCACCTCGATCTCCTCGCCCTCCTCCGCCAGGCCGCCGCCCGTGCCGGTGCGGTCGGCCGGGTCGTAGTCGGCGGCGAAGAGATGCACCACCTCCTGCACCACGCCAGGGCTGGAATAGGCCGCCATCACCTCCTGCACCGCGGCCAGTTCAAGGCCGAGTTCCTGGCGCGCTTCCTTCCGGATGGTCTGCTCCGGCGTCTCGCCCGGGTCGACCATTCCGGCGCAGGCTTCCAGCAGGCGCGGCCCGTCGCCTTCCAGCAGGGCGGGCAGGCGGAACTGACGCACCAGGAGCACCGTGTCGCGGCGCGGGTCATGCGGCACCACCGCCGTGGCATGGCCCAGCGCATAGACCTCCCGCTGCAGGCTTTGGCTGCTGCCGTCCCGGCGCCGCTGCCGCAGGCGGTAGCGGCGCAGCGGCCGCCAGCCCTCCGACAGGGTTTCCACCGCCTCGATCTCCACTGCCGCCATGCCGGCCCTCCGCGCGCCCCGGTTGCAACGGTGCCGTCATGCCCGCGTTCGCCTTGCTGCGCCATCAACGGGAGGGAGGAACCGCATGGAGCCACGCCAGACGGGGGACGACGCCGCCCCCAACGTCATCGTCTCCGGCCACCAGGTGGATGTGGGGGACGCGCTGCGCGGCCATGCGACCGAGCAGCTGCAGGCGCTTTCGCAGAAATACTTCGGCGGGGCGCAGGACGTGACCTGCACCTTCTCCCGCATCGGCAATGGCGGCTTCGGCTGCGCCATTCGGGTGCATAGCGGCCGCGACCTGTATTTCGACGGGGAGGCGGAACATGCCGCCGCGCCGGGCGCCTTCGCCCTGGCATTGGAACGGGTTTCCAAGCAGCTGCGCCGCCGCAAGCGGGAACTGCGGGAGGACAAGCCCACAAATCCCACGCGCGACGGCGTGTTGTAGGGGCGGCGCGACGGCGGGGCTGCCCGCGGCGCCGAACCGCGTATGATTGCTGCGGGTCCGCCCGTTCCGGGCCGCCGGGCGCCCTTCGCGGCAGTGCCTGGGCGGTCGGGCCGGCGATGCCAGGCACAGGGCGAGGAGCGCTAGGATGGCCGACCAGACGGGCGGGCGGGACGGGCCGAAGGGCTTCGCCGGAATGCCGGGAATGCCCCCCGGGCTAGCCCAGGCGATGCCGGGGGCGGAGGCGATGCTGGCCTCCCTCGCCTCCTGGACCGCGGCCATGCCGGCCGTGGCGCCGGGCGCGACCATGATGAGCGACGCGGCGGTGGCCGAGATGCTCCGCCAGGCCAAGGCGCTGGTCGACCGCGACCCGCTGCTGAAGGCGGTGGATTCCATGTGGAACGCCAACCCGCTGAAGGACGTGATCCCGGTCGATTGGGGCGAGGTGGCGCGGTCGCTCCGCATCGTCTGGATGCAGTCGCTGGCCGACCCCGCCGCCACCCTCGCCTCCGCCACGCAGCTCGGCGCCAATGTCTGGCGCGCGGCGCTGGATGCCTGGGGGGAAGCGGGGAAGCGCTGGCTGGGCGACGGCGCGGCGGAAGCGGCGAAGCCCGCCGCCGACAAGCGCTTCGCCGCGCCGGAATGGCACGCCAACCCCGTCTTCCGCACGATGAAGGAAGCCTATCTGCTGGCCTCCGACTGGCTGCTGAAGCAGGGGCATGAGGCGCCGGGGCTGGACGCGGCGGAGCGGCAACGCATCGACTTCCACCTGCGGCAATTCGTCGATGCGATGAGCCCGACGCTGATGCTGGCCAGCAACCCGGTGGCGCTGAAGCGGGCGATGGAGACCGGCGGCGCCAGCCTGGCCAATGGCGCGCGCAACCTGATGGAGGACCTGCAGGCCGGCCGCCTGTCCATGGTGGACGAGAAGGCCTTCGCCCCCGGCCGCAACTTGGCGCTGACCCCTGGCAAGGTGGTCCACCGCAACAAGCTGGTCGAACTGATCCAGTACAGCCCGCAGACCGAGACGGTGCATGCCGTGCCGATCCTGGTCCTGCCGCCCTGGATCAACAAGTTCTACATCCTCGACATGCAGCCGAAGAACAGCCTGATCGGCTTCCTGGTGAAGCAGGGCTTCACCGTCTTCGTCGTGTCTTGGAAGAACCCGGATGCCTCGATGGAGGAGACGACCATCGAGGACTACATGGATCTCGGCGTGCTGGAACCCAGCGACGTGGTGCGCGAGATCACCGGCAGCAAGACGCTGAACGTCATGGGCTACTGCATTGGCGGCACCCTCCTCGCCATGGTGCTGGCCTGGCTGGCGGCCGAGGGCGACGAGCGGTTCAACGCCGTGACCTTCATGGTGTCGCTGCAGGATTTCTCCCGCGTCGGCGACACGGCCGTGTTCCTCGGCGAAGGCGCGATCGACGCGATCGAGGCGCAGATGATGCAGCGCGGCTATCTCGACAGCCGCGAGATGTCGAACATGTTCAACCTGCTGCGGTCCAACGACCTGATCTGGGCGAATGTGGTCAACAACTACCTGCTGGGGGAGAAGCCGCCGGCCTTCGACCTGCTCTACTGGAACAGCGACGGCACACGCATGTGTCGCGCCGCCCATGCCTGGTACCTGCGCAACACCTATGTCGAGAACAACCTGATGGTGCCGGGGCGCGTCAACCTGAAGGGCCGCGCCCTCGACCTCGGCCGCATCCGGCAGGATGTCTATGCGGTGGGCGCGGAGAAGGACCATATCGTGCCCTGGGATGCCGCCTGGCAGATCTCGCGCCTCGCCGGCGGCACGGTGCGCTACATCCTCGGCTCCTCCGGCCATATCGCCGGCATCATCAACCCGCCGGGCGGCAAGGGCAGCTACTGGATCAACGACACGCCCGGGGCGAAGACCGCGGCGGACTGGCGCCGCGGCGCGACCAAGCATGACGGCAGCTGGTGGCAGGACTGGTCGTCCTGGCTGGCCGAGCGAGCCGGCAAGCGGGTTCAGCCCCCCTCGGTCGGCAGCGCCGCGCATCCGCCGCTGGCCGACGCACCCGGCACCTACGTGCTGGAAAAGTAAGCTCTCTCGGGCGCGCAGCGCCCGGGCCGCATCGGTTGCAGGCGATTGCCCGAGAATAATTCACGTGCGCGTGTGGCCCTTGCGCCACACGCGCTGGTTACGATTCGCATTCAGTGACGCCGTGTAACTTCCACATCGAAACGGAGGTGAACGGCCTGTCATGACTCGGAACAACGGGTCGCTGACCCGGCGAATACATCCCGAACCGCAGTAACGCGGTGCGGCATGCGGTGCCGCCACGGCCCCGCGCCAGAAGCGACATTCCCCCATCGGTTCATCCCCCAAGGCACAAGGGAGACGCGCGTGGCGACGTCCACGGTCTTCTGCGTTGTCGGCACGCGCCCGGAAGCCATCAAGATGGCGCCGGTGGTCCGGGCCCTTCGCCGCCGCCGCAACCTCACGGTCCGCCTCCTGCTGACCGGCCAGCACCGCGACCTGCTGCATGATGCGCTCGCCGATTTCGGCCTGCGTGGCGACCTCGACCTCGATCTCATGCGGCCGGACCAGGGGCTGTCCGGCCTCGCCGCCCGCATCCTCGACGGGATCGACCCGGTGCTGGCGACGGCCCGCCCCGCCATGGTGCTGGCGCAGGGCGACACCACCACCGTCATGGCCGCCGCCATCGCCTGCTTCCACCGCCGCATCCCCTTCGGCCATGTCGAGGCGGGGCTGCGCACCGGCGATCTGGGGCAGCCCTTCCCCGAGGAGTTCAACCGCATCGTCGCCGGCCGTGCCGCGACGCTGAACTTCGCCCCGACCGAAGGCGCGCGCCTCGCCCTGTTGCGGGAGGGCGTGGCGCCGGACAGCATCCATGTCACCGGCAACACGGTGATCGACGCGCTGCTCGCGGTGGCCCGCAGCCGGCCGCCGCTGCCGCCCGGCCTGCCGCGCAACGGCCGGCTGGCGCTGCTGACGCTGCACCGGCGGGAAAGCTTCGGCGCCCCGGCGGAGCGGGTGCTGCAGGCCGTCCGCCGGCTGTGCGAGGCGGTGCCCGACCTGCACGTGCTCTACCCCGTGCATCCCAACCCGCAGGTGCGGGACCGCGCGCATGCGCTGCTCGGCGGCCATCCGCAGGTCACCCTGGCGGGCCCGCTGCGCTACCCCGAACTGGTGGCGGCGCTGCAGGCCTGCACGCTGGTGCTGACCGACAGCGGCGGGCTGCAGGAGGAAGCGCCGGCGCTCGGCAAGCCGGTGCTGGTCCTGCGGGAGGTGACCGAGCGGCCGGAGGCCGTCGCGCTCGGCGTTGCCCGGCTGGTCGGCACCGACCCGGACCGCATCCTGGCCGAAGCGACGCGGCTACTCGTCTCCCCCGCCGACCATGCCGCCATGGCGCGAGGCGTCTCCCCCTATGGCGATGGCCGGGCCGCCGACCGAATCGCCGCCCTGGTCGCGGCCGCGGTGCGGCCCCGCCCGAGGCCCCGGCGGGACCGTGCCGCCCCGCCTTTCCACGGATCCGTCCCCCAGCCCGCCGCCGAGACCGCGGCATCGCCTGCCGCGCAGCCTTCCCTTCCCCCCGCTGCCTTCGCCCGAGGAGCCACCGCCCCATGAGCCAGACGCTGGCCACGCGGTTCGACCATCTGCAGGACCTCTGCATCGCCCGGCTGCGGGACTGCGTCGATCCGCGCACCGGCCGCTTCGGGCGGCAGATCCGCGACGGCGCCTGGGCGGCGACCCAGGGCACCGAGAGCCTGACCAGCTCCGCCATCTGCCTGATCGGCCTGTCGCGGGCCGGCATCCCGGCCGATGCCGTGGTGCCCGATGCGGCGGGGCTCTGCCGCCAGCTTGCGGTGCGGGTGCGGCAGGAAGCCTATCCCGGCGGCTTCGGCCTCGTCCTCTGGGCCGGCAGCGCGCTGCGCGCCGGCGGCCCGCTGGCGCTGCTGGCGGAGGCGGGGTTCGAGCCATCGACGCTGCGGCTCGCCCTGCCGACGCTGACCTCCATGGAGACTGCCTGGCTCGCCAGCGGCCTGCTGCATGCCGACCTGCCCTGCCTGCGCCCGACGACGGACGCGGCGCTGGCCGAGCTGACGCGCCGGCTGAACCCGGCGGTGATGGTGTTCCGCCACGCCGCGGTGGAGGCAAGACTGGCGCACCGGCTGCGCGCCCGCATCGCCAATTTTGCCGACCAGGTCTATCCGCTGCAGGCGCTGGCCTTCGCCGCCATCGCCCGGGGCGATGCGGCATGGCGCGACCTGGCGGACCGCCTGGCCATGGCGATGGTGCAGCGCCAGGGCCCGCTGGGGCAGTGGTGGTGGCACCATGATGCCGTCACCGGGGCCGTGGCCGAACGCTATCCGGTCTATTCGGTGCACCAGCACAGCATGGGTCCCATGGCGCTGCGGGCGCTGGCGGTGGCGGGCGGGCGCAGCCATACGGCGGCCGCCACCGCCAGCCGCGCCTGGCTGCAGGCGAACGAGCTCGGGCTGGACATGGCAGAGCCCGGCAGCGGCGTGATCTGGCGCAGCGTGGAGCGGGACGAGACGCGGCTGGCCCGCCGCGCCCGCCATGCCTGCGCGCTGCTCGCCAAGCCGACCGCGGAGCCGGACTGGCCGCTGTTCCGGCTGAACCGGGAGATCCGCCCCTATGAATGGGGCTGGCTGCTCTATGCCTCCGCGATCGAGGGCAGCCCGCCGCCGGCCGGGCACATCGTCTGACGGGGGCGGACCATGGCACCGCCCCTTCGCCCCCCCGCCATCCGCATCCTGGACTGCCCGGTGGACGCGCTGCCGCAGGACGCGGTGCTGCGCTGGTGCCTGGATGCGGCGCGGAATTCTCCGCGGGCGCGCATCCTCCTGACCGCCAATGCCTCGCATCTCGTCGCCATGCAGGACGACCCGGCGCTGCACGCGGCGGCGCAGGCGGCCGACCTGGTGACGCCGGACGGCATGTCCCTGGTCTGGGCGGGGCGCTGGCTGGGCGGGCGCATTCCGCAACGGGTGACCGGGATCGACCTGCTGGCGGCGCTGCTGGACCATGCCGCGCGGGACGGGCTGCGGGTGTTCCTGCTCGGCGCCCGGCCGGCGGCGATCGGGCGCTTCGTCGCGCATTGCCAGATGGCCTATCCGGGCCTCGAGATCGCGGGCTGGCGGGACGGCTATTTCGGCCCGGCGGAGGAGGCGGCGTTGGTGCGGCAGGTTGCCGCGTCGCGGGCCGACATGCTGTTCGTCGCCATGCCCTCGCCCTTCAAGGACATCTGGTGCGAACGGCACCGGGACGCGCTGGGGGTGAGGCTCATCATGGGCGTCGGCGGCGCCTTCGACGTGCTGTCCGGGCTGGTGCCGCGGGCGCCGCGCTGGATGCAGGCGGCCGGGCTGGAATGGGCCTGGCGGCTGGCGCTGGAGCCGCGGCGGCTGTGGAAGCGCTACCTCATGGGCAACAGCCGCTTCCTCTGGCTGGTGGCCAAGGAATGGGCCCGGCGGCGGGCGCCGGCGGTGCAGGCCTGACGGACCGCGGGCCGGTGGGGCTCGGGGCCTGCGCGTCCGGCGCAGGGCAGCCGATGCTCAGGCTGGCCAGCCTGCGTGCCGGCCGGGCCAGGGGATGGTGAGGGCGGCGGGACTCGAACCCGCATGGGCTGGTGCCCGAGAGATTTTAAGTCTCCTGCGTCTGCCATTCCGCCACGCCCTCGGACGGAGCCGCCGGTTGGAGCAGGTCGCGGAATGCCATGACCGGCGCGCAGCGCGAATCCGCCCCAACACCAAAGCGATACAGCGGTACGACGTTCAGCCTCGCACGCCAACCGCTCCAGGGCACATCCCGATCAGGTGGAATCATCTGATCGGGTGAAGATGCTCGTAGAGCCAAATGACCAGGGCGGTGCCGTGAGCCATGGCGAACGGACACCGCCTTAGCAGGCCTCGGCCATGGCCAGAAGCCGGCTACCGCCCCTCCCGCAGGATCCGCCGGCAATGCTCCAGCGCGGCGCCGATCAGGTTGTCGCTCGCCTCCGGCGTGCGGAAGGCGGCGTGGGAGGCCAGCGTGGCGTTGCGGATGCGCCTTAGGCGGTGGCCGGCCGGCAGCGGCTCCTCGACATACACGTCCAGCGCGGCGTGGCCGAGTTGCCCGCCCTCCAGCGCGTCGCACATCGCCTCCTCGTCCACCACCGCGCCCCGGGCGGTGTTCACCAGGATGGCGCCCTGCTTCATTCGGGCAATGCGCTCGCGCGACAGGAAGCCGCGCGTCTCGTCGTTCAGCAGCAGGTGCAGCGACACCACGTCGCTCTCGGCCAGCAGCCGGTCGAGGTCGACGGACTCCACCCCCGACACGGATTTCGGCGTGCGGTTCCAGCCCAGCACCTTCATGCCGATTCCGGCGCAGAGCCGCGCCATCTCCGCCCCGATGCCGCCGAGGCCAATCAGGCCAATCGTCTTGCCGGTAAGCTGCATGCCGACGACGCGCGGCCATTCGCCCGCGCGGATCGCCGCATCCATCATCGAGATCTGCCGCGCGGCATCCCACAACAGGGAAAACGCCATCTCGGCCACCGCCGTGTCGCCATAGCCCTTGATGATGTGGACCATGACGCCGAGGGCTTCCAGCTCCTCCGGATTCATGTAGCTGCGGGCGCCGGTGCCGAGGAAGACGACATGCTTCAGGTCCGGGCACCGCTTCACGATGTCGGTCGGGAACTGGGTGTGGTCGTCGATCGCGATCTCCACGCCCTTGAGCAGCGCCGGCAGGTCCTGCGGGGTGATGTCGGGGTTGCGGTGGATCGTCACCGGCGGGTCGTCGGGGCGCAGCAGCCGCTCGGTCACCTCGGCCAGCGAGTCATTGGCGTCGACGAAGATGGCGCGCATCGGCTTGGCTCCCCGGCCTGGAGCGCCTCATGCGTTCGCTGGAACGCGCGGGCCGCCCCCGGTGGTTGGTTGCGGGGCGGATTCACGCTCCGGGCCCCTTGCGGCCCGGAGCGATCGGCCCCGATCGGCCGGCATGGTAACGGCCGCGGCGGAGCGGTCCAGGGCGGCTCAGCGGCGCTCCGCCGGCGGCAGGCGATCCACGCTGGTGAGGCCGCTGCGGGCGCCCATCGCCTCGTCATGGGTCATGCTGCCGCGGGTCGGGCCGCCGGGAAGGCGCAGGCCGACCACCTCCCCGGTGCAGCCGCCGAGCAGGAGCAGCGCCAGGATCGGTGCCGCGCGGCAGCGCCAGCCACGCGGCTTGCGGAGCGGCATCGCGGCGCTGCCCGGCGCGCCGGCATCGCTGCCCGGGACCCTCGCGCCGGCCTGCGTGCGATCCGGCGCGGCAGGCCCGGATGCCGAGGGATCCTGATCCGTCCGCATGCCGAAGACGCAGGACCCGCGTCGCATCAGGGTATCAGACATCCGCCGCCCACCGCGCCAGCGCCGCCGCGTCCCAGTCCAGCCCCAGGCCCGGCCGCTCCGGCACCAGCGCCATCCCGTCGCGCACCTGCAGCGGCTCCCGCAGCAGCGGGCCGGCGACGTCCAGGTGCTCCAGCAGATGCGCCGTCGGCGTGGTTGGCAGCAATTGCGCGCTGGCTTCGACGAAGATGTGGGACGACATGGGCACCCGCTGCGCCGCCGCGATCGCCGCCGCCTGCAGCCAGCCGGTGACGCCGCCGATCTTCATCGCATCCGGCATGCAGAGATCCACCGCCCCGGCCGCCAGCGCCCGGGCCATGCCCTTCGGGCCCCACCAATTCTCCCCGCCCTGGACCGGGATGCGCAGCGCCCCGCGCAGCGCGGCCAGGCCGGCATCGTCGTCGACCGGCAGCGGTTCCTCCAGCCAGCGGACATCGAGGTCCTGCAGCGCCAGGCCGCGCCTTTCCGCCTCCGGCCGGGTCAGGCCCTGGTTGTAGTCCACCAGGATGTCCACGGGTTGCCCGACCGCGTCCCGTACCGCGCGCACGGTGTCCAGGTCGTCCTCCAGCCGCGCCTGGCCGAGCTTGAACTTCACCGTCCGGGCGCCGAGCGCGGCGACGGCCTGGCCCGCCTCCTCCGCCAGCATGGCGGCGCCCCAGCCCCGCAGGGATGCATAGATGGGCAGCGGCCGCGGCTCCGCCCCCAGCAGCCGGCAGAGCGGTTGGCCACTCGCCCGCCCCAGCGCATCCCACATCGCCATGTCGAGGCAGGAGAGGGCGATCTGCACCAGCCCCTCCGTCCCCAGGATGCGGAAGCCGTTGTGCAGCTCGGACCAGAGCGTCGTCGGCGCCAGCGGTCGTCCCGCAAGCCCGGCGCCGATGTTGCGCACCAGCGCCGCCGTCGCCCCCAGCGCCACGGGCGTGTAGGGGAAGACATAGGCATTGCCGGTCACGCCTTCCCGCGTCCGGACCTCGGCGATCACCAGCGGCGCGCGCGGGATCACGTTCAGGCTGTTGCGCAGCGGCGGGTCCAGCGGCGCGTCCACGGCGCGCACCGCCACCTCCTGGATCGTCAGCCTCGGCAGCATGGGCGGTCCCTCCGCCGCGATGGTGGCGGTGGGGCGGGGCGGCGGCAACCGCCGGGCCACCGGGCACGGCGGCGCCTCCCCCGATCCCTGAAGCTGGCTGCCATGGCCGGGTCGCTCCGCAGGACCAACCCCGCCGGGCACCTGGCCGGCGCCACCCTCCAAGCCGCACGGCATTCCCGGCCCGGACGGCACCGGCGCCGGGCTGCAGCCGGACCGGGACCCGGGCGATGCCCCGCCGGGGTGCGTCGCGCCGGCCGGGCAGGCGCCGGTCAGCGCCCGGGACCGTCAGGCGAAGCGACAGATTGAGGCGCTGCCGAAGCGTCCGGCCCGGCCCGGCCCCCGGCGACCGGCTGACCCCGCTATGCGGTCCCCGCTCACCTCGGCACGGCGCGGAGGGCGAGATCGTGGCGAGCTTCCGCCAGCCGGAGGTGGCGGGGCATGTCCGCCTCGGGCTCCCCCGACGACTACGCGGTGCGCTGGCTGCCCGGCATCCTGGCGCGCTTTGGTGTGGCGGCCGCGCGCCCAACACGATGAACCTGCCGGCCGAAACGAGGCGGCGGATGTCGCGTCATCGGAAGCTCGCGCGCGCCGGAAGCCCCGACTGGGCGGCGGCGGATTGTGGCCCTGTGCCGAGGCACATGCTGAACCCGCGAGCTGGGCAGGGGCGACCGGCCGGCGGGGAAGCGACGGCGCGCCGCATGCGGCGCGCCGGCATCAGTCGCCCAGGCGGACGAACATCGCCTCATGCTTGTTATGGGCGCCGTGGAACACCACCGCGCCCGGGATGGCGGCGAATTCCGCGGTGACGGCATGGTCCGTCTCGCCCTGGAACTTGATGGTGCAGCAGACATGCCGCGCCCGCCCCGCCTCCAGCCAGCGCCGCACCAGCGCCAGAAGCCGCGCCGGGTAGCAAATGATGTCGCTGAACAGCCAGTCCACCGGCGGATGGTCGCGCGGGTCGAGGCCGAAGGCGCTTTCCTGCCGCATCGTCACGCCGGGCATGGCGGCGATGCCGGGGTCGAGCGGCGCCTTGTCCACCGCCGTCACCTGCGCGCCGAGCTTGGCCAGCGCCCAGGTCCAGCCCCCGGGGGAGGCGCCGAGGTCGAGGCAGGTCTCGCCAGGCTGCGGCCAGCGGCCGGCGCGGGTCAGCGCCTCCCACAGCTTCAGGTAGGCGCGGCTGGGCGGACCTTCCCTGTCCTCCACGAACCGCACTTCGCCATTGACGAAGGGGCTGGTCTTGGTGGGGCTGGCCAGCATCCGGTCCGGCGCCAGCAGGGTCCAGGCGCCCAGATGGGCGCTGGGCGCCGGTACCGGGAAGGTCAGGGGGCGGGCCTTCACCGGCGGCAGCCGCGCCTCGATCAGCGCGGCACGGCGGTGGTGCCCGGCGGCGTAGAGCGCCCAGTTGCGCTGAATGCCGCGCAGCGCGTCGGCGGCGGCCTTCACCGATGGGGCGGGGAGATCGCGCGGGTCGGTCCAGGTCTCCAACGCCCAGGCCATGGCGGCGGGCGGCGCCTCCGACAGCGCCAGGCGGCCATGCCAGGTCGCGGGTGGGCGGCCGGCGCGGCGCAATTCCTCCTCCAGGTCGCGCTCGAAGCCCTCGGCGGCCAGGTAGGCGGCGCCGATCCGCGCCGGCATCACCGCGGGACGACGGCGGAGGCGGCGAGCATGCCCCAGGCCGCCATCAGCGTGATGCCGCCGATGGGTGCGACGGGCCCGAGCGAGAGGCCGGCCAGCGCGCTGGCATAGACCCCGCCGCAGAACAGCAGCAGGCCGAGCGCGAAGCCGGCGGCGGCGAGATGCGGCAGCAGGCCGCCCCGGCGTTCGGCCCAGAGTGCGGCGCCGACCAGCGCCAGCGCGTGCCAGCCCTGCAGGCGGATGCCGTTGTCGAGCGCCAGCAGCGCCCGCGCATCCAGCCGGGCCGGCGCGGCATGCGCCGCCCAGGCCGAGAGGGCGACGGCGCCGAGCCCGCACAGCGCGCCAAGAAGAAGCCAGAGACGATGCATGGCGCCCGGATTAGCGCAGATCGCGTGGGCGCGCGAAGACCCGGACCGGCGCCGCTGGACGCCCGCCGTAACGCCGGACCGGAACCTCGGGGCGCGAGCCGGGTCCCGTGGCGCCGGGCGCGCCGTCGCTCAGCCTGCCGGCCCGGCGGGCGGCGCGGGAAGGCTGCCGGCCAGCGCCGCCCGGCGGACCTCGTTCGCCGCCAAATGCGCCTGCCGCGTCGGTTCCGGCAGGCGGTAGCCGCGCAGGCAATCCCGCACCCATCGCACCGCCCCGGCCTCCGAGACCCGGTGCCCGGTGGAGAGGTACAGCGGGTTCGACCGCCGCTTCGTCCGCAGGACGGTGCCCAGGCGCCGCCCCTTCCACAGCAGGGGCTGCGCCGCGCCCGGTTCCTCCCCCAGCGGCGCTTCCGGCCGGCCGACCAGCGGCGATTTGGCGACGCCGATGGTCGGCAGGTCCAGCACCACGCCCAGATGGGTGGCGATCCCGAAGCCGCGGGGATGCGCGATGCCGTGCCCGTCCACCAGCACCAGGTCCGGCTTCACCGCCAGCCGCGCCCAGGCGGCGAGTAGCGCCGGCACCTCCCGGAAGCCGAGATAGCCGGGAATGTAGGGGATGGTGGCACGCGCCATGGCGGAGGCCCGCGCCACCACCGCCAGGCCCGGCCAGTCCAGCACGACGACGGAAGCCCAGATCCGGCCTTCCGGGTCGAAGCGCTGGCTGCTGATGTCCACGCCGGCCAGCAGGCGCACCGGCGGATGCGCATCCTCCCGCACCACCCGGGCGGCGAGGGCGATCTGCGCTTCCCGCGCCACGGCCAGGTCGGGCGGTTCCAGCCAGTCCGGCCGGATGCCGGGGGCGATCAGCGCCGCGACGTCCTGGTCCATGCCCCGTCCCGCTCCCGGCCACTGCAACCCCGCCCGGCGGGGGCGGGTTCCGGCGCGGGGGCGTCATCCCAGCATCGCCGGCACCATCAGCCCGACATTGTGCCGCACCATCGCCTCGTAGCCCGGCGCCGGGCCATCGGGCAGGGAGAGGGTGTCCGCATAGAGCCGCCCGCGCGGCACCACGCCGGCATCGCGCGCCAGCCGCTCCATCACCGCCTGGCTGCCGGGGCCTTCCAGGAAGACGGCGGTGATCCGATCCTCCCGGATGCGGCGGATCAACGCCGCCACCTGCTGCGCGGAGGGCTGCGCCTGCCCGCCCATGCCCTGCGGCGCCAGCACCCGCACCCCGTAGGCGGCGGCGAAATAGCCGAAGGCGTCGTGGCTGGTGACCAGGACGCGGCGGCCTTCCGGCACGCTGGCGAACTGGCCGCGCACCCAGGCATCCAGGGCGCCAAGGCGGTCGAGGCAGGCCTCCGCCCCCGCCCGCACCGCGGCACCGGCCTGGGGCGCGGCACCGGCCAGCCCTGCGGCGATCCGCCGGGCATAGGACTGCGCCAGCCGCACATCCTGCCAGGCATGCGGGTCCGGCGCGTCGGCGCCGTGGCTGTGCCCCGGCATCGGCGCCGCCCGCAGTGGCTGGATGCCGTCCGTCGCCGTGGTCACCGGACCGGCGAAGCCGGTGCTGCGCAACAGGCGGTCCAGCCAGGGCTCGAAGCCTAGGCCGTTGCGCACCACGAGGGCGGCGCCCCGGATGGCCTCGGCCTCCGACGGGCGGGGCTGGAAGACATGCGCATCCGTTTCCGGCCCCGCCAGGACGCGCAACGCGACCGCATCGCCGGCGACCTGCCGGACCAGGTCCCCGAGGATCGAGAAGGATGCGACGACCACCGGCCGCGCCTGGGCATGCAGGGCGGGCGCCGGCAGGCCGGCGAGGAGCAGCGGCAGGAGCGTGCGGCGCGAATGGCAGGGCATTTTGCTATGTTATAACATAACTTACACTGAGCCAACCAGGGTCGTGCCGGCTGATGCCCCGCCGCGCTGCCGCAGGCCCACGGCGATGCCCCGGCCCGGCCCTGGCTGGTCGATCCGCCCCTGGTAGCCGGCCCAGCGGCAGCGCCGCGGCCTTCAGCCGCGACCGAGCCAGCGCTTCAACTTCGCCACGAAGCCTTCGCCGCGGCCCGCCAGCTTCTGGTGTGTGACATGCGGCCGCCGCGCCGGCGGCGGAAGGGCGCTGGCCACGGTGTGCCGCCCGGCATCGCGGGCCGCGATCAACCGCAATTCCAGGCTCAGTACCTGCGCCACCGCCTCTGGCGGGTCGGCGAGGCCCAGCGCCTCCCCCGTGGCGGAGGCATCCGCCCAGGCTTCGGCCCGTCGCAGGGCATCGATGACGCGCACCGTCTGCTCCGGGTCCAGCGGCGGGCCCCCCCGCCATAGCGCCACCGCGTCCAGCCGCCACATCCGCGCCAGGTCGTCCTTGCCCAGGTCGTCCGCTACCCAGGCCGCCTGCAGCGTCGCCTCGGCCGCCGCGTGCAGCGCCCCCGTCTCCTCCAGCACATGGGCCCAGACCAGGAAGCGGCGGGCCAGGGGCGGGTAGCCGGCTTCCGCCAGCAGGGCCCGGAAGGGCGCCGCCGCCACCGCCTGCGCCGCGGCGGGATGCGCCTTCGTGATGTTCGGCGCGGCATAGCCGCAGGACGGGCATTGCTGCAGCCAGCGCGACATGGTGGACCGCACCGGCTCCCCCGGCCGCAGGTCGAGGTCGGGCGCCTGTTCCGGCGGGCTGGGACGGAACGGCGGTTGCCGGCTGCCCGTGCCGCAGACGCCGCAGCGCGGCAGGGGATCGGCCGCTTGGGGTCGGGGCGGGGCGGGGGACGGGACCGGCATTGCGGGGGAAGGTAGGCATGCCAGCGCGAAAGGCGAAGGGGGCAGCGCCGCGGCGGGGCAGGAATCGCCGCGGCGGGTCGGGCCGGGCGGCCCGCCGCGCATCTTTCCGCCGAAGCCGCTGTTGCCCGCGCCGCGCCGCGTGGCGATAGTGCGGCCCATGCCGCGCGGCGACCTGTTCCCCGACATTGCCCCCTACGAGACCGGATTGCTGCCCCTGTCGGGCGGGCACGTGATGTACTGGGAGCAGGTGGGCAACCCCCGCGGCCAGCCGGTCCTGTTCCTGCATGGCGGGCCCGGCGCCGGCGCTGGCGCGGTGCATCGCCGTTTCTTCGACCCCGGCCATTGGCGCGTGGTGATCTTCGACCAGCGGGGCGCCGGGCGGTCCCGCCCGCTGGGCGAGTTGCGGGACAACACCACGCCTCACCTCGTCTCGGATATCGAGGCGCTGCGGCGATCGCTCGGCATCGACAAGTGGCTGCTCTTCGGCGGGTCCTGGGGCTCCACCCTCGCCCTTGCCTATGCCCAGGCGCATCCGGACCGGGTCACGGGCTGCGTGCTGCGCGGCGTCTTTCTCGGCCGGCATGAGGAAGTGGAATGGTTTCTCACGGGCCTCCGGCGCATCTTTCCCGATGCCTGGTCGGCCTTCGTCGAGCATCTGCCGCCGGAGGAGCGGGGCGACATCCTCGGATCCTATCTGCGGCGGCTCTGCGACCCCGACCCGATGATCCACCTGCCGGCGGCGCGGGCCTGGAGCCAGTATGAGGGGTCCTGCTCGACCCTGCTCCCCAGCCCGGACACGGTGGCGAGCTTCGCGCAGGATCGCACCGCGCTGGGGCTCGCGCGGATCGAGGCGCATTACTTCGCGCATGACCTCTTCCTGCCGGAGGGCGGGCTGCTCGCGCATATGCACCGCATCGCCCACATCCCGGCCGAGGTGGTGCAGGGCCGCTACGACATGGTCTGCCCGGCCGAGACCGCCTTCGACTTGGTTGCCGCCTGGCCGCGTGCGCGGCTGACCGTGGTGCCGGATGCCGGGCATTCCGCGCTGGAACCCGGCGTGCGCACCGCGCTGGTGGGCGCGGTGGAACGCTTCCGCCGCCGCTGATCCCCCAGGCCGGTGCCGGCATCGGCCGGCAAGCCGGCACGGCGCCGGCATCTTGTCAGCGCATCAGGCGGATCAGATGCCGGCTTTCTGGCCGCTGGCGGTCCGCTGCATGTATGTGCGGGTGGTGGCATCGAGATTGTCCTCGATCCACTTCGCCATCCGGATCTCCTCGTTCAGGCTTTCCTGCAGCAGCTTCGGGCCGGAGTTGTCGCCGGCCAACTCTGCCATCGTGAGCAGGGAGCGGTAGGAGGCGATCTCGAAATGCTCGAAGGCGAAGTTGGCAAAGGTGTTCTTCATCACCTCGTCCTGCATCGGCACATGCGCCAGCGCCGCCAGCGTGCCGGTGAGCTTGGTGGCAAGGTCCTTCAGTGTGGAATGGCTGGTGCCGAGGGAGGCGAGAATCTCCTCGAGCCGCGTTGCCTGGCGGCGGGATTCCTCGATGTGCAGCCGGATCTGCTGCAGCATCTCGGGATAGGACTCGATCCGCTCCGCTTGGCGGGAGAGCAGCGAGATTGCCTGTTCCTCGAGCGCATGGGCGTTGACGAGACCGGTGATGTAGATGTCCTTGATGGACGAAGCCATGGGGTGAAGCCTCCTCGTTGGGTCGCTGTTCCGGAACGGAGGCCTGGGGGCGGGGGTTGCTTGCGGCGCCGCACCGGGGCAGGCGGGAGCGGGGCGGGGCGCTTCATCTGCGCCGCCGGGCATGCTAGCTACGAGTGAGCGTCTCCGTAGCTCAGCAGGATAGAGCACCAGATTCCTAATCTGGGGGCCGTGGGTTCGAATCCCGCCGGGGACACCAATCTTCAAGCACTTACGGACCGCGCCCGTTGCTGCATCCGGGTGTTTTGCAACAGGCGTTGCAGAACCCGGCAGTGTCCTGGTGCGCCTCAGCGTCTCCCGCCGTGTACGGGAGGATCTCCAAGGTCGTTGACGCTTTTGGCGATTGATGGGAGAACCCGAGAGGGCGGTGCCGTCACCGCTCTACTCTGACCGCTCTGCTAGAACGTCAGTTTCAACTGCATCGGCCACGACCGCCAGTGAGCGCGCACACGCTCCTGGCGGCCGTACCGGACCCGGTCGTATTCGCGAACGAACACGGCCCTGTCGTCCCATCGGGACATGGCAACCTCCACTCCATCTGGCGAGGACGAGCTCGCCGCTCCGAGACGCCCCATGCGCCCCGCGGCCAGAAGGCGCTGCGGGCGGACCGGGCAGGAGAGGAGTGCAGTGACGGCACCGACATCCAATTGGGGTGAATACTACCCCGGAGTCAAGAAACTCTCCGGATTATCGCGCAGAAGGCGATAATTTGCGGTGGGGCGTTGGTTTCTTGGGCCTTAATTTGCCGACTCCGGATGTTGACGAATCGGGCAAGTCAAGACTGAATTGTGATGCGGTTTGCACTTGTGAGAGGAGGCATAAACATCACCGCCGCCTCCGCTCGGCCAGCGGCACCACCGTCGGTGCGGGCAACGCCTCTTACCACTCCGTCCTAGTGGATAAAACCTGACGCTTGGTACCCGCGCAGTAGGTCGGACTTGGGCGGAAAGCGGCCCCTCAACTGGTGGGATCAGTGGTCACCGTCACCAGAGGCGGCTGCATGAACTCGATCGTTGCGCCGTCAGGACCAACGGCGTAGATCACCCGCGTTCCGGCCCGCGCGCCGCTCGCGATTGGCTGGGGTGTGCCCTGTGCCATCCAACCATAGGCAGCGATCCGCGCGAGGAGCGCGTCGATATCGTCGACCACGAGAGCGAGATGCGCGAAGCCCGGGTCGAACGGTTTGGCCGGCGCGCTCGGCCGGTCCAGGCCCTGATATTCCAAGAGTTCGATCGTCTGATCCGCCAACGACACTATCGCCAAGCGCACCCGTGCCCCATGTGCCCCCGTCACCTGGCCGAGGAACTCGCCCCCCATCCCACCCGTCCGCACGAGCCGCGCGCCGAGCCCATCAACCCAGAACCGAAGGCTCTCATCGAGAGACGCAACCGCAAAGCCGACATGGTCTGCGCGTTGCACTTGGATGTTTGCGTGTCCCATCATGCGGGCCGTTCTACCGGCAAACGAGCCGGGCGTCTGCTTTTGGGTCGAGAGCGGCTATGGCGCGATGGGTACCAAGCGTAAGATTTTGGCCACTAGTTCTACGCTTCAGGTGCGGTCGAGCAGTCGCAGCAAGACGGTCTCCACGGTTGTCATGGCTTTCTCGCGGCTCGGCTCGGCCCCTTGAAACAATGAGCCATCCGGCCGCTTGATCTGCCATATCCAGGTCGCCGCAGTGGTGCTGGCCATAAGCAACAGGCCAAATCCAGCAACCGACGCTGAGATAAGCGCGACACTGGTGTGTCGTGTCTGAGTCCAGCCGATCTGCATGCCAATCCCCCAGCGACCTGAACCTATCTGGCCTAAATCACTTGCCTGCTCTGATATTATACTTCGGGTTGAAAGTTACCGTCGCCAAGATAGATGCATGTCAGCATGGCTCCTGTAGGCCAAGACGCGAAGATTACATGGAGCGTTGGGTGCAGGCATTTGATCCACCGCAAGCGGGACAGCGCCAGAGCGAACGCCTTCACCGCCGCTTCCGCCCGGCCAGCGGCACCACTTTCGGCGCCGGCGCCGCCTCCCAGCGTTCCACCCCACCCAGCGCTACCTCGCCGCGCCGCGGCAGATAGGTCTCAACGATCCGCTGGGCATGGTCGATCTTCCAGCCCGTCAGCGCGGCAATCTGCGGGATGGTCGCGCCGGCCAGAGCGAGCTGCACCACGCCGGTCCGCCGTAGGTCTCGGCGCTGCAGGTCGCTGATCAGCGCCGCTCGCACCGCCGCTTTCGCCGCCTCCCGCGCCTCCTCCACCCGCGCCAGCGGCAGGCCACCCCGGGCCCGCAGCGCCTGGCGGGCAAGGCGAAGGTTCGCCCGCGCCACCACCCGATCCCACATCCGGGCGAAGTTCCTCATGCGCCAGGGCAGGCCGCGCGGGCTGGGCAGCAGCAGCGTGCTCGGCTGCGCGCCGGGCTTCGCCGGCGGCTCCGGCGCCGCCAGCTCCGCCCCCAGCCGGGCGTGGCAGGGCACATCCACGGCCTCGCCGGTCTTCGCCTGGCGTAAGCGGATCCAGGTCCTCCCCTCCCCGTCCTGCCACATCATCGGTCGCGCCATGGTCAGCACATCGCCGGGCCGCTGGGCGGTGTAGAGCAGCAAAGCCAGTGCCTTCCGCATCCGGGGCGCCACGGCCGTGGCCGCATCCAGGAAGGCGTCGATCCGCGCCTGGTCCCAGACCTGGCTGCGCGGGCTGGTTTCGTGCAGGTCGAAATGCGCGGCCGGGTTCCGCACCAGCCCGGGCAGCTCGAGGTCATGGATGCCGAAGTTCAGCACCAGGCGCAGGGTCCGCAGGATGGCGTTGCCGCGCCAAGGCGTGGCGGCATACCCGGCGTGCAGCACGGCAACCGCCTTCCGGGTGATCCCGGCCACGGGCACGCCCTCCCAGGCACTGCGCAGGATCTCGATATGGTCGCGGTATTCCTGCTGAGTCCGGGGCGCGCGCCGTTTGAATTTCGGGCTGGCCAGGTAGAGGGCGCAGAGCTCGCCGAAGCTGCCGGAGGGCGGGCCGGACGGCGCGCGCATGTCCTCGTCCATCTCGGCGGCGATCGCCAGCGCCCTCTCGCGCGGCATGCCGTCGCGCTCCCGGCCGATCAGGCGGCCGGTCGGGCGGTGGTACCAGTCGAAGGTGGCGGTGCCGTCAGCGCGCTTGCGGCGGACGGGGTTTAGGCCCGGGCCTTTGGGTCGCGGCACGCTTGGCTCCCTCGATCGCGGCGGCTTCGGCGGCGGCCTGCTGCGCGGCCTCGGCCGCAGACTCCGGCAGCGCCTCCCGCCGGCCCGATACTATGTCGGCACGATCGTCCAGGGCGAGGCGATCCCAGGTGTCCAGGCCACCCTTGGCGCCACGGCGGACCGGCGGCGGCCACCAGCCTTGCGCGACCTCCCAGGTGAAAACGTCCGGCGAGACACCGACATATTCAGCCGCCTGGTCGCGCCGCAGGAACCGTGGCGCCAGGCTAAGCGGTAGGCTGGATGGCCGGCGGGTGCGGGACGCGAGGCTGCCGTCTGGCATTGTCAGCCCGCCTCGCAGGCCAGCGGGGCATTGGCGAGCTCGATCAGCACATCGGCGTGGCAGGGCTGCCCGGGGCGGCACCAACAGGCCAGCGTGCGGCCACGTAGCTCCGGCAGGTGGCGCTGGACGTGCCGCAGGGTCGCTTCCTGCCGCGCCGGCGTGGCGTGGGTGGTCAGGCAGACCAGGCCTCCCAACAGTCGGCGGTACAGCGCCACGCAATCGGCCGCGGTGCCATCCTCGCTGACCACGAAGGGGTTGCCCCAGGGCGTGCTGCGGTCCACGCAGATCGCGCCCTCGGGCAGAGTCCAGCCGGACGTGCGACGGCGCTGGATGCGCTGCGGCAGGTCAGCCATGGCCACCTCCCACCAGCAGCGCCAGCAGCGCGGTGGCCGCGCCGTAGGCGGCGAAGCCCAGCAGCGCGAGGCTGGCCAGCACCAGGCCAGCCAGCTGCGCCAGGCCGCCGGCCGTCATGGGCTGCTGCGGGTCCGGCTCCTCCGGCCGCAACGTGAAGCCCAGCACGCGCAGGGCGTGGTGCATCCGGCCGGCGCGCTCGGCGTCGGCCTCGCCGGCCGCTTCGGTGTTCTCGCCGTCGCCGGTATGGCGCAGGGCGACCGCCAGGGCGTGTTCGGCGCGGATCTCGGGCGGCAGCCAGGTCAGGGCGGTGCGCTCTGCGTCCAGCGCCGCGCGGGGCGGGGCATGCGACATCATGCGCGCGTCCTCCGGGTGACCCGGTCGACCTCGGCGGCCAGCGTGTCGGGCGCGGTGATGAGCCCGCCCCCGTTGATGATGACCACCCGGGGTAGCGCGCGCAGGAAGGCGGCGATGGCGCGCGGGATCATCAGGCTTGCGCACTCCTCGGCTTCCGCGATGCCGCCGGCGCGATGGGCCGCCCGCAGGGCATCGGTGATGGGGTCACTCATGCCGCGACGCCCTTCTCCTGGGCCGCGATCGCGGCCAGGTGGCGATGCACGTCGTCCAGGCCGATGCCCAGCTCCTCCTTGATCGCCCGGGCGCCCATGCCGGCCGCGCGGCACTCCCGCACCTCCTCCCGGATCCTGGCTTCCTGGCCGGCCACGGTGATGACCGCGCCGCTGCTGGGGGACAGCGTCGGCGCCTTGGCCGCCGAGGCCGGCGCCGCTTGCGCAGGCGCTGGGGGCGGCGCGGGTTGGCCTTCGTCGGTCTCCGTCCGCTGCGTCGGCAGGCCCAGGCGCTGCGCCAGGCTGTACAGGCTTGTGCTGGCGGCGAAGCGCTGCCCCGGCAGGCCATTGATGGCCCGCAGCACGTCCGACGCGGATCTGGTCCTATCCGGCCAGAGGCGGCGGAAGAGCGCCTCCTGCTCGGACGTCAGCATGCCGCGGCCGCCGGGTGCTGGCGCCGGCGCCGGCGCCGCGGCGACCGGGGCGGGCGGCGGCGCGGCAACTGGTGCAAGGGGGCGTGCACCAGTCGCGGGCGAGGCAGGGCGCGCCCAGTCCGGCAGGGTGATGATCAGGACGCCGGGCGCCTCGATCTCATGCGTCACTTGCTCGGCCAGCCGGCTCGGCATGTCGGCCAGCCAGGGCAGCGGGGCGGTGAAGGCCAGCCCCTTGGCCGAGCTGCCGTGCAGCGCGCGGCCGGCCTGCGCCCGCTCCGCCCGGATGCGGCCGGTGGCCCGGTCGACGGCCAGTTCCACCCGCTCCCGCTCCTTCCAGCCGAGTGCTGCGGCGAGCTGGCGGTTGATGTTCGCGGTCAGGTGCTTCCCGCCGCTCTTCGACTGCTGCCGATAGGCGACGGTCACCCGCGGCGCGCCGGTGCTGGCCATGGCCGAGGCGCGGAATTCCAGCTTTTCCCAGGCCATCGCGTCAGCCCTCCGCCGTGAAGGGCAGGCGCGGGGCGCAGGCGAAGGCGGGCGCTTTCTGCCGCAGCCGGTCCGCGAAGCGGCCGAAGGCGTCGCTCTCGGCCTCAGCCATCACCGTGGCGAGGGCATCGGCCGCGACCTGCGCCTGGTCGGCCAGCAGCAGCAGCCAGTCCGACCCGAAGGGAAGCGCCTGGGCATTGCCGATGGCGCGGGTGGCGGCGGCGTCCAGCCGATCGGCCAGGGCCAGCACATCGCGGCTGCATGCGGCGGCGTCGGGCCGCAAGGCGGGGGCGGTCATGCCTGGCCACCCCGCGACGCGTCGCGCGTGGACAGCGCCGCGATCTCCCGCGCCGCGCTGCGCAGCAGGGCGGCGGCGGCGGTCCATTCGCCCGCCGCGCGGTCCACGGCGTGCGAGGCCTGCTGCAGATCCTGCGACCCATGGCCCTGGCTGTGCAGCAGCCGCGCCAGCGCGGCGGCGGTCAGCGCCGGCTGGCCGGGCGCGTCGAAGCCCATGCGGCAGAGGCTACCCCAGATGGCCCGCGCCTCGGCATTGCTGCGGGTGCATTCGAGATGCGCCAGGAGCTCCTGCCGGGTCACCGGCTTCTGCAGCGGGAAGACCTGGGCGCCTTCCCGGGCGAAAGGGTGCGGCCGCGGCTGCGGCGGCGGGCCGGCCAAGCGGGCGCGGCGGGCCTCGGCCAGCGCCTGCGCGGCCTCTGCCACCGCCGGGTAATCCGGCCCGTCCGGCGCGGCCAGGGCGCGGGCCATGCTGTCCAGCGTGTCGGCCAGCTGCACCAGGCTCTCGGCCAAGTGGCCGGCGGCCTGGGCGCGGGCAGCTTCCAGGCGGAAGCCGGGCGCGAGGCCGACCAGGCTGCGGAAGGCCGCCAGCACGGGCGGCGGCGGGGTCAGCGCCACGGCGCCGCCGGGGATGGGTGGGATGCCGATGTCGGGGGTCATGCGCCGCCCAGCTCCCGCTGCGCGGCGGCGGCGATGGCCAGCGCCTTCGCGTCCCGGTCGGCATCGGCCTGGCACTCGACTAGGTCGGCGAAGCGCAGCGCCAGCGCGTCGGCCAGCATGCCGTCCGAGATGTCGCCCCAAAGCGAGCGCATGGCCGCGGCGGCGCCCCGCAGCGCGACGATGGCCTGGCCGAGGACGGTCATCACCAGGCGGTTGCGGGCGTCTTCGTCGTCGTCAGCGCTGGAGATCTCGGCGGCGGCCGGCGCGCTGAAGCCGAGGGCGCGTGGCAGGATGAAGTCCGGCAGGTCGGCGTTGGCGCCGACCGCGGGCAATGCCGCGCCTTCGGTGGCGAAGATGCC
The DNA here is from genome assembly GCF_004353985.1 of Paracraurococcus ruber. GTDB lineage: Bacteria > Pseudomonadota > Alphaproteobacteria > Acetobacterales > Acetobacteraceae > Paracraurococcus > Paracraurococcus ruber. Next base: position 54,473 of record NZ_SMOA01000003.1, on the reverse strand, counting down.
CCCGGGCTGCGGCGTGGTGGAAAGGCTGGGCATGTCGCTCCCCCGTGGGTTGACGGGGGTGGAATGTGCAGTGACTGGACATATTGGGCAAGCGCAATTTGCGCAGTCAATGCACAATGGCTAGTTGCGCGGTTTCATCCGCTCCGCAAAGCCTGCGATGACCGAAAGGCCTTCCTCATCCATGTCGCGGATTGCCCGTAGGATTCTATCCATAGCGCGCGCTTTTTCGGCGTCATTTGGGTGCGCAGACAGCTCGGCAATCGAGATGCCATACGCCTTTGCTATGGCCTCGAAGGTAGCATCGTCCACCCCAGTCGTCCCGGCCTCGTAGCGCAGAACCGTAGAATGGACCGTTCCGATTTCGTTCGCAAGCCATTCGGCAGTTTTTCCTAGGCGCTTGCGCCATGCCCGCAGGAACGGGCGTGTCGGATGCTTGCGGATCATGCGACGATCGTTGCACAGCGCGCCCGGGGCGACCTTCGCAGTCACTGCACAAAACGCCTTGCGGAATGTGTCCAGTCACTGCACATTCGGGCCATGACCCTCGCCGAGTATCTCGCGCAGCCGAAGGTGACGTCCGTGGCGGTGGCCCGGCGGCTTGGTGTTGCCCATTCCACCGTCCTGCGGTGGGCCGAGCGGCGAGTGCCGGCAGACCGCGTGCGCCCGCTAGCGGCCATCACCGGTCTGCATCCGCACGAGCTTCGGCCCGACCTGTACGACCCCCCAGCCGAGGCCGCCGCCTGATGGCATGCAGCATCACGGTTCTACTGCAGCCCTTGTCCGCTGGCGGCTTTGAAGGCTGCGAAGGCGCTTCGGCCGCGGCTGTCCATCACCAGACCGCGTGCAGCGCAGAATGCGCGCAGGTCGTCGAGTTGCACATGCACGCGGATGCAGGTTTCGAGGCTGATTCCTTGCTGCTTCAACTGGCGCTCGAAGCGTTGCCGCCACTGGTCCCAGGTCGCCGGCAGACGGTCGGCATCGACCTGTGCGGCACGGAAGGTGGCGAAGTCCTCTTCGGGCAGCCAGGCAATGGCTGCGCGGATCGCGGGCGACATTCGGAATCCTCCATGGTTTGTCGGGGGACATCCATGGTGCTGGGGCCGGTGCGTAATCGCAACGGTCATGTGCCGGCCCCTGAGGCCGCCGCCTGATGCACCGGACCATACGACCGTCGTGGGAGGCGCGCCGGGTAGAGCTGCGCAAGCGCGCGGCGCTGCCGGATTGGTACCGGCAGGCGCTGCTGCCACGCGCCCCCGATCCGGTGCGGCAGGTGGCACGCGAGCTGCGGGCGCAGTGCCTTTCGATTACGTCGCGGGTGGCACGGGAGTCTGCTTCTTGATCGCCTCCTTCAGTTCGGCGACGTTCGCGCCCAGCACGGCCACCGTCGCATTCAGCGCCGCCAGGGACGCCCGTGTCTCTTGCAGAGCGCGCATCAGCTTCTCGGCCGGGTCCATTGCATCTCCCATCTGTAGTGTAACGCTGGCCATGGTCGTCCAGTCCTGGGCGGAGCTTCAACGGTCCCGGCCCAGGCTTTTTCTTGCCCATATTCTCAACCCTGACGTGCTGAACGGCGGAGCCGATGCCGCCTGACGCGCCGGCCGTCATCTCAGGGCCCCAAAAGCAGCGCCATCGCGACCAGCGCCAGCGCCAGCGCGGCCATCATCAGCAAAAGGCCCGCGGCGGACTGGCATCCACCGCGGGCCTCGCTCTCCTCCTCTTCCTGCTGCTGCCGGGGTCCATCCATGCCCCGCAGTATGGAGGTAATCGTGGTTGAGATGTCGCAAATCCCTTGTCAGGCCTCGCACGATTCGTGCGAGGCGGAGCTGGCGCAGATGCGCGAATGGGTCCGGCAAGCCGCCGAGCCCTGCCCAGCCGGCGACACGGTGAAGGCCGCAATCGGCCGCGCCGCCCGCCGCCTGGGCCTCGATTACGCCAGGGCCTTCGGGTTTTGGCATGGCCGCGCCCGGTCCGTGTCCGCGCGCGAGTGGAACCAGGTCATTTCAGCCCGTCGTCATGTGCTCGCCGCAGAGCTGGCCCGATTGGAGGCCCGCAGCGAGCAGATTGCCAGGGAGTTGGGGGATGGATCGTCCGACGGCGCAAGAGGCGCGGGCGCGCGAAGCGGAATTGCTGGCGCAGGCGAAGCTGCTGGAAGCCCGCGCCGGCGCGCGGCTTGAAGATATGGCCGCGGCCACCGAAGCCGGGCGCCGCGCCGAAGCGGAGATCGCGGCCGCCCAGCGGGAGGCCGCGCGGCTGCGCGCCGAGGCGGAGCAGGCTCGGCGCGCCGGGATTCGCCTGCTGAATGGCGGGGAGGGTCGGGCATGAGGCGCGCCTGGTCTGAGCTGCTGCCGCAACTGCAGGCGCTGGCGGCAGAGAAGAAGAGCGCGGCGGAGATCGCCCGGACCATCGGGCAGGGCCTGACGAAGAACGCGGTGGCCGGCGCCTGCTACCGCTACGGCGTGCCGCTGCTCTGCGACCCGGTACGGGCGCGGCAGCTCTACGCCGCGCGCTGGGGCACCCAGCCGAAGGCGGCGCCGGCGCCGAAGCCGCTCAAGCCGACACGATCTGCGGCTGCCTCGGCTGTGACGGCGGCGGCGCCGAAGCGGCCGGTCGGCCCGCATGTCGCCCTGCCGCCCGCGCTGCCGCGCACCGCGCCGACCGTGGGCGTCATGAAGGGCGGCTGCCGCTGGCCGCTGTGGGGCAACTGGAAGGACGCGAAGAAGGACGGCCCGGTGCCGATGCCGCCGCCCTTCTGCGACGCGCCGCGGGTAGAAGGCCGCCCCTACTGCGCGGCCTGTTGCGACCTGGCGTATCCGTTCTGGCGGGCCCGCGCGGCATGAGCGGCGCGCCGGATCCCGCCGTGTTGCGCGCGGTCGGCAAGGCCCTGGCACCGCTGATGCGCCAGCACCCGCCGATGGAGGTGGTGCGCGCCCTCGCCTGGACCCTTGGCGGCTGCATGACCGTCCCCGTGCGCGGCGGTGTCATCGGCGCCGATGCGGTGACGGAATGCGTCGCCGAGATGATCGAAGGCGGCATGTGCGCCGAGGTGGTGACGCATCTGGCCGGCCAGGCGCCGGCGGGGCACGCCTGATGGACTCGCTCTTCTCCCAGACACGTCGCGCGGCCCCTGCCCCCGCGCGGCGTGGGGTGTCGCCCGGCCCGCGCAACGCGGGCGGCACCTCAGGCGGCCGGCCTTCCTCCTCGGGGCCGGCCGCCTCCCTCTTCGCCCCGCAAGGGGCACAGCAGCTCGGGCGCGCAGGTGCCCGGGACGGTGCGCCGGCCGTTTCTCCGGCGTCCTTGGACGTTTCCTCCCTAGACTGCGCCGCCGGGGTCAGTTCGCCGGCCTCGGCGGCGGCTTTTTCCGGGGCAGAGACGTACATGCCCTGGCCGCTGCCGCCGCTGCTGCGCGTGGCGATCGCCGGCTGGGCCGCGGCGGCTGCCGCCGGTGACCATGTCGTCTACCTGCGCGGCGACGCCGCCACGCTGCAGCGCCTGGCGGTGTGGAACGCCCTGCTGCCGCTGGAAGCCCTGATGCTGGCCAATGCGGCCGAAGCGCAGGCCTTGGCCGATACCGGCACGCTGCGCCTGCTGCGCCGCCGGGTTTGGGGCGCGACCGAATACGTCGCGGTCCGGGTCTAGGGCGATGGACGGCTACCGCCCCGGCCAGGCGCCAGTCAGCATCGCCATGCGTGCCATGCCGGCGAACCTGCAGGCGGAGCAATCGCTGCTCGGCGGCCTGATGGTGAACAACAAGGCTCTGGACGGGGTCGCGGAGTTCCTGGCGGCGGACCACTTCGCCGATCCCGTGCACGCCGCGATCTATGCCGCGATCCAACGGCGAGTGGAGGCCGGGCAGACCGCCGACGTCATCACCCTGCGGCCGGAGTTCGAGGCAGCGGGCACCCTCTCCCCGGCCGGCGGCGTCGCCTATCTGGCCGAGCTGCTGGTGCACAATGTCAGCGTCCGCAACGTGCCGGCCTATGCCCGGCTGGTGCATGATGCCTGGCTGCGGCGGCAGCTGGCGCGGGCCTGCGATTCCGCCATCTCCCAGGCTCTGGGCGAGGGCGGCGAGATTACCGCGCCGGAGGTGCTGGACGGCCTCGAGGAATCGTTGACCGCGCTGGCGGACAAGCGGCAGGGGCGGGAGGCGTCGGCGGGCGGCGACGTCGCCACCCAGGTGATCGAGGAGATGTTCGGCGCCATCGCTCGCCGCGGCGGCCTGGCCGGTATCACCACCGGCTATCGCGGCCTGGACCGCATGACGGGCGGGCTGCGCGGCGGCCAGATGGTGATCCTCGGCGCGCGGCCGGCCATGGGCAAGACGGCGCTGCTGGCCGGCATCGCGGCGCGAGCCGCGGCGGCCGGCGCCCGGGTCTATTTCTGGGGCGGCGAGATGCTCGCCTCCGCCGTCATGGCGCGGCTGGTGGCGGCCGCCGCAGACCTGCCGCTGGAAGCGGTGACGCGCGGCGCCATGCCGGAAGGCGAGAGCCTGCGGCCGCTGCGGACGGAAGACGAGGAAACCTACCGGCTGCGGCAGCAGGCGCTCCGCGTCGGCGCCCTGCCGATCGCCTGGGATGACCAGCCGGCCCTGCCGGTGGCGGTGTTGCGGCAGCGCCTGCGGCGGCACAAGCGCCGGCACGGGCTGGACCTGGTCTGCGTCGACTATCTCGGCCTGCTGCGCGGCGGCGCCGATGCCCAGCGCCAGAGCCGCTATGCCGAGATGTCGGAGATCAGCCGCGGCCTGAAGGCCATCGCCATGGAATTGCAGGTGCCGGTGGTTGCGGCTGCGCAGCTGAACCGCGCGAATGAGGGGCGGGAGAACAAGCGGCCGCAGCTCAGCGACCTGCGCGATTCCGGCGACATTGAGCAGGACGCCGACATGGTCTGGTTCCTGCACCGGGAACACTACTATCTTCAGAACGGCCGCCCCCGCCGCGCCTCCCACAAGTCGGAGGAGCAATACTTCGCCGCCCTCGGCGAATGGCAGCGGCAACTGGAAGCCGAAGAGGGCAAGGGTGAGCTGATCATCGCCAAGCAGCGCCAGGGCCGCGTCGGGCCGGTGCGGCTGCGCTGGCTGGCGGAACAGACCTTCTACCTGGACGAAAGCGATGCCGACGGCGCCCTGCCGGCGGCGGGAGGGGCGGGTTGAGCGATTCGAAGACGACCATGGCGCCGTTACGCGAGATGGAGTGGCCCGACCTGCGATCCCGGCTCCTGCCGATTCGCGTGCTGCGTCTGGCGGCGTGGGAATGGCCAAACGCGGGCGGCCCCGATGCCTACTTCGGCCATTGGTGCTGGGTGGCCGTCGGGCGATGGGTGATCTGCTTCGGCCATGGCAGGTATGTCTTTGGGAGCGGCTTCTATGGCTGATCCGCAAACCACGGACGGGCTGCGGCCCGTCGAGGTTTACGCATTGCTGCGTAAACGCATCCGGGAGGCCGGCGGGCCCAGCGCCTTCGCGCGGCAGGCCGGCGTGTCGCCGCAGCTCGTCTCGGATGCCGATTGCGGCCGTCGCTTCCCTGGCCCGTCGCTGCTCGCCGCGCTCGGCCTGCGGCGGGTGGAGGTTGTGCGCTACGTGCCGCTCGGCGGGCAGGCGGGCGCCGGCAATGGCTGACCGTCGCCCCTGGCCCGTGCCGGCCATGCCGGCGCGGCCGCGCCTGGACAACGCGCTGGTGCGCGCCAAGGCCTTCAAGGCCTCCGACCGCGAGATGCAGGCATTCCTTCGCGGCCTCCAGGTGGCCGAGGCCACCTGCCTGGATGTGGTGGAGGAAATCTACAACCGCGCCGACGCCGCCAGTGGCGGCGATCGGAGCGACCTGAATCGCGCCGCCGCCGGCGCCAAGGCCTGCGCCAGCCATATCGAGGCGGTGTTCGATGCCGTCGCGGAGGCCTCCGGCCAAGCGCCGACCCGGCGGGGCATCAAGGCCCTGCTGTCGCGGCTGCTGCCATCCCAGCCCGCCGCCTCCTCTACCGCCGCCGGAGATCCCGCATGAGCCGCCGCTGCACCTGCGCCCGCCTGCTCGCCGCGCTCGGCGCCGATCCGCGGCTGCGCACCCTGCCGCTGGCCGCGCGAGCGCTCTGGCTGCTGATCGCCGAGGCCGCGCTGGCGACCGGCGGGGTTCTGCCATTCTCGGGTTCCGCCCGGGTTTCGCTGCTGGTTGCCGCGCCGGAAACCGAGATCGAAACCCAGCTGGAAACCCTGATCGCAGAAGGGCTGCTGGTGCGGGAGGGCGATGGCCTGGCCGTGCCGCTGCTGGCGGATGTGGCGCCGGCGGTCGCCAGCAGCAGGGCGAATGGGGCGCGCGGCGGGCGGCCGCGGCGGGGCGAGACGCCCGAGCAGGCCCGGCTGCGGCGTTCGCAGGGCAGCATGGTGCTGCCGCTGCCGGGCGGCGCCGGAAACCCGGCGAAACCCGGCGCGGAAACTCCTGATCATGATGATGATGGACAATCATCATCCTCTTCCTCTCCGTCCCCTACCGCGCGCGTGGAACCCGCCCTGGCATTGGCGAGGGAGGTGGCGGAGATGGCCGGCATGGATCCCGCCCGCTCCGCCTGGTCGGCGCGGGAGGTCCAGGGCTGGCTGCAGGCCGGCGCGACGCCGGGGCTGGTACGCGCCACGGTCGCCGACGTCATGACCCGGGCGAGGGGCGTGCCCAGCACGCTTCGATACTTCACCCAGGAGGTGGAGCGGGCGGTGCGGGAAGGGCAGCGATTCGCGCCGGCAGCCGCCGCCGACACGCCGCAGGCCCGCTGGGCTGCGGCCTTCGCGGAACACTGCGACCGCGGCGGTGATCCGCTGCGCTTCCCGAAGCCCGAAGCCTTCGCCGCCTGACGCCGGGAGCATCGCCGCATGAACGCGCTAGCGAAACGCCTTGACCTGGTCCGAGACATGCGGGTAACGAACGCGTGCGGGCACACCAACTCTGCAAGCGTCGCGGCAGAGTGCGGACCCGCCGCCGGGCCTGAGGGCTCCGCGTCGCCTCAGGTGCCGAAAGCACCTGGAGTGCGCAAGCTATCCGAACCTCGCTGGTACTGCGTCGAGGCCTACCCGAACCAGCAGCGTGAAGTGCGGGCCCGGCTGGTGCAGCTGGGCTTCGAGGTGCTGATGCCGCTGGGCTGTCGTGTCCTCGGTAGCGGCGTGCTGGTGACCCCGCTGTTTGGGCAATACCTGTTCGTCCGGTTCGACGCGGTGAAGGGCGCCTGGCGCCGCATCTGCTACACCCGCGGCGTGCGGCGCATCTTCGGCTCGTCGCCTGAGGCGCCGCATCCCATGGACCCGGCGCACATGCGGCTGATCCAGGGCCTTCCGGTCCGAGGCCTGGACATGATGGCCGTGTGTGCTGGTGGCATGCCGGAGATCGGCCAGCCTTTCCGGATCGTCGCTGGGCCATGGCGTGGATGCGTGGGTATCTGCCTGGATGTCGTGGGTGGTGGCGTGCGCGCCCTCGCGTTCCTTCGGGCCGGGCCGGGCGAGGTGGAACTGCCTGCGAAGTGGTGCCGCCTGGCATGACCCGCCGTCTGTCGGCCATCCCCGCTCGTCTGGGCAGGCTGGCCAGCCGCACCGCTTCGGCCGTCACGGTGGGAACAGGCTTCGCCCGCACCGACCGCAGCAGTTCCACCGCCCGCGGCTATGGGCAGGACTGGCGAAGGGTGCGGGAGCAGGTGCTTGCAGACGAACCGCTCTGCCGCTTCTGCCAGGCCAAGGGCAGGGTCACTGCAGCTACGGACCTGGACCACATCCGCAGCTTCCAGGGCCTGGACGACCCACTGCGGCTGGACCGGAGCAACCTGCGGCCGCTGTGTCAGCCCTGCCACATGGCGCGGACGGCTCGGCAGGCGGCCGGGGCTTACGAGTGACTGGCAGGGGGGTGGTCGAAAGTCTGGGCCGCGAAGGCTTCAGGACCGCACCCAAACCCATCCGCAGGTTTTTTTTCGGCCGGAGCAAGAAATGGAGGGCCAGGAAGGAAAGAAACCCGGCCGCCGTGCCTATGCGCCGTCGGATGCGGATCGGGAGACGGTGCGGCGCATGGCCGGCGCCCGCCATGCCGACATCGCCAAGGTGCTGGGCATCAGCGTCCCAACACTTCGCAAGCGGTTCGCCAGCGACCTCGCCGCCGGGAAGGCGGAAGACCTCTTCACCGCCGAGGCCGCGCCGCCGACCCCGCGGCAGCGGTCGGTAGCAGGCGGCCGAAAGCCGCTGCGCCCGGACTTCGGCCAGCGCCGCCGGGTGATGGACCTGGCCGCCTGCGGCAAGCCACCGAAGGTCATCGCCCGGGTCCTGGGCGTGTCGGAGCCGACGCTGCGCAAGCACTACGCCGAGGAGCTGGCGACCGGCGCCGAGCGGGTCGAGGCCGAGGTCATCTCCGCCCTGATGTCGAAGGCCCGGAGCGGCAATGTCTCCGCCCTGAAAGAAGCCCGGGCCATCATCTCGCAGGCCCGCCTGGATGAGATGCAGGAGGCGCTGACCGCGGGCCACGCCCCGGCGAAGCCGCCGAAGGCAGAGACGCCGGGCAAGAAGCTGCAGGCGGCGCGTGAGGCCGCTGATGTCATCGCCACCGCCGACTGGGCCGCGCATCTGAGGCCGAATTGACCGTCTGGCAGTTCGCCGTTCCCGATTGGTGGGAGAGGTTGCAGGCCGGCCGGTCGCTGCTGCCCGACCTGCCGCTGGACCACGCCCAGGCGGCGGTGGCGGTGGACATCTTCAACCGCATCCGGCTGCCGGATGTGGAGGGCCAACCACCGCTGGCGGAGGCTGCCGGAGAGTGGTTCCGCGACGTGGTGCGGGTGATCTTCGGGTCGCGGGATCCGGAGACCGGCCTGCGGCGGGTCCCCGGGGTCTTCCTCGAGGTGCCGAAGAAGAACAGCAAGACCACCAACTCCGCGGCGCTGATGCTGACGGCGCTGCTGATGAACGTCAGGCCGAACGCGCAATTCGGCCTGTTCGGCCCAACGCAGGAAATCGCCGATCTCGCCTTCTCCGCCGCCGCCAAGATGATTGAGGCGACGCCGGATTACTCGTCGGTCTTCGACGTCAAGGACTACAACAAGACGATCGTGATGAAGGCCGGCAAGGGCAAAGGGTCCTGGCTGAAGATCACCACTTTCGACATGCAGACCGCGACAGGCGGCAAATATGCCGGCTGGCTGCTGGACGAGCTGCACCTGCTGGGCAAGGTCCACTATGCGTCCCGGGTGCTGGGGCAGCTGCGCGGCGCGGCCTCGGCCATCCCGGAGCAGTTCGGGGTGATCATCAGCACCCAGTCGGATGAGCCGCCGGCCGGGGCCTTCAAGGAAGAGCTGACCTATGCCCGCGCGGTGCGGGATGGCCGGGTGCCGCGGCCGAGCGTACTGCCGATGCTGTACGAGTTCCCGCGCCAGGTGCAGGCGGACGAAGCCAAACCCTGGCGCGACCCGGCCACCTGGCCGGCAGTTCTGCCGAACCTCGGCCGGTCGGTGTCCCTGGATGTCCTGCTGCGGGACTACGAGACCGCCCGGGAGAAGGGCGAGGCCGAGGAACGCCGCTGGGCATCGCAGCATCTGAATCTGGAAATCGGCCTGGCGCTGCACGCGGATGCCTGGGCCGGCGCCGAGCACTGGGCCCCGAACGCCGAGCCTGGCCTGACCCTGGATGCGCTGCTGGCGCGCTGCGAGGTGGCGACCATCGGCATCGATGGCGGCGGCCTGGACGACCTATTCGGCCTGGCGGTGGTGGGGCGGGAGACGGGCACGCGCCGCTGGCTGCACTGGGGCCGGGCCTGGGCGCACCCGATCGTGCTGCAGCGTCGGAAGGCGGAGGCGGCGCGGCTGCGGGACTTCGCCCAGGATGGCGACCTGATGCTGGTCGAGCGCATGGGCGACGACCTGGCCGGCGTGGTGGAGGTGGTGCGCGCCGTCCGCGATGCCGGCCTGCTGCCGGAGAAGCACGCGGTGGGGCTGGACCCCGCCGGTATCGGCGCCGTGCTGGACGCGCTGGCCGAGATCGGGATCGAGGGCGAGCAGGTCGCCGGCGTCTCCCAGGGCTGGCGGCTGAATGGTGCCATCAAGACGACCGAGCGCCGGCTTGCGGAAGGCGAGATGCGCCACGCTGGCCAGCCGCTGATGGCGTGGTCGGTCGGCAATGCGAAGGCGGAGCCGAAGGGCAACGCGGTCAGCATCACCAAGCAGGCGGCCGGCTCTGCGAAGATCGACCCGCTGATCGCGCTGTTCTGCGCGGTCGAGCTGATGGCGCGGAACCCGGTGGCGCGGAGCGGCGCCGACCAGGTCTTCGTGTGAGGAGCGTGGATGTCTCTATTCTCCCGCCTTGCCGCGCGCCTCGGCTATGTCCGGCAGGGCTGGGCGGAGCACCTTGCCTGGATGCTCGCCGGCGGGATGGCGACGCGGTCCGGCGTAGCGCTGAGCAACGAGAAGGCCCTACAGGTCGCTGCCGTGCTGGCCTGCGTGCGGGTAATTGCGGAAGGCATAGGCGCCCTGCCGGTGGCGCTGCGGCAGCGCACCGCGGAAGGGGCGGAAGACAACACCTCGGCCGACGCAGCCTGGCTGCTGCAGGAACCGAATGCCTGGATGACCTGGCAGGAAGTCGCCGAGACCTTGACCATGCATGCTGCGTTGACGGGGAACGGCTTCGCGCTGATCCAGCGCGGCGTGCGCGGCCAGCCGATCGGCGTGCTGCCGCTACTGCCGAGCTGGGTGCAGTGGAAGCAGACCGCAGACTGGTCCATCGAATACCGGGTCACATGGCCGGGCGGTCGGCAGCAGCTGGTCGGCCTGATCGACATGTTCCACCTGCGCGGCCCGTCATGGGATTCGGTCGCTGGCCTCGAGGTGGTGCGGCTGGCGCGGGAGAGCATCGGGCTGGCGGCGGCCATCGAATGGACCCAGGCAGGCCATTTCGGCAAGGGCGGCACGCCCAGCGGCGTGCTGACCCTGGAAGGGCGCGTCTCCCAGGAACAGGCGGAGGATCTGCAGACCCGCTGGCAGCGCGCCTACACCGGCGAAGGCGCCGGCAAGATCGCGGTGCTGGGCAATGGCGCCAAATTCCAACCCTATGAGCTGAACTTCGCCAGCCAGCAGACCCTGGAGACGCGGCGGCAGCAGGTGGAGGAGATCTGCCGCGCCTTCCGCGTCTTCCCGCAGATGGTCGGCTTCGGCGACAAGGCCACGACCTATGCCTCGGCCGAGGCCTTCTTCGTCGCGCATGCCGTCCACACCCTGGGCCCCTGGGCCCGGCGGTGGGAGCTGACGCTGGGCCGGGACCTGCTGGCGCCGCGGCAGCGCGCCACCGGCCTGTTCTTCCACGTCAACACGGAAGCCATCCTGCGCGCCGACACCAAGGCGACGGGCGAGTTTCTGCGCCAGATGGTGGATGGCGGGATCATGAGCCGCAACGAAGCCCGCCGCCGGCTGGGGCTGAATGCGGTGCCGGGCGGCGACACGCCGACGCCGGCGGCGAACATCGGCGGCTCTGCCACCCGCCCTGCGGAACCGGCGCCCGCGGCGCCCTGAAGGACCCCGACCATGCCCGATTGCTTCGTCCCCTGGACGGTGCAGCTCGCCGCCGGCGAGGGCTCCGCCATGACCTTCTCCGGCATCGCCGCCGTCTATGGCCGCCCCGATGATGGGCGGGACTACACCTTCGCGCCCGGCGCCTTCGATGGCGCGGTGCGGCAGATGCGGGCGGGCAAGCGGCCGGCGATGCTGCTGCAACATGGCGGCTGGGACTTCACCGCGGACGACATGCTGCCGATCGGCCTCTGGACCGACCTGCAGGCGGACGAACAGGGCCTGAAGGTATCCGGCAAGCTGGCCGACACCGCACGCGGCCGCGACATCTACGCCCTGCTGAAGATGGACCCGGTCCCGGCCATCGATGGCCTGTCCATCGGGTTTCGCGCCACGAAGCGCCAAGTGAACGACGCTGCCGCCCCCGGCGAGCCGCGCGTCACCATCCAGGAGATCGACCTGGTCGAGATCTCCGTCGTCACCTTTCCCGCCATGACCGCGGCGCGCGTCACCAGCGTGCAGAGCGGCCTGTCGGTGCGCGATCTGGAGCGGAGGCTCGTGCGGGATGCCGGGCTGTCGCGCCGGGAGGCCCAGGCGCTGCTGCGCCGGGGCAAGGCCGGCCTCGAGGCCCTGCGGGACGCGGGCGAGGCCGGAGACCAGGGCGACGACCCGTCGCCCGATGCGCTGGCCGCGCTGGCCGCGCAGATCGAACGCAACATTCGGACGATGAAGGGCTGACCCCGTGTCCTCTCTCGATACCCTGAAGGATCTGCTGGAGAAGCAGAATCAGACCTTCGAGGCCTTCAAGCAGGCCAATGACGACCGCCTGAAGCAGCTGGAGCAGAAGGGCGCCGCCGACGCCGTGACGGTGGACAAGGTGGAGAAGCTCTCCGCCGAGCTCGACCGCCTGGGCGACAACTTCAAGGCGCTGGAACGGCTGGCGACCCTGCCCGGCCGCGGCGTCGACCGCGCCTTCGAGGAGAAGCAGGCGGCGCGCCTGGCCACCGCCAACCTGCACCTGCAGTCCATCGCCGGCCTGGCGGGCCGCCAGACGAAGCTGTTCGATGCCGAGCAGCTGGCGAAGTACGAGACCGACTTCCGCGAGTTCCTCCGCTCAGGCCGCGACCACGAGATGCAGTCCTGGCACCGCCAGGACTTCCAGATCACGGTGGACGGCGATGGCGGCTTCCTGGTGCCGCCCGACATGTCCGGCCGGTTGGTGACCCGCCTGTATGAGCGGTCGGACATGCTGCCGATCGTCAACGTCCAGCAGGTCACCGCCTCTGAGATGGAGGGGATCATGGACACCGCGGACGTCGACGCCGGCTGGCGCGGCGAGACGGAGCCGGTGACCGACAGCACCAACACCTCGGTCTCCCGCTACTCCATCCAGGTGGAGGAGATGTGGTCGCAGCCCCGCGCCTCCACCCGGCTCATCGCCGATGCGGCGGTGAATATCGAGACCTGGGTGGCGGACAAGCTGGGCGACCGCTTCGCCAGGCTGGGCAATGCGGCCATCGTCGCCGGCGACGGCATCAAGAAGCCGCGCGGCTTCCTGTCCTACCCGTCCAACACCACCGCGGATGCCAGCCGCACCTGGGGCACGCTGCAGCGCCGCGGCACCGGCGCGTCCGGCGCGATCGGGACCAACCCCTTCGATATCCTGATCGACCTGACCATGGATCTGAAGCCAGCCTATCGCCGCAACGCCCGCTGGGTGGCGGCGCGTGCCACCTTTGCGCAGTACCGCAAGGCGAAGGACACCACCGGCCAGTACCTGTGGCAGCCGCCGGTGCAGGCGGGCATGCCGGCCACCATGCTCGGCTACCCGATCACCGAGGCCGAGGACATGCCGGCGCTGGCCGCCAACAGCGACAGCCTGGCCTTCGGCGACTTCCAGGAGGCCTACACTGTGGTGGAGCGGGCGGGGATCACCATCCTCCGCGACCCCTACACCGCCAAGGGCTGGGTGCGGTTCTACGCCACTAGGCGCATGGGCGGCGGCCTGGTGAACAGCGAGGCGCTGAAGATCCTCCGCGCGGCCTGACCGGCCTGGGCGGCGCTGCGGCGCCGTCCTTCCCCTGAACCCCAGCCCGAAGGGCTCTCCCCATGCTGCGAACCATCTCCACCCGGCTCGCGCCGGCGATCACCCTTGCCGCGCAGACGGCGGCCGCGACCGTGACCGGCACCTCGGTCGACTTGCAGGGCTTCGGCGCTGTCAGCTTCCAGCTCGCAATCGGTGTCGGCGGCATCACCTTCACCGGCACCAACCGGGTGGACTTCAGCGTCGAGCATTCCGACGACAACTCCACCTGGGTGGCGGCGACGGCGGCCGAGGTGAACCTGCCGGGCGGCTTCACCTGGGCCACCGGCGGCATCGTCCGGTCGCTGACCGCGGCCAAGGCGGCAGCGGACGTGCAGGAAATCGACTATATCGGCAACCGGCGGTATGTCCGGCTGACAGCCACCTTCGGCGGCACGCATGCCACCGGCACGCCGATCTCCTGCCTCGCGGTGCGCGGCCTGCCCGAACTGATGCCGGCCTGACGATGGAAGCGATCGTCACCGTGCCCTTCCTGGGCGTGCCGGACGGCGTGGTCTACCCGAAGGACTATGCCGTCGGCGACCTGGTCACCGGCGACCTGGCCGAGCTGGCCGTGCGTGAGGGCTGGGCCAAGCCCGCGAAGGCGGCACCCAAGCCGCCCGCGCCCCCGGCCGGCTAAGCCCGCCGCCATGGACCTCCGCCTGATCACACCCGCGACCAGCGAGCCCCTGTCGGAGGCCGTGGCGATGGACCATTGCCGCGCCAATGCCGAAGCGGACGGCGGCGCCGAGTTCGGCCTGTTCGGCGCGCTGATCACGGCTGCGCGGGAGCAGGTGGAGGCCATGACGGGCCGGCTGCTGCGGGTGGAGGAGTGGGAGCTGCGGCTGCCCTGCTTCCCCGCCTGCGGCCGCCCGATCCAGGTGCCGCACGCGCCCTTCGTCTCGCTGACCTCGCTGTCGACGGTGTCCGCGGCCGGCGTCACCACCACCCTGGCCGGCACGGCCTACCAGGTCGAGGCCCCGACCGGCCCGGCCGCGCTGCCGGCGACCATCTGGTCGGCGGCGAACACCGCCTGGCCCAGCACCGACGCTGGCGTCCGCGGAGCGGTGCGGGTGCGCTACCGCGCCGGCTATGACACCCCGCCGAAGGCGCTGCTGCAGGCCATGCTGCTGCTGATCGGCGCGATGTACGAGAACCGCGAGGCGGAGGTCGAGACCCGCGCCAGCGCCGCCCGGGCGCTGAACAGCAACCCGGCCTTCGATCGGCTGATCGCGCCCTATCGGATCCTGGCGGTCTGATGGGCGCGGGGGAGCTGCGGCACCGCTTGGTGCTGGAACAGCGCGCCCAGGAGGCCGATGCCGGCACGGGCCTGGCCGAGACCTACACCGCCGTGGCGGAGGTCTGGGCGAAGATCGAGGCCAGCAAGGGCGCGCTCTACATCGAGCGGGTGCAGGTCGGCGAGGGCCCGACCCACCGCATCACCATCCGCTGGCGGCCGGGCACCGGCTTCACCCATTGCCGCGACCTGGCCGGCCGTCGCTGGCGCGTGCGGGATGTGCGGGACATGGACGGCGACCGGCGCTGGTTGGTCATCGGCGCGGAGGAACTGACCGCATGATCGACCTGAAGGTGACCCAGGGGCGGGAGACCTTCCTCGACCTGGTCATCGCCGGCCGCCGGCTGGACGAGACGCTGCGCCAGACGGTCCGGGAGACCGCCCAGGAATATCAGGCCCGCCTGAAGGCGGACCTGCGGGCGGCGAAGTCGGGCAAGCTGTACGGCGCGCGCGCTGGCCGGCGGACCTTCCGCCGCGTCACCCGGAAGACCACCGTCTTCGGCCGCCAGGCGTCCTACCGCACGGTTGCGGCGGTGGCGCGCAACACCCGCGCCTATCGCGCCTCCGCCCCCGGCCAGGCGCCGGCGGTCTTCACCGGCGCCGAGCTACGGGCCGTGAAGCTGAAGTTTCCGGCCAAGGAGAAAGGCTACGGCGCCAAGGTCTTCGCCGACCGCGGCGTGGCCTTCTACCGCCATTTCCTGGAGTTCGGCACCCGCGACCGCGTCCAGCGCCGGGGCGCCGGCGGCAAGGCGGTGAACCGCTTCGTCGGCCGGATCGAGCCCCGCCCGGTCTTCTCCCCGCTGCAGGCGCAGCTGGAAGCCGAGATGCTGCGCCGCGTCGGCCGCGCCGCCGACCTCTTCGCCGCCTTCCGGGGCTGACGCATGCGCCCCTCCGCCGTCATCCCGCGCCTGAAGGCGCAGTGCCCAATCTTCTCCGGCCGCGTCGCCGGCGCGATCGACTACAAGCGCGCCATCCAGGCGGACGAATTCCCCGTGCCCCATGCCTTCGTGCTGCTGGCCGGCATCACCCCGGACGGCGACGACCAGCTGTCCAGCCTGGACCAGGGCATGCAGGTCCAGCTTTCGGTGGTGATCGCCGTCTCCACCGCCGCCGATGACCGCGGCCAGGATGCGTCGGAACGGTTCATGGACTGCTTCGTGCAGGTGCGGGACGCGCTGCTGGGCTGGACCCCGGACCCTGCCTTCGGGCCGATCCTGATGGACGGCATGACGCTGTCCGAGGGTGAGACCTTCACCCGCGCCCGCGCCTGGGCGCAGATCGACATCACCGCTGCGGCCATGGTCCGCGATCTCGCATAGGAGGCTGCCATGCCTGTCGGCGCACAGGGTTCAAGCTTCAAGCTCTACGGCAAGATCGAGACGACGGAGAACGTCGCCCCGACCGGCAACTGGGACCAGTATCCCTGCTTCAGCTTCACGCTGGGCGGCGACCAGGAGCTGTCGCAGGACGAGATCCTTTCCGCGAACCCGAACGCCGACGCGGCCGATCCCTACTACGGCAAGCTGGCGGTCACCGGCGATGCGCGGGTGCCGCTGGATACGGTCCATTTCGGTCGCTGGCTGCGCAAGCTGATGGGCAGCCCGACCACCTCCGGGTCGGTGAACTTCACCCACGTCTTCAAGTCGGGCTCCACTGCCCTGCCGTCCTGGGGCTTCGAGAAGGCTTTCCCGGACATCACCCAGTTCGAGCGCATGCTGGGCGCGCGGGCGAACAGCATGGAGATCGCCATCTCCGACACCGGCGCCGCGGATGCGACCATCGGCCTGCTGGCGATGCAGGAGGTGACGGCCGCCAGCTCCGGCGCCGGCACGCCGGTGAACACCAGCTTCCGCCGCTTCCAGCGCCCGACCGGCACCATCAGGCAGGGTGGCAGCACCCTCGGCGCGGTCACCGGCGGCACCATCCGCTTCACCAACAACATGCAGTTGGTGAACGATACCGTGCGGTCGGACAACCAGGCCGAAGGCATCGACTTCGGCCAGCGGCAGGGCAGCGGCGAGCTGACGCTGCGGTTCAGGGACTACACCCAGGTCACGCTGGCCACGAACGGCACGGCAACCAGCGTGGAATACTCCCTGACGATCGACGCCAACACCTCGATCACCTTCCTGTACCCGCGGGTCTTCTTCCAGCGGCAGAAGCGGCCGGTGGACGGCCCGCGCGGGATCAGCATCAACCTGCCCTTCATCGCCGCCTATGACAGCACGGCGCAGTGCCTGCTGCAGGTGACGCTGAAGAACCAGGTGGCGTCCTACTGATGCTGCGCCTGACCGTCGCCCGGGGCGAATACTGGCTGCCGGCGCTGCCCTACGGCGTGCGGGTGAAGGTCCGCCCGCTGACCACCGCCGTCCGCGAAGCGGCGCTGGCCGAGGCGACCACCCGCGTCGCCGAGTTGAAGCGGGAGGCGGAGGATGCGGCCAAGGCCGGCACGCCGCATGACCCGAATGGCCAGACCGGCGCGAACGCAGCCTGGCTGCAGGGCCTGGTCTGGCAGTTCACCCTGGAAGCCATGGCCCGCTACGGCATCGTGGAATGGGAAGGCATCGGCGGGGACGATGGGCTGCCCCTGCCGCTGACGCCCGCCGCCTGCGCCGCCTTCGCGGCGGAGCCGCTGGTCGGCCGCGCCTTCTTCCTGGCCTACAGCGAACCGCTGGATGCGCTGAGTGCGGAGGGAAACGGCTCCGGCGCTTCTGCCAGTGGCGGTACGGCAGGGGCGCCGAATCCTGCGCCGGCTGCCCCGGCCGCCCCGCCTGGCCCGGCGGCGTAGGGGAACCCGCCACCTGCGCTGACTGCCCTGGCGACCAGGACCGGCCGCGGTCCCCCGAAGGTGCGGCCTGCCTGCGCGCCGCGGAGACCTGCCTGGCCGGCGGCGGCTGGACGGCGGTGACGGTGGACATGGCCGGCGCGGTGGCGCTGGCGCGGGCGGCCGGCGTGCCTAGCCAGGTGGCCGCCGTACTGCTGGCGGCGGCGGCTGACGGCATCATGGCCGGGCGGGCGGAGCGGACGGAGAAGACCGAATGAGCGGCTCCACCCGGGCGATCACCCTGACGCTTTCGGTGCGGGACGCGGAGAACGTCCAGAGCACGTTGCGCAGCCTGGGCACGGCCGGCGAGGAAAGCCTGCGCCGGCTGGAAGCGGCGGCGCAGCGGGTCGGCTCGCGCAGCAGCGGGCTGCCGGCGATCTCGGAGGCGGCGAAGGAGGCGGAGACCCGCTTCAGCGGCCTGGGCCGCACCATCGGCAGCGCTGGCTTCCAGATCCAGGACTTCGCCGTCCAGGTGCAGTCGGGCCAGTCCGCGCTGACGGCGCTGAGCCAGCAGGGCAGCCAGTTCCTGGGCGTCTTCGGCACCGGCGGCGCGATCGCCGGCGCCGTGCTGACCGTCGGCATCCTGGCGGCGCAGTTCCTCGGCCTAGGCAAGGACGCCGATGAGGCGGCCAAGCGGGTGGAGGCGCTGAACAAGGAACTCGGCGCCACGGCGGCCGAGCAGTACGCCCTCGGCATCCAGCGCGCCGGCACCGCGATCAAGTCCTACACCGAGCTGGTCGAGACGGCGACGCAGCGCACCGCCCGCCTGCGGGAAGAGCAGTTCAAGTCGGTCCAGGACTCCACGAACCTGGAAGCCGCCCGGGCCGGCCTGCAGCTGCAATCCCTGCAGCAGCAGCGCGGCAGGATCGTGTCCGACATCACGGGCACCTTCGACGCGACCGACCCGGGTGAGCTCCGCCTTGGGCAGCGGGAGGTTCGGCGGCGGGCGGACGACCTAGCGCGCGTGGGGCGGCAGATCGCCGCCCAGGAAGACCTGGCGCGCCGGCTGAATGAGCAGGCCGCGGCCCTGAACTCCCGGGTCCGCCCGGACGGCACCGTGAACTTCGGCGGCCTGGGCTTCGGGCAGGACAAGCCGGAGGATAAGCCGGAGCGCAGCCCGCGGGAGCGCAGCGCCCGCGCCACGCGCGAGCCCGGCGACCCGCTGGCTGGCTTCGAGGATCTGCAGCAGCGCATCGCCCGTGAGGCCCAGGCGGTGGCGAACAGCGTGGATCCGGCTGCGGCTGCCTTCCAGCGCCTGACCGACAGCCTGGCCAAGGTGAACAGCGCCGGGAACCTGTTCCTGCAGACGCAGGACCGGGAAGGCGGGCCGCTGGGCCTCTCGCCGGAGCGGGTGCAGGAAGTCACCCGGCTGTTGCAGGACCAGTACATCGAGACGCTCGACAAGCTGGATAAGAAGAACCAGGAAGTCGCGGTCTCCGGCCGGGAAATCGCCACCGTCTTCACCTCCGCCTTCGATGGGATGATCACCGGCAGCGGCAAGGCCGGCGACGCGCTGAAGCGGTTGGAGCAGGGTGTTGCGCGGCTGATCGAGCGGGCATTCATCACCCGGCCGCTGGAGCAGGCGCTGAATAACTCCCTGGGTGGGTCGGGCGGATCGGGCGGCCTGAGCGGCGTGTTCAACAGCCTGTTCAGTGACTTGTTCGGAAATGCATTCGGCGGCGGCTATACGGCGGGCGGCTTGCCGACCAGCAGCACGCTGAACAGCCTGAGCAACCAGGCGAGTAGCTTTGCCTCCCAGGGATTCGCCTTCGCCCGCGGCGGCGTGATGACGCCGCTGGGCCCGCTGCCGCTGCACAGCTACGCGGGCGGCGGCGTCGCACGGTCGCCGCAGGTCGCCATCTTCGGCGAGGCGCGGCGTCCCGAGGCCTATGTGCCGCTGCCCGACGGCCGCAGCATCCCGGTGACGATGGATGGCGGGGGCGGGGGCGCGGTGATCCAGATCGACGCCCGCGGCGCCGAGGCCGGCGTGGAACAGCGGATCGACGCCGTGCTGGCCCGCCGCCTGCCGGCCATCCTGGCGGCCAGCGAGGGCAACTTGGCGGCCAAGGTCAACCGCGGCGGCAACCTGGCCAAGACGTTCGGGCGGAGGGTCTGAGATGCCGATCGTCGCCTTCCCCGCCGCCATCCGGAACCCGAACAGCATCCGGTTCGGCCTGGCCGCCAACACCCAGTCCGGCGGCCGCAGCCCCTTCGATGGCACGGAACAGACCCTGGCGCTGCCCGGCGCGAAATGGGCGGCAGAGGTCCGCTGGAACACCCTGCCGGAGGCGCAGTGGCGCATCATGCAGGCCTTCCTGGCCGGCCTGCGCGGCCGCGCCGGGCGGTTCACCTGGGGCCCGACGCACATGCCCCGGAAGGGCGACGGCGGCGCGGACAGTGTCGGCCGCCGGGTCCTCTCCGGCAGCCAGACCGGCGGCACGCTGCTGGTGACCGGCTTCGATGGCGGCAGCTTCGCCTTCCGCGCCGGCGATATCTTCGGCTGGACCGGGCCCGATGGCCGGCCGCAGCTGCGCATGGTGACGGACGACGTCGCCATGACCGACCGCACCAGTACCAACCTGCTGCTGCAGTCCAATGCCCTGGACAATGCCGCCTGGACGAAAAGCGGCACCATCACCGCCACGGCGAACACCTCGGCCGGCCCGCTGGGCCCGACCACCGCCGACACGCTGACCTGCACCAGCACCAGCGGCGGCTTCGCATCCCAGGCCCGCACCATCACCGCCGGCGCCACCTACACCTTCTCCGCCTGGCTGAAGGCCGGGACGATGGGCTGGGCCTATATCCAGCTGTCCAACGCCGGCCAGACCAATGGCATCCGGCAATGGGTGAACCTGTCCACCGGCGCCCTGGGCACCACCAGCACCCTGGGCACCGCGACGCTGGTGGACGTGCAGACGCGCTCTGTCGCCGGCGGCTGGTATCGGTTCTGGGTCACCTGCGTGGTCGACAGCAGCACCACCAGCGCGGTCAGCTGGATCGTCCCGGTCACCGCCAATGGCGGCAGCGCCCAGACCAGCAGCGGCACCATCCTGACCGGCGGCGCGCAGCTCGAAGCCGGCGCGGTCACCCTCTACATCGACACCACCACCGCCACGGTCACCCGGACGCAGTCCCTGGCGGTGCCCATCACGCCGGACATCCGCCGCAGCCCGAATGCCGACACGCCGCTGGAGCTGCTGGCGCCGAAGGCGGTCTGGATGGTCACGGATGACCAGCTGGGCATGGAGTACGAGCGAGGGGTGTTCGCCAGCACGACCCTGCAGATGGAAGAGGCGCTGTTCTGATGCCCCGTTCCATGACCACGGCGGTGTCGACCGCCATCACCTCCGAAACCCCGGCCCGCACCGTCGCCGTGTCGCTGGACTTCCCCTCCGGCTTCGTCCGCATCAACGGCAGCCCGTCGGACATCACCATCGGCGGGCAGATCTTCCTGGGCGTCGGCGGCCTGGGCGCGATCTCCGTGGTCGAGGAAAGCGCCGAGCTGCGCGCCTATGACCTGTCGGTCTCCCTGTCAGGCGTGCCGCGGGACAGCGTCTCGATCGCGCTCAACCAGGAATACCAGGGCCGCGCCGGCGTGGTGTACGAAGTGCTGCTGGACCAGGCGACCTGGCTGCCGCTGTCCGACCCGCTGGTGGTCTTCCGCGGCCGGATGGACATGCTCGACATCCGCATGGGCGAGACGGCGACGGTCAGCGTGAAGCTGCTGAACCGGCTGGCCGACTGGGAGCGCCCGAAGGTCCGCCGCTTCACGCCGGAGGATCAGGAACGGCTCTACCCCGGGGACAAGGGCTTGGCCTTCGTCCCGGCCACGGTGGAGAAGGAGCTGATCTGGCCCAACCGGTCCTGGTGGGAAGCCGACGCGAAGGGCAAGATCAAATGAGGCTGCCCCCCACCCGCGCCCGCCTGCCGGACTGGCCGGAGAGGCTGGCGGATCTGCTGGACGCCCGGCGCGACCAGCCCTTCTGGTATGGCGGCCAGGACTGCGGCTCCTTCGCCGGCGACGTCGCCCTGGCGCTGACCGGCGAGGATCCCATCGCCTGGCTGCGCGGCGCCTACGGCAGCGAAGCCGAGCTGGACGCCATCCTGCGCGACCTGGGCGGCTTCGAGGCCGCGGCGGAGCGGACCATGGCGGAGTTCGGCTCGCCCGAGATCCCGCCGGCCTTCGCCCAGCGCGGCGACTGGGCGCTGGTCGAGGCCGGGAACATGCTGCTGCTGGGTGTGGTGGTGGACCACCGGGTGGCGGTCACCGGCCTGGACGGGCTGCGCTACGTGCCGCTGCGGATGGCGCGGCGGACCTGGGCGATTTAGAGCCGGGTCTCCTCCACGGCGCCGGGCGGCGGGGTCCGCTCGATCCGGCCGGCCGACCGCTCCGCCATTAGGATCAGCGCCGCGCCGCTGCGTTCGGCGCAGACCGGCATGGGGACGGCGGCCAAGCTGTCCCGGACCACCATGTGGCCACAGTAGAGCGTCACGCCATCGGCGCGGCGGCGGTCTGCCACAAGGGCTGATCCGGCGGGGAATTCCAGCACGGTCAGCCCGACCGGCCCATCGAACCGCACGGTCTCCACGAACCGGACAGCCGGATACCCGCCGGTCGGCCTGGCGACGAGATCGGTCGCCATGGCGCAGCCGCAGAGCGGCAGCAGAGCCAGCAGCAGGCGCATCGGGGCCTCCGAGAGGACAAGCAGCCTATCGCCGGTCGCCACGCCCGCGCAACGGAGTTCTCATGCCGCCCATTGCCATCGCCGTGGTCGCCGCTGCGGCCTCCGCCATCGTGGCGACTGCGCCCGCCGTCATCGCCATCCTTGGGGTGCAGGGTGCCATTATCGCTGGCGCCGTGCTTGGTGCCGTCATCTCGGTCGGCCTCGGCATGCTTTTCCAGGGCAGCCAAAAATCGGTCCAGCAGAACGCCCAGGACAGTAAGCAGCTGATCCGGTCGCCTGTGTCGCCACGCCGGGTGGTCTATGGCCGCGCGAAGATCAGCGGCAGCATCGTCTATGCGTTCTCCGGCGGCGTCTATCAGGAGAAGCTCTGGCTGGTCATCGCCCTGACGGCGCACCCGATCGACGCCTTCGAGGCGATCCACATCAACGATGAATCCTTCTCCCTGCTGGACGGCAGCATCTACAGCGGCGGCACCATGTCGGGCGGCCGGTTCGGCGGCAGCAAGACGGGCAAGTTCGTCCTCGGCCTCTATGACGGCACCCAGACGGTCGCCGATGCCGGCCTGATCTCCGCCAGCCCCGATGGCTGGTCCAGCGCGCACAAGCTGCAGGGCTGCGCCTATGCCATCGTCAACCTGACCTTCGACAAGGATCTGTTCCAGAACGGCATCCCGAATGTCAGCTTCACCATCCGCGGCAAGAAGGTGTTCGACCCGCGCAGCAGCAGCACCTACTGGACCGACAACTGGGCGCTGTGCATCCGGGACTACCTGACCAGCAGTGATGGCCTGGCCTGCGCCAGCGGCGAGTATGACGACGCCACCATCATCGCCGCGGCCAACATCAGCGATGAAGCGGTCCCGCTGAACCTGTCCGGCACGCTGACCCAGCCGCGCTACAGGCTGAATGGCAGCTTCACGCTGGACGAGAAGCCGATCGACATCATGGAGCAGATGCTGACGGCCGGCGCCGGCGCGCTGACCTACGTCGCTGGCGCCTACCAGCTCTTCGCCGGGGCCTATGTCTCGCCCTCCGCCACCCTCACGGCCAGCGACTTCGCCGGCACGATCGAGGTACAGACCAAGCCGACCCGGGCCGAGCTCTTCAACGGCATCAAGGGCACCTATGTCGAGCCGCAGAAATACTGGCAGGCAGCGGAATTCCTGAACATCCAGGACAGCACCGCCCGGGCCGCGGATGGCGAGGACATCTGGCGGGAGGTGGAGTACCGCTTCGTCATCAACCAGGACCACGCCCGCCGCCTCGCGCTGCAGACCCTGAAGCGCATGCGCGCGCCCTTGGTGGTAAAGGCGCCGCTTCGCTATGCCGGGCTGACGCTGAAGGTGTGGGACACCGTGGCGCTGACGCTGCCGGACTTCGGCTGGTCGGCGAAGCCGTTCCGGGTCGTCGCCTGGTCCTTCGATCCGGCCCAGGGCACCGTCAACGCGACCTTCCAGGAGGAACAGGTCGCCGCCTACGCCTGGACCTATGACGTCGCCGCCGGCGTGCCGAACGTGCCGACCACCACGCTGGTCGACCCGCTGACCATCCCTGCCCCCACCGGCCTGACCATCGCCGCCACCACCGCGCTGCAGGGCGATGGCGGCACGGTGCCGGCGCTGGCGGTGTCCTGGACCGCCGCGGCGCACCCCTTCGTCACCGCCTACGAGGTCAACTGGCGCGTCACCGGCAGCACGCCATGGGCGACGGTGCAGGTCGCGGATCCGTCGACCCGCTTCGTCATCGCGCCGGTCCTCTCGGGCGTCGGCTACGATGTGCGGGTGCGGGCCATCGCCCAGCTCGCCAGCAGCCCCTGGACCGGCACCGCCACCGCCACCGGCGCGCCCGACACCACGGCGCCAGGCGCGCCGACTGGCGCGACCGTCACGGCCGTGCCGAAGGGCTTCGTCATCCGCTGGACCAATGCGGCCGACGCGGACCTGGACAATGTCGAGGTCTGGGAGAGCCCGACGACCAGCGGCTATTACCAGGTCGCCCGCAGCCGGACGAACTTCATCACCCTCAGCGGCTACAACCCGGCCGATGTGCGGTACTTCGCCATCCGGTCGGTGGACCGCAGCGGCAATACCAGCGGGTTCGCCTTCATCGGTCCGGCGACCGTGCCGCGGAACGCGACGAACGACATCGCCAGCAACGCCATTACGGGTTCGGGCAATGTCGCCCTGACCGCCGGCATCAGCTTGACGCGGCCAGGCAGCGGCTACGCGTTTGGCAGCTTGGGTGGGCTGACCATCACCCTGAACGGCGACGGCCGGGCGATCATCTTCGCCCGCGCCCCGTACCTCAATGGCAGCACCGGCTCCGGCAGTGGATCGGGAGGCTCCGAGTAATGGCGATCCCGTCCTTCTTCACGACGTCGCAGGGCCTCGCCCTGATGCGGCAGAACACCACCACGTCCGAGTGGTTCTTCGTGGCTTGGGTCCGCGACATCAAGATCATCGATGACGCACCCGGAAATGGCACTTGGCGGTACGAGCTTTGGCTGGTCCTCGGCTCTTCGGCGCCGGATTGGCTTTTCGCCGACTATTTCGGCCGCGCCGACCTCACCGTGCAAAGCCTCTACCGATGACCGGCATCCCCTTCGCCGTCATCGCCGCCAATGGCGCGGTGGTCGCGGCCGGCGCCTGCGCGCCGGATGACCTGCCCTTCCAGGCCAGTGGCGGCCAGATGGCCATGGAGATCTCCGCCGCCGAGCTCGAGGCCCTGCGTGCCTCCCTGACCGGCTGGCGCCTGGTGAATGGCGACCTGGTGCATCAGCCGCCCGCACCGCCCCTGGCGGCGCTGCAGGCGGATGCGCTGGCCGCGGTGGACGCGGCGGCCGAGGCGGCACGGCAGCGGTTCATCACCCCCGGCGCCGGCCAGGCGCTGACCTACCAGCAGAAGGAAGCCGAGGCGCGGCGCTTCACCCCGCCCGGCACCACGGCGGACTATCCCTTCCTGGCCGCGGAGCAGGCGGCCCAGGCCTCGGTCGGGCTGGCCGTCACCCTGGCCGAGGTCGCCACCCTCACCCTGGCCCAGGCGGATGCCTGGATCGCCGCCGGGTCCGAGATCGAACGGCTCCGCCGCGGCGCCAAGCTGGCGATCGCCGCCGCCACCACCGCCGAGGCCGTGCGCACCGCCGCTGCCGTGACCTGGCCGGTTCCCTGACCACACCTGAAGGACCCCGACATGGTGATGCAGTTCTCCCCCGCCGTGCGGAACGCGGCGCTGGATGCGATGGAGACGGCTGCCGGCACGGCGCCGACGCTGGAAATCCGCAGCGGCGGCCCGCCGGCCAACACCGCCGCGGCCGATACCGGCACCGTGCTGGCGACGATGACCCTGCCGTCGGACTGGCTGGCGGCGGCCTCGGCCGGCAGCAAGGCGCTGCTGGGCACCTGGCAGGACCCCTCGGCCGACGCCACCGGCACCGCGGGCCATTTCCGCATCAAGCAGGCCGGCACCACGCATTTCCAGGGCGTCTGCGGCCAGACGGTGGCGCTGACCACCAGCGGCGCCACCGCGGCCGCCGGCGCCGTCCTGACCTTCGCCAGCACCACCGGCGCCGCGGTCGGGATGCTGGTCACCGGCACCGGCGTGCCGGCCAACACCTACGTCATCGCGCTGACCAGCACGACGGTCACCATGTCCCAGGCCAGCTCCGCCGGCGTGTCCAGCGGCGCCAGCATCACCTTCAGCCCGGACCTGGCGATCGACAACGCCAGCATCGCCGCGGGCCAGCAGGTGACCGCCACCTCCTTCACCCTCGCCGCCGGCGGCGCCTGATCCAGGGAGAGACCGACATGCCCATCTATTGCGTCTACAAGATCGCCACCGGCGCGCTGCTCTCCACCACGCGCGACCAGAACGCCGTGGCGCGGCAGGGCACGCTGGACGTGCTGGGCGCGGCTGTCGCCATCCGCCCGGACAGCGAGGCCGGCGGCGTCTGGGACCCCGTCCTGCTGCGCTTCGTGCCGCCGCCGCCGCCCAAGAAGATCCCGGTGGTGGCCTTCTGGCAGATCCTGACCCAGGACGAGCGCATCGCCTTCCTGGCCCAGGCCGAGACCGACCCGCGGGTGAAGGACTGGATCCGGCTGATCGACCTGTCCGACTCCCTTGCGCTGGACGATCCCAACTCCTCCAACCTGCTGGCGCTGATGACCGACCGCCAGGTGATCTCGGATGCGCGCTACAGCGAGATCACGCAGCAGATCGCCAACGCGATCGCGGCGCTCTGACCCATGGCGGTCTCCGTCGCAAGTAGCGGGTCCGTCACGCCGGCTTCGGCCGGCACCGAGACCGACCTGGCTACAGTCACCACCGCTGGCGTCTACCAGCTCGCGGTGGACGCCGCGAACCTGGTGGACGGCGACGTGGTCTTCCTGCGCGTCTACGGGAAGGCGCGGTCCGCCGACACCGAGCGGCTGCTGTATGTCTCCAGCTTCGCGCATACCCAGGCCGCGCCGCTGAAGCACAGCCCGGCCATCCCCACCGCGCACTATCTCCGGTTCACCTTGACGCAGGCCGCCGGGACCATGCGCGCATTCCCCTGGGCCGTCAGCAGCCTGTAGGAGCCTCCGGGCATGTCCAACTGGTCGATGCCGGCCGCCAGCCGGATGGAGACGCTTGGCGCCGGCACGGGCGAAGGCGTCACCGTCACTGCCAGCGCAGCGGCAAATGCAAAGGGCAGCTACGCCACACTCGGCACGGCCGGCCTCTCCTACAGCGGCTTCGTGCTGCAGATGCTGCCGGCCAACAGCGGCAAGTACCGCGTTGATGTTGCCATCAACACCGGCGGCTCGGACCAAGTCATTGTCGAGGATTGGCTGATTGACGCCACCTCCAGCGGCGCCAGCCGATCTGTGCAGAACCTGTGGTTGCCGATTGCCATCCCATCGGGGGCCGCAGTCAAGGCGCGGTGCCAGGCGGCGACCGGATCGCATGCGCTGCGGGTACTCCTGACCGGCTATGCCCAGGATTTCCCGGGCTTCCCCGGCTTCCGGGCGCTGCGCAGCCTGACGACATTTTCCGCGACCGAGGCGCCGACGGTCACCCAGAACGGCACCACGCAGACGGCCACCTGGCAGGAGTTCTCAGCCACACCGTTGGCCGAGCCGGTCGCGGCGCTCTACTTCGCGGTCAGCACCGGCGGCGACAACGCGCGCACTACCTCCCGCTGGCTGGCGGAGGTCGCCAGCGGCGCGTCTGGATCTGAGGTCAGCCGCCTGATCCTCCAGGGTGCGCAGAACACCACCGACATCACGCCCGGCGTCTGGGGCCCGTTCCCGGCCATGCTGCCGCCCAGCACACGCCTGTCCTTCAAGGTGCAGTGCCAAGCGGCGGCCGTTGATACCTTCGGGCTTGCCGCCTACGGCCTGATCCCGTGAGCTGGCTCCGCTACCAGGCGGCGCTGGTCCCGCAGGATGCCGGGCCAGCGAGCGCCACCTTAACCGGCGCCGGTGTCCTGCCGCTGTTCGGCGCTGGCGCCGCGGCGGTTCGGGCCGCGGCCACCGGGGCCGGCCTCCTGGGGCTGACCGGAGCTGGCACGGCCACGGTAGCGGTGCGCGCCACCGGCGCGGGCTTCCTGCCGCTGGGCGGCACCGGCACCGCGGTGGTCGGCACCATCGCCACTGCCAGCGGCGCCGGCCTGCTGGGCTTGTTCGGGGCCGGCACGGTGGCGGTGCGCGCCGCGGCCGCGGGCGCCGGCCTGGTGCCCCTGTTCGGGGCCGGCGGCGCGGCGGTGGCGGTGCGGGCGACCGGCGGCGGCCTCCTGCCGCTCTTCGGTGCGGGCACGGCCACCAACGGCAGCGCGCCCGTCAGCCGCACGGCCAGCGGCGCCGGCTTCCTGCCGCTCTTCGGCGCGGGCGTCGCCTACACCGTCCTCAGCACCGCCATCGCCGAGGGCAGCCTGGCCCGCCCGGTCGCCGCCGATGGCGCGCTGTCCCGCCCCATCGCCGGCACCTCCAGCTTCACCCGACACTGAGGCCCCGCATGTCCCTCGAACGCTATTACGTCGGCGAGACGGCGCGCCTACGCATGACCTTCGCGGATGAGGCCGGGGCGGCCACGGACCCCACCGGGCTGTCCGTCCAGGCCCGCCCGCCCAGCGGGCCGGCGCTGGGCGGCTATGCCGTGGTCCGGGAGTCTGCCGGGTCCTATTACGTCGACCTGCCGGTCACCCTGGCGGGCGCCTGGGCGGTGACCTGGTCCTGGACCGGCCCGGTCCCTTCCGTCACCGCGCAGCGGTTCCTCGCCGTGCCGGTTGCCGAGGCGGCGGCCGGCGGCACGGTGACCCCGACCCCGGACGTGTTCGACCGATGGGTGACCGCCTGGGATGCCGCCGCGCTCCCGAAGGATTCGGCCCTCTTCCAGAAGATGGCGGAGGCCGGCGGCTGGCCGGCGGCCTTCTTCGGCGTGACGCCGGACACCGAAACCGACCAGGGTGCGGCGCTGCGCGCCTTGATGCTGCAGGTCCAGCAGGCCGGCGGCGGCGTGATCGACCTGCCGCCGGGCGTCATCACCACCTCGCGTCTCGACCCGCTGAATGGCGTCTTCCTGCGGGCCCAGACGCTGGGCGCCGTGACGCTGAAGGCGGTGGCCGGCGGCGGCGGGGTGATCTTCGGCAACAGCAATTTCGCCAGCCTGGTCGGGACCGACGATTTCTCCGGCTTGGCGCCGCACGACTTCGGCCTGATCAAACTGACCTTCGACGGCAATGCCGCGCAGCAGTCGGTCGCCTCCGGGCAGCGGGACTTCGCCTGCCCGGTCCAGGTCTACGGCTACCGCTTCCTGATCGACGGCTACCGCTACCAGAACGTGGTGGGGCACGGCCTGCGCACCGCCTGGGGCCGGTTCGGGGAGCTGGAGATGGCGGCCCAGATCCGCGACGTCGGCGGCTTCTTCGCGCCGCGCTGCGGCTTCTGGTTCCAGGGCCCGCACGACAGCTTCATCGAGAAGATCGTCCCGGTGGACTCTTCGCAGGAAGCCGAGGCGGGCTGGGAGCAGATCCGCGCGGGCGACACGGCGACCTGGGTGGACTGCCACACCTGGCACACCTCCTTCAGCACGAACAAGGCCAGCTATGGCTTCACCTCGGCCGGCAACTCCCTGACCCGCAACCTGGTCTGCGAAGGCAGCCGCGCGCTGCTGAAGATGGGCGCCGGCGACCAGATCGACGGGCTGTTCTTCGCCGCCACGGGCAGTCCGGGGAAGTGGGCAGTGGAGGTGCTGGGTTCCGCGGCCTCGATCAGCGGCGGCACGCGCATCATCAACACGACGGCCGCGGACATGTGGGGCATCCGCCTGGGCACTGCTGGCTCGCCGGTCGGCGCGGTGATGATGCCGGGCCTGATCATCGGCGGCTGGGGCCGGGGCGCGGTGGACTTCGCCGGCGACGGCGGCGCCTCCCGCATCACGGCGACCGGCTACGGCAACGGCACCACCCGGCCGGCGCCGAACCTGCGGACCTATGTGCAGTTCGACTTCAACACGCCGGACCTGCTCTACCAGAAAAACCAGTTCCACCCCGGCCCCTTCGCCAACCAGGCCGCGGCCTCGGCCGGCGGGGTGCAGTACGGGCAGCTCTGGCTTGCGGCAGACGGCACCGTCCGGTGGAGCACCAGCTGATGCCCCCGGCCCCGATCGCCGTCCGCGACCGCCTGGTGGCGATCGCCACGCCCCTGGCCGTCACCCTCATCAGCGCCATCGCCGGCGCCGCCGGCGCAACCTGGCTGAACGCGCGGGACCTTCGCCGCGACTTGGACCAGCACCGGGCCGAGACCGCGGCGAACATCGAAGCCGCCCGGCGCGACGCGGCGCGCGACCTGGCCAATGCCGTGGCCATGGCCCGGCGGGAGCATCAGGCGGTGGAGGAGCGACGGGCGGCCAACGATGCCGACCACACCGGGCAGCTGCGGGATCTGCGCGGCCTGGTCGACGGGCTGCGGACCGACGTGGCCGAGATCAAGACCATCCTGCGCCTGATGCTGCCGCCTGGCGCCCCGGTGCCGCGGCGGCAGGCCGATGATGGCGGGGGAGCAGAGGCGCGGGTGCTCGAGGCGCGGGTGGATTGAGGCCGCGCCGGCTTCCCAGTGGTGCTGAGAATGGTCTGCGCGGGCGAAAGCGGCAGGTGACCCCGGGAAGAATCACCTGCCGCCGCCGGGTTACAGTGCCCCAGGGTGCTCCCGCCTGGTGCTCGAACACCCTACTGCGACCGGATGAATCGGGCGTTACCTCGGCGTCGGTTTCGCGCGATCAGTTTAGGGTCGCTGTCAGCTGCTGGTCGATCCTCGCGCGGGCAAGGAGGATCAGATCCTCGGCCTCGAGCCGATCAAAGAATTCCGAGAGCACCGCTAGCTCTTTCAGCAGCGCCAACAGATAGGCTTGGTCGTCCTGCACCCCGCCAAGCTCTTCCTGTAGTGCGATGTCGAATTCCTCCATGACATCGGCCGTGTTGCTGGCAGGGAGTGCACTCGCCATCGCTTTCTCCGATGCGCCGGGATGCCGCGCTCACCCCACTATCGACCGGCCCGAGTTACGATTTCGGTAAGACGGTTCACGTTCCCAGCCGCGCGGCGCTTCGACGTGGGCGCCGCCGCCCTGGGGGTGATGCCGCGGCGGCAGGCGGATGACGGCGCCGGGCCCGAGGCGCGGGTGCTGGAAGCGTGGGTGGAATAGGCGCCCGGCGCCTACTCGTCGTCTTGCACCAGGTCCTCGATCCGGATGCGGAGGGCTTTCGCCAGCCGCGCTAGCAGCCGCACATCGCCGGTTCGGCTGCCGGCTTCGATCTGCGCCAGGTAGGGCTGCGAGATGCCGCCCGCCGTCGCCAGCGCAGCCTGCGTCAGGCCGCGATGCCGGCGCCAGAAGGCGAGAGGAGTCGCCGCGGCTAGGTAAGCGTCCAGCTCGGCCTCGCTCAACGTCTCCATGGCGCCACCGGAGACATCGCGCAGCACCACCGCGGCGCCGCGCAAGGAGACCGCCACAAGAGGCCGGCCTTCCGCCGCTGAGGGTTCCGGCGCGGCCTCTCCGTCGTCCGCTATGGCGGCCAGGATGCTCGCCAGGGCATCAGCGCCGCTTGCCAGGGCCTGAGCTCGGTCTAGCCCGCAACCGATGGCGCCGGGCACGTTCGGGGAAGGTTACGGTCACACCGTCGGCCGCCTCTTCGACCTCGGCAGGGTAGGCGTAGGGCATGCGCTCTCCGTCAGGTCAGTCCCAGCCGCTACTCGCTGGCCGGCACCAGGTCCTCGACCGACAAGCGGAGGGCGCGCGCCAGCCGCAGCATGGCGGCTAGGCTGCCGGGCTTCCGGCCAGTCTCGATGTTGCTGAGATAGCTCGGCGGCATGTCGCCCAGCTCGGCCAGCCCCCGCAGCGACAGACCGCGGTGGGTGCGCCAGACCCGAATCGGATGCTCGCCGGCCAGCAGGCGGTCAACCAGCTCTGCCGGCAGGTAGTCTGCGCGCGCAGCGGCGGCGCCCTCGCTGGCCTCGCGGGCTTCCTGGGCGTCCACCGCGGCGTTGTCGGCCGCGTCCTCGCGGGCACTCAGCAGAGCCTCGAAGTCGGCGCGGGACAGGGTGACGGTGTCCGGCGTCTCCGCCAGCGGCATGATGCGGCCCATCAGTCGTAGACCTCCCTGCGGTGGCCGATGACGTCGACCAGGACGTCATCGCCTTCGATGCGGAACGCGGCCTGCCAGTCGCCCTGCTGCACCCGAAGCCGGCCCGCCGGCGCGCCCTGCATGGCGGTGACGCCAGGGTGGCGGTCCTGCGGGACGGCGGCGATGGCAACCAGCCGGCAAGTGTCAATAATCCAATGGATAACACTGATCCCCCGCCGTCGGGGTTTGGCGGCACAGCGATGGAGGTGGCGATGCACGACACGACCAGCACCGGGCAATGACCTAGTCGCTGCGGCTGCATGTCTTCAGCGCAGGCCGGCTTGAGTGGGCGAGCCGGCTCGCACCGCCGGCGGCGCCGATCGCTTGAACCGGCCAGAGCGCGTCGGGTATCGTGTCCTTCCTACGGTCAGCCCCCGCTGATCGCAGGCGTGGCGAGGGCGAAAGCCTCAGGAGCCGCTCGGTCGCAAGGCCGGGCGGCTTTCTTTTATCGCCGCGGGCGAGAGGCGGCGGGCACCGCCGCTCATGGCACCCGCCGCCCCCGTGTGGCGCCCCGATGTCGAGTTTGGGCGCCAAGGCGATCTACAGCGTCGAGCTGAACAGGTGGTTAGCGCGTCTTGGGCGCTGTCACGCGATAGCCGGATGCCCTTCACACCGACTATCCCCTACCCGCTGCTCCGGCTGAATCGGCGTCGTCCTGCTACTTGAAGCCGCCATCTGCCCAAAGAGTCGCCATGAATGGCTCAAGCATAGCGTTGGGAGACGAATGGGCATGCCAAGTGGGCATGTGAGCCATGCGCGCGTTTCCAGCCGGCCGACGCGCGGCCAACCACCCGACTTGTGCTTTCGGACATAGGCACGAAGGGGCAACTTTTGCCATGATGCAGCAACCCAGGTTGCAGCAATGAGGCAGGCGATGCGCGCATGGTTCCGGATGGCAAGTCAATCCCTAGCCCTCGCTTCGCCGTTGTTGCTGGCCAACCCTGCGACGGCAGGGGCCCCACGACTGGAGGACTTGGTTTCCCTGGTTGCATTAGGCAGCCATGATGCCGGACTGCTGACCATGCCGGCCGCCGGCCGGCCGGACCGCCCGGCACCAGTCGTCGTCATCTTGCCGGATACCGATGGCGCAGGCCCGCGAACCGGCATCTATGCCCAACGGTTGGTCGAGAACGGGTACGCGGTACTGGAGGCAAGCTTCGGCGGCAATGACCCGGAGGAGGGGCACGAAGCAAGCGTCGCCCTGCCTGACCATCTGCCGCTCGTCCTGGCCGCCATCGCGGCAGAGCCGCGGCTCGACCTGTGGCGCATAGCGGTTGTCGGACTGGGGCAGGGCGCAAGGGCGGCGGTGTTCGGCTTGGCCAAGGTGCCGGATGTGCCGGTCGCCGGGGTGGCACTGCTTTATCCCGGCTGCGATGCGGCATTGGCCGCTGCAGCGCGGTCTGTAGCGCAGGCGCCGCGCATCCTGCTGCTGCACGGCGACGAGGACACGGGAAACGATCCCGGCGCCTGCGCCACAGTAACAAGCGCCTTCCCGGTGCAGGATCACGTAAGGCAACGCGTTCTGGCCGGTGCTACCTTTGCCTGGGACGCCTATGCCCTGGTGCGGCCCGGCGGCAGGGCGCTGCTGCCGCATCCGGCAGCCACGGGGCGCCGGTCCTGGGTCCAGCCCGATCCAGGGGTGACGACGATGGCGGCCGACCAAGTGCTAGCTCTGGTGGTGGCAACGCTCGGTCGGCCCTGACATACGCGCCCGAAGGCGAGGCGTGCGGAACGGCGGTAGGGGGTGCGCCCGTTCGCACCGCCGGCGGCGCCTATCGCTTGAAGCAGCCAGTCGCGACCGTATACGCTGATCTTCTCTGGTCCGGTCGGGCCGGCCGTAGGGGACGATGGTCTGTGAAGCCGCTCGGTCGAAAGGCCGGGCGGCTTTAGCCTCTATGGGGCGTGGGCCTGCTGCATGTTCCTGCGTGCCTTTTAAATCGACGCTTCCAAGCCAGCCGCCTGGGACCCGGCAAGCTCCGCGTCAATCTGCTGTGCAACAATGCCGGCTATGAGGTCATCGCAAGCCTGCCCAGCGATGACGGGTGATCCTGATCCAAGGGTCGACCGAGATCCGGCTGTCGCTAGGGGAGATAGATGGGCTTCGGCTGTGGCCGCACGGCTGGGACAAAGGACTGGATGCCGAGCCGCGATGCGGCTTACGAGGACGAGACAGGCTTTCTTGCCAAGTGACGCTTACGGCCGTCCAAAGGCCGAAGCGAGAGCCTGTTGCTCGCGATTTTATGTGGCCATGGCGCTAGATTGCAAAGTCGTATTTTCTTTTTGATGTATCAATCGAGAGTTATAAATTCCGCGTGCGCGGGGTCAAAATGCAGCTCGCATTTTTTCAAAAGTGGATGTGCGCGTGGCAGTGACGATGATAAGCCCAGCGAAGCGGCAACTATACGGATGCGGACGTCTGCGGTTTACGCTGCGGTCGCGCCTAATACTGCTTGTCGTTGCGGTGGCTCTGCCTCCACTCATAGTTAACCTTGCTGTCGTCCACTCAGGATATCGCAATGCCCGAGAGAGAGCGATCTCAGAGGCCTTGAATGTTGCACGTGGACTTGCGCTTGCGCTGGAAGGAGATCTGCGGGGCTTGGCAATCGCCCTTGAGGTGTTGGCCACGTCCCGTGCTTTGGTGGACAATGACCTTGATCTTTTTCGCGCTCAGGCAGAACAACTAGTTTCAAATCGAATACCTGGAGCCAACGTTCTACTTTTAGAGCGTGATGGTCAGCAGCTTATGAACACAGCTGCACCTCGTGGCGCTGCGCTTCCTAAGAACCCGTTTTGGAAGGTCTGATGGTCCTGGCCTGACGGCCTGATCCTGTCGCCTTGCGCGGCGTTGCGGGCGGTTTCCGACTGGGATGCCGCCATGTGGACGCTGGCTGATCGCGCTTTGGTTGGGGATTTCGGGTCCGGCCAGGCGATGACCGATGAGCAGTTCCGGCTGCTCGAGCCTCTGATCCCACCCGCCAAGCCCGGCGGGCGGCCACGCTCGACGGATCCCCGCAACCTGCTGGACGGGTTGTTCTACCTGGTCCGCACCGGGTGCCAGTGGCGGCATCTGCCGCCACCACCGGCGTTCCCACCATGGCAGACGGTCTATGGCTACCTGCGCGCGTTCCTGCGGGATGGCGTGTGGGAGACCATCCGCCACCACCTCATGGTCATGCTGCGCGAGGGCGGAGGCCGGGAAGCCAGCCCCACGGCAGCGGTGGTCGACACCCAGAGCGTCAAGACCACGGAGGCGGGCGGCCCGCGCGGCTGGGATGGTGCCAAGCGCCTGAAGGGGCGCAAGCGTCACGTGGCGGTGGATGTGGACGGGCTGCTGCTCGGCGTCGTCGTGCATGCAGCCGACATCCAGGACGCCGACGGCCTCGGCGACCTGCTGAAGCGCGTGACGCCGCTCTATGCCTGGCTGCGCGTCATCTTCGCCGACAGCATCTACAACCGGCTCGCCGCCCTGCTCGCCTGCTTCCTGGCCGGCCTAGCGCTGATCATCGTCCGCCGCCCCGCCGGCACAAGGGGCTTCGTCGTGCAGCCGCGGCGCTGGGTCGTCGAAAGAACGCTCGGCTGGTTCGGCCGCTGGCGCCGCCTCTCCCGCGACTACGAGGGCCTGCCCGAGGTTTCCGAGGCGATGGTCACCTTGGCCGCCATCCGCCTCATGCTCCACCGTCTCGCACATCCCAACCGCCGCCGGCTGCCAGCGCCGTGACTTCGAAAACGGGCAGTAAGCGTGCATTCCTAGACAACCATTTGCGGGTCATCGCTACGGGAAAACCGGCGGCTTCTGACGTTTATTTTGGTCTCGTTGTGTGTCGCCAAGTCGTGGCAATCGACGTGCCGGTACCGCATTCAGATGCTTCGGCCTCCTCAGTGCTGTCAATTAACCCCCCGCTCGACGCATTCGATGCTTTGATCCGACGTCAGCAACCTGGTCCTGAATGGATCACTGCAATTTTCGATCGCGCTGGAGTGCGTATAGCACGAGTTCCTGACCCTGATCGCTTTGTCGGCCAAACTATTACCTCAGACGTACTTGAGCACTGGAAAAACGGAGCTGTGGAGGGCATCTTCAACGCAATCAGTCCGGATGGGGTACGGGTACTGACCGCGTTTGTCCGCTTACCGGAGCCTTATGGTTGGGGCGTCGGAGTTGCGGTGCCTGAATCGTCTCTCACCGCTCCGGCGGTCAAAACAGCCGGCCTCCTCTTCGCAGTCGAGTTGGCTATGCTTGCCATTGGCGTATTTTTGGCACGACGCATTTCGCTCAGCGTTCTGCGACCGATCACTGAGCTTCTTCGGTTTGCCGCCAGACCTGATACGGCCGATCCCGCCATCGCTATGCCCCCACACAGCCTGCCAGAGGCAGACAGGCTCGCGGAAGCGTTGCTCGATGAGGCCCATCAGCGCCGAGCCGCTACCGCCTCTCTCCTCGACAGCGAGCGGCGAATGCAACTGGTGGTGGCGGAACTTAATCATCGTGCTAAGAATGCTTTGGCCACGGTGCAGTCGCTAGCGATGCAGACCGCCCGAGGTTGCCCAGACAACGATCTCAGGCGGTTCATTGCAGCGTTCACGGGGCGGCTGCAATCACTTGCTCGTGCTCATGACCTGCTAACAGCCTCGGCTTGGGAAGGCGCACCGCTCGATGCTGTGGTTCGCGCAGGTCTTGCAGTATGGATTGGCGAAAGCGAACGGGACAGCAACTCGCGCATTGCGTTTCACGCTGCGACCAACACGCCAATGCCACACCTGGCACCGGGTCAGGTCCAAGCGCTCATCATGGGGCTGCACGAATTGGCGGTAAATGCTGGGAAATACGGCGCTCTCTCCGTGCCTGGCGGACACGTCCAGGTCAGCTTCAACACCGATCCCGGCACACTAGCGGCTATTGTGGAATGGCGTGAGGTAGGTGGCCCTTCCGTTCTGAAGCCGCCGGAAAAGCGCGGCTTCGGGACTCGCCTATTGGAGCGTGCGTTGGCTCATGACCTTGGCCCCGGGGCAAAGGTGACCCTTGAGTTCAGGCTGGAAGGTCTGCACGCGGCCATCCGCTTCGTGCCTCGGCCTGCAGTCCATGCGGCCGATGTGCTTTAGGGGCGATCCAAGCCTCCGCAGAAAACTTCAAACTCAGGGCTTTTGTTCCCGCACCGTTCAGGTGTGAATTGTTTGAAGTAATCGAACGGAATCAGGGCTCTCCCGCGCTTTACAAAACCGCTGCACGGGTGTCGATCGCCGTCATGTGTGACGTCTGGCGCTTGTTGCCGTTTGACCCGGAAGCGGACCGCTACGGTTTCCGATCGAGTACCTTGTTGCGCAACAGACCCCCTGAAATTTCAATGATTGTCCGACAATTCCTAATCTGGGGGCCGTGGGTTCGAATCCCGCCGGGGACACCATTTACCTGTGCTGTTGCCGGCCACGCGGTCGCAGGCCAGGACTGGCACACCGCGCGCGACCGCCAGGCACCGGCCGCTCCCTGGCCGCCGTCCCAAGCGCTTTCTGGCGATCGGCCTGCCGAGATCGGGCAGATGCGGACGGGACCCAGGCCCAGGGATTGACCATGGGCACGATCGATTGTCCGGGCCGAAAGCTGGATCAGGACGGGCCGCGGAGTTCGGAGCGACCCACGGAGCCACAGGCTCAAGCAAAGCGGCGTCCGGTTCTGGACGCGATCCGCCCGGTAAGCGACCAAGTGGGCGGACAAGGTGCGGATGCATCATCGCGCGGCGTGAAAGTATAACCGGCATGGAGCGACTGTTCGGCCGCATCGACAGCGGCAATATCGCTCGCCCCCCGGCCATCATGCTGACCAGCGGCAAAGACCCGAAAAGGGTGAGGGCTGACGGCTTGGTGCCCGGGCCAGGATGCGCGCAGGGATGGGCGGCCGGAGCTGACATCAGCACAGGCCGCAGGATCTCGGCACGGCGCTGCCTCGATGCCCAGGGCACCACACATCAGGCGACACCGATTATGCGGCAACCGCGTCTGCCGCAGCAGCATCGCGTGTCGGGAAATAGCCCGGCTCGCTGACTGGTAACCGCAGCGCGTCGGCACATGCCGGCTTGTCCAGCCTTGCCCACCGCCGCAGCCAGCCCGGTTCCACGCCTTGCTTGGCGCGAACCGGCCCTCGGCAATCCGCGGACGGGATCCGCGAGGGTACAAGGGCCTGAGCCATGGATGCACCGGATCCACGCGGGATCCGGCCTCGCCGCGGGACGGAACCCCGGTGGCGCCGGGCGCCATTCCGCGCCCGGCGGTCGTCTTCAGGCCGCCAGCCGCTCCGGCATCCGCGGCTCCAGCCGGTAGGCGCCACGATCCGTCAGCAGCAGTTTCGGGTTGGCCGGGTCGGACTCCATCTTCTGCCGCAGCCGGTAGACATGCGTCTCCAGCGTGTGGGTTGTAACACCGCTGTTGAAGCCCCAAACCTCGGCCAGCAGGGTCGCCCGGTTCACCGGCGCGGAGTTGGCGCGCAGCAGGAACTTCAGGATCCGGCATTCCTTGTCGGTCAGCCGCACCTTGCGGTTCTTGGCCGGGTCCAGCAGCAGGCGGGCGCTGGGACGGAACTGGTACTGGCCGATGGCGAAGGTTGCGTCCTCGGAATTGTCGAACACCCGCAACTGCGCCCGCAGCCGCGCCAGCAGTTCGGATAGCCGGAAGGGCTTGGCGACATAGTCGTTGGCGCCCGACTCCAGGCCACGAACCACGTCGCCCTCGGCATCGCGGCCGGTCAGCATGATGATCGGCATCCGCTTGCCGTCGCGCCGCAGCGCCGCGCACAATTCGCGCCCGTCGCCGTCCGGCAGGCCGATATCCAGGATGACGGCGTCGAAGCGCGTGTCGGCATCGGCCAGCCGCGCAACGGCCTCGGCAGCGCTCGCCGCCGTTTCGGCCGAGAACTCGCCGTCCATCGCAACCTGCTCCGCCAGGGTCGCGGCTAGCTCGGCATCGTCCTCAACGATCAAAATCGGTCGCGCCAGCGTCATCGAAATCTCCTCGCGAACACAATCAGGTCTGTCGCTCCGGCGATGAAATCCGCCCCGGACGCTCAACCCTGAAGATTTAATACGGGATTCCTCCCGCACCGCACCAACGAATACTGGCATGCCGATATACACGATGCTGTGCGTCAGCACACATCTGCTGCCAGGTTGGGACCTTGTTAACTCATGCAGTGCGGATGCGGTGCGGCGGGGAGAAGGCGATCGCATGGCATTCCACCGCCGCATCCTATTCGGACCTGTCGCGTTCCCGCCCGGCCGCCAAGGATCAGCAGCTGCATGGACCCCTACATCGCCCTCCTCGCCGGGACGGGCGCGCTGATCCTCCTTGTGGCCTGGCTGCCGATGGCGCTGAAGGAATTGCCGCTCTCCCTGCCCATGTTCTGCGTCGCCTTCGGCTATGTCGCCTTCACCCTGTCCGGCGGCGACACCCCCAGCCCGCTGGCCTATCCCGCGGTGACCGAGCGGCTGACGGAACTGGTGGTGATCGTCGCCCTGACCGGCGCCGGGCTGAAGCTGGACCGGCCCTTCGGCTGGCGCCGTTGGGCGCTGACCTGGCGGTTGCTGGGCATCGCCATGCCGCTGTCCATCGCCGCCATTGCCCTGCTCGGCCACTGGCTGCTCGGCCTCGGCGCCGCCGCCGCCCTGCTGCTGGGCGCCGCTTTGGCGCCAACCGACCCGGTCCTGGCCTCGGACATCCAGGTCGGCCCGCCCGGATCGGGCGAGGAGGACGAGGTCCGCTTCACCCTGACCGCCGAGGCCGGGCTGAATGATGGCCTCGCCTTCCCCTTCGTCCTGCTCGCCATCGACCTGTCCCTGAACGATGCCCTGCCGGGCGGATGGGTCTGGGAATGGCTGGCGCGGGACCTGGTCTGGAAGCTCGGCGCCGGCATCGGCGTCGGCCTCGCGGTCGGGGTGGCGCTGGGCTGGGTCAGCTTCCACATGCCCAACCGCGCCCGTCTGTCCCGCACCGGCGACGGCTTCGTGGCGCTGGGCGTGACCTTCCTGGCCTATGGCATCGCCGAACTGGTGCATGGCTACGGCTTCGTCGCGGTCTTCGTGGCCGCGGCTGCCATGCGCGCCGCCGAACGCAACCACGCCTATCACGACCGGCTGCATGACTTCGCCGAGCAGACCGAGCGGCTGCTGATGATGCTGATATTGGTGCTGTTCGGCGGCGCCCTGGCCGGCGGGCTGCTGGATGCGCTGGATTGGCGGGGAACGGCGCTCGCGCTGCTCACGCTCTTCCTCGTGCGGCCGGTGGCCGGCGGCCTCTCCCTCGCCGGCGCGCTTCCCTCCTGCTGGGAGGAGCGGTCGGCCATCAGCTTCTTCGGCATCCGTGGCATCGGCAGCTTCTACTACCTGGCCTATGCGATGAACCACGCGCCCTTCGAGGAGGACGCCCAGCTCTGGTCCGTCCTCGGCCTCACCGTCCTGGTCTCCATCGCGCTGCATGGCGTGACGGTGACCCCGGCGATGCGGTTGCTGGACGAACGCCGGCGGCCGCAGGGCGTCCTGCCCCTCGGCAGCAGGTGAGCCGCCTCGTTGCCCCCCAGCCAGGCATCCCGACCAACCGACAGGGAGATGCGAGCATGACCGCCACCCCGGCCCCCCCGCCCAGCCTCGAGGGGCGCTTTCCCATGGCCCGGCGCATGGCGTCGGGGTGGTGGGTCTTCGTTCTGCGCGGCGCCGTCGCCATCCTGTTCGGCCTGCTGGTCACCGCCATCCCCGGCCTCGGCATCGCCTCCATCCTCGGCGTCCTCGCCGCCTGGATGGCGATCGACGGTGCCACCACCCTCTATCAGGCGGTGAAGGGCCCGCCGGAACGGCACGGGCTGTGGTTCTGGGTGGACGGGGTCGTCTCACTCCTCGCCGCGGTCGCGGTGCTGCTGGCCCCCATGATCTCCGCCATCGCCCTTGTCTATGTGACCAGCTTCTGGAGCATTGCCAGCGGCGTCTTCCGGCTGATCCTGGCCTTCCGCCTGGGCAGCGTGCTGATGGGCGTCTTCGGCGCCATTGCCGTGTTCTTCGGCGCCTGGCTGCTGCTGAACCCGCTGGCCGGGCTGATGGCGCTGATCTGGATCGTCGGGCTGCAGGCGCTGTTCGCCGGCTTCGTCATGATCGCCTTCGGCTGGCGGTTGCGGCGGATCCACCACGATCCGCATGGGCCGGCCATGGGCAGGGGATAAGCAGGCGCCCTGGCCTCCCACCGGCTCAAGGCCTGCAGGCCCCTGGAACCCTTGGCCCGGCGGGTGGACCGGCGGCGCGAAGCCGGCGAGCATGGGGCATGGCAGACACCGTGGTCCCCACCCGAACCGAGCTTTTCACCGGCTATCTCAAGATCGGCCTGTTCGGCTTCGGCGGCGTCGCCGCCTGGGCCCGCCGCGTCATCGTCGAGGAACGCCGCTGGCTGACCGAACGCGAATATGCCGAGGTGCTGGGCCTGGGCCAGGTGCTGCCCGGGCCCAATGTCGGCAACGCCGCCGTCATGATCGGCCGCCGCTTCCACGGCCTGCCCGGCGCCCTGCTGGCCACCGCGGGGATCTACTGCGCGCCGCTGCTGATCCTGATCGCGCTCTGCCTGCTCTATGACCGCTACGGCCAGTTGCCGGCCGTCGCGCCCGCCATGGCCGGCATCGCCGCCGCTGCAGCCGGCATGGTCATCGGCACCGCCATCAAGATGGTGGTCAAGCTCAAGCTCGCGCCGGAGGCGGTCGGCATCCTCAGCCTGGCCGCCTTCGCCGCCGCCTGGCTGCGCCTGCCCCTGCCGGTCATCGTCCTGGCGCTGGCGCCCATCTCGATCGCCGCATCGCTCTGGCGCGCCGGGCTGCTGCTGCGGGACGAGGCGGCGCGATGACCCTGCTGCTGCAGATCCTGCTCACCTTCGGGATCCTGTCGCTGGTGGCGGTGGGCGGGGCAAATGCCGTCCTGCCGGAGATGCACCGACAGCTGGTCGAGCTGCGCGGCTGGCTGGACGACGCCACCTTCGCCCAGCTCTACGCCCTGGCGCAGGCGGCACCGGGGCCGAACATCCTGGTGGCCAGCGTCATGGGATGGCGCATCGGCTCCTGGGGCGGGATGGCGATGGCGACGCTGGGCATGCTGCTGCCGGCGGCGGTGCTGGCCTGGGGCGTCGCCGGCCTGACCCACCGCCTTCGCGGCGCACCCTGGCTGAAGCCGGCCCAGGGCGGGCTGGTGCCGGTGGCCGTCGGCCTGCTGCTGGCCGCCGGGTTGGTGATGGCCGAGGCATCCAGCCAATTCGGCCTGCTGCCGCTGGTGATCGTCGTCATCTCCACCGTCTTCGTCTGGCGGACCAGCTATTCCCCGCTCTGGGTCCTGGCAGGCGGCGGGGTACTTGGGCTGCTGCTGCTGCGTTAGAGCGGTTTCCGTTCGCCACGGCTCACGGCAACCGCTCCAGTCATTTGAATCGACGAGCATCTTCACCCGCTCAGGTGAGTTCACCTGATCCGGATCTGCTCTAGGCGGGCGGCGCGTCCGCCGCAGCGCGTAGGCCGCGCCAGGCCGTCGCCTGTCGGATGGATGCGGCCTCCCCCGCGGCGTTCCTGCCGTTCCGGCACGACGGGGCCGCCCGGCATCGGGTGGCGGTCTCGTTTCATGCCGGCCGCGCGGGCGGCGGGAACGATGTGATCGAACAGCGGCCGCCTGGTGCCAGGACGAACGCCCGGCAGGCGCATCGATGATGGCGGCGCCCGAACCTGGCCAGGAACAGACCCCGCCGCGGATCCGGATCCTGCACGGCACCATCCATGTCACGCTCCGCCGCCCCAGGCCCGCCGCTGAAGCACCGCGGCGGCACAAGGACCGTGTCCGGGTGGGTGGCGGGCCGTGGACCGGACGCGCACGCATGGTGACCGGCGGATCTGCCAGGGTGGCTTGCGACGCGACCCGAACTCGGCGCGCAATCGATGGCCCGGAGCCGCCTGCGGCGTCGGCTGAAGGGGCAGACCGCCCTGGCCGTCCGGCCCCCGCCGCAGGGCTGCCATGGCCAAGGAATGGTGGCGATCGCGTGATCGACAGGCTAAACGGCCCATCCCCCATATGAGGAAAGGGTGTCATGCGGGTCGGCGTGATCGGGGCTACGGGTGCGGTCGGCAAGGAACTGGTGGAGGTGCTGGCCAAGCGCCGCTTCCCGGTGACCGACCTGAAACTCTTCGCTTCCGCCCGCAGCGCCGGCACCCGCCAGGCGACACCCTGGGGGGAGGTGGCGATCGAGGAATTCACCCCGGCCGCCGCCCGCGGGCTGGACCTCGCGCTGCTCGCTGTGTCGGGCGACTTCGCCAAGGCGCATGCCCGGGGCCTGGCGGCCGAAGGCGTGGCGGTGGTGGACAACTCCTCCGCCCTGCGGCTGGAGGCGGATGTCCCGCTGGTGGTGCCGGAAGTG
Source organism: Paracraurococcus ruber (assembly GCF_004353985.1). Classification (GTDB taxonomy): domain Bacteria; phylum Pseudomonadota; class Alphaproteobacteria; order Acetobacterales; family Acetobacteraceae; genus Paracraurococcus; species Paracraurococcus ruber. Next base: position 11,027 of record NZ_SMOA01000003.1, on the reverse strand, counting down.
AACGCCGCGGCCATCGGCAGCCACAAGCTGATCGCCAACCCGAATTGCACCACCGCCATCCTGGTCGTGGCGCTGGAACCGCTGCGCCGGGAGTTCGGCCTGAAGCGGGTGATCGTCTCCACCTATCAGGCGGCCAGCGGCGCCGGCGCCGAAGGCATGGCGGAGCTGGAAGCCGAAAGCCGCCGTGTGCTGCTGGAAGGCGGCCAGGCCGGCCATTCCGTCTTCGCCCACCCGCTGCCCTTCAACGTCATCCCGCAGATCGATAGCTTCCAGCCGAACGGCTACACGCGGGAGGAGATGAAGGTCGCCTGGGAAAGCCGGAAGATCATGGGCATGCCCGATCTGCTGGTCTCCTGCACCGCGGTCCGGATCCCCACCTTCCGGGTGCATGCCGAGGCGGTCACGATCGAGACCGAGCGGCCGGTGACGCCCGAGGCCGCGCGTGCCGTGCTGGCGAAGGCCGCCGGCGTGAAGCTGGTGGACGACCCCGCGCAGCAGCGCTACCCGATGCCGATCACCGCCACCGGCCAGGATGCTGTCGAGGCCGGGCGGATCCGCGCCAATCCAGTCTTCGGCGATTGCGGCCTCGACCTGTTCCTGTGCGGCGACCAGCTGCTGAAGGGTGCGGCGCTGAACGCGGTGCAGATCGCCGAGCGGATGAAGCTGGGCTGACAGCCGCGGCGTCGGCGGCCGCCTGCCGCCGACGCCGCCCGCCTGCGCCGCCCTACCGCAGCGCATCGAGCGCCAGGTTCAGCCGCAGCACATTGACCCGCGGCTCGCCGAACAGGCCGAGCTCGCGGCCTTCCGTCTGCTGGGCGACGAGTTGCGCCACGCGCGCCTCCGGCAGGCCGCGGGCCTCGGCGACCCGGCGGATCTGCCGTGCCGCATTGTCCGGGCTGATATGCGGGTCGAGGCCAGAGCCGGACGCGGTTGCGGCATCCGCAGGCACCGGGCCGCCCCCGAACGCCGCGACGCGCGCCTGCACCGCCTCCAGCAGCCCCCCCGAGGTGGGGCCGAGCTGCGACGCGGCGGAGGCAGCCGCGTTGTAGGGCGCCGGCCGGGTCGCGCCCGGCGTCGCCGGATCCGGTTCGGTGGTCGCCGAGGGGCGCGGCTGGAAGTAGCGCGCCCCGGCGAATTCCTGGCCGATGAGCGCGGAGCCGATCACCTTGCCGTCGCGCTGCACCAGGCTGCCGCCAGCCTGGGTCGGGAAGGCCAGGCCGGCGAGGCCGGTGAAGCCGACCGGCACCGCGAGGCCGAGGAACAGGGTGAGCAGTGCGACCACCGCGAAGGCGGGGCGGAGAATGGCGATCATGGTCAGGCAAGCCCCAGCAGGACGAGAAGGACGTCGATGATCTTGATGCCGATGAAGGGGGCGACGATGCCGCCCAGGCCGTAGATCAGCAGATTGCGGCGCAGCAGCGCGGCGGCACCGACCGGCACGTAGCGGACGCCGCGCAGCGCCAGCGGCACCAGGGCGACGATGATCAGCGCATTGAAGATCACCGCCGACAGGATGGCGCTCTCCGGGCTCGCCAGCCGCATGACGTTCAGCGCCTGCAGCTCCGGGTAGGAGGCGACGAAGATCGCCGGCAGGATGGCGAAATACTTCGCCACGTCGTTGGCGATGGAAAAGGTGGTCAGCGCACCGCGGGTGATCAGCAGCTGCTTGCCGATCTCCACCACCTCGATCAGCTTCGTCGGGTCGCTGTCGAGGTCGACCATGTTGCCGGCTTCCCGCGCGGCCTGGGTGCCGGTCTGCATGGCCAGGCCGACATCGGCCTGGGCCAGCGCCGGCGCGTCATTGGTGCCGTCGCCGGCCATGGCGACCAGCCGGCCTTCCGCCTGCGCGCGACGGATATAGGCAAGCTTGTCCTCCGGCGTCGCCTCGGCGATGAAGTCGTCCACCCCGGCTTCGGCGGCGATGGCGGCGGCGGTCAGCCGGTTGTCGCCGGTGACCATCACCGTCCGGATGCCCATGCGGCGCAGCGCGTCGAAACGGGCGCGCATGCCGGTCTTCACGATGTCCTTCAGCTCGATGACGCCGAGCAGCCGCCCGTCCTTCGCCACCGCCAGCGGCGTGCCGCCGGCACGGGCGATGCGGTCCACCGCCTCCCGCATGGCCGGCGGCGCGTCGGGCTGGACGCCCGCCTGCGGCGCTGCGCCACCCAGGCTGCGCAGCAGCGCATCCACCGCGCCCTTGCGGTAGGCGCCGTCCGGCAGGTCGAGGCCCGAGATGCGGGTCTGCGCCGTGAACGGAATGACCCGCGCAACGTCCGGCACTGCCGGCGCGGCGATGCCGAAGCGCTCCCGGGCGAAGGCGAGGATCGACCGCCCCTCCGGCGTCTCGTCGGCGAGGCTCGACAGGACGGCCGCCTCGGCGACCTCGCGCTCGGTCACGCCGGATGTGGGGATGAAGCCTGCCGCCTGCCGGTTGCCGAGGGTGATGGTCCCGGTCTTGTCGAGCAGCAGCACGTCCACGTCGCCGGCCGCTTCCACCGCCCGGCCGCTGGTCGCCAGCACGTTGAAGCGCACCAGCCGGTCCATGCCGGCGATGCCTATGGCCGAGAGCAGGCCGCCGATCGTCGTCGGGATCAGCGTGACCAGCAGCGCCGCCAGCACCGCGACGGACGGCGGCTGACCGTTCCAGCTCGCCAGCCCGACCAGCGTGGCGACGGCGATCAGGAAGATGATCGTCATGCCGGCCAGCAGGATGTCGAGCGCGATCTCGTTCGGCGTCTTCTGCCGCGCCGCGCCCTCCACCAGGCCGATCATGCGGTCGAGGAAGGTGGAGCCCGGGGCCGCGGTGATGCGCACCACGATCCAGTCGGAGACGACGAGGGTGCCGCCGGTGACGGCGCTGCGGTCGCCGCCGCTCTCGCGGATCACCGGCGCGCTTTCGCCGGTCACCGCCGCCTCGTTCACGCTGGCGATCCCCTCCACCACCTCCCCATCGGACGGGACGAGGTCGCCGGCTTCGACCAGCACGCGTTCGCCGACACGCAGTTCGGTCGCGGCGCGGGGCTGCCACAGCGTGCGGTCATCGCTGCGGAGCAGGAGCTTCGCCTGGGTCTCGGTACGGGCACGGCGCAGACTGTCCGCCTGGGCGCGGCCACGGCCCTCCGCCACCGCCTCGGCAAATGTGGCGAAAAGGACGGTGAGCCAGAGCCAGGCCGCGATGCCGGCCTGGAAGGCCCAGGCTTGCCCGAGCACCAGGGCGCGGATGGCGAGGACCGTGACGAGGATCGCCACGACCTCGGTGACGAAGATCACCGGGTTCCGCACCAGGCGGCGCGGATCGAGCTTGGCGAAGGCGTCCAGCGTCGCGCGCCGGAGGATGGGGCCGGAGAGGAGGGCGCCGCCGCGCGTGGTGCGGCGGACCTCCCCGGCCTGGATGGTGGGCATCATGTCCATCTTGCGCTGCCTCAGAAGGAAATGCCGTTCGATCCAGACCAGTGCGCCTGCGGCGCGTCGGTCATCGGGCGGCTGGAGCAAGGGCCGGCCGATTCAGACCTGTGCGCCTGCGGCGCGTCGGTCATCGGGCGGCTAGAAGGTCTTGCCGGCGGCGAGCACGAAATGCTCAGCGACCGGGCCGAGGGCGAGGGCGGGCATGAACTGCAGCCCGCCAAGGATGAGGATCACGCCGATCAGCAGGCCGATGAAGAGCGGCCCATGCGTCGGGAAGGTGCCGGCGGAGGCGGCGAGCTTCGGCTTGGCGGCGAGCGAGCCAGCCAGCGCCATCACCGGGACGACATAGGCGAAGCGGCCGAGCAGCATGGCGATGCCGAGCGTCACGTTCAGCCAGGGCGTGTCGGCGGTCAGCCCACCGAAGGCCGAGCCGTTGTTGCCGGCGGCCGAGGTGTAGGCATAGAGCGTTTCCGTCAGCCCATGCGGCCCCTGGTCCTGGATCGAGGCGATCGCCGCGGGCAGCACCAGCGCCACCGCCGTGAAGCCGAGGATCGCGGCCGGCAGGACGAGCACGGCGAGCATCGCCAGCTTCACCTCCCGCGCCTGCACCTTCTTGCCGAGGTATTCCGGCGTGCGCCCGACCATCAGCCCCGCCACGAAGACCGCGAGCAGGGCGAAGACCAGCATGCCATAGAGCCCCGAGCCGACACCACCCGGCAGCACCTCGCCAAGCTGGATCAGGAACAGCGGGATCATGCCGCCGAGCGGCGTGAAGCTGTCGAACATGGCGTTCACGGCGCCGCAGGACGCGCCCGTGGTGGTGGCGGTGAACAGGGCGACCAGGGCCTGGCCGAAGCGGAGATCCTTGCCTTCCATGTTCCCCATGGCGGGGTCGACGCCGAGGGCGAGATGCAGCGGGTTGCCCCCGGCTTCGGCGGCGTAGACGATCGCCGTGGCGACGACGACATAGGTCAGCATCACCGCCACCAGCGCGCGGCCCTGCCGGGGATCGCGGACGATGTGGCCGAAAGCCAGCGCCAGGGCGAAGGGAATGACCGCCTGGCACCAGGTCTGCAGCGCCGTCGCCAGCGCCGAAGGTCCCTCGAATGGATGCAGAGAGTTGACGCCGAAGAAGCCGCCGCCGTTGGTGCCCAGATGCTTGATGGCGATCTGGAAGGCGGCTGGGCCGAGCGGGATGGTCTGCGTCGCGCCTTCCAGCGTCGTCGCCTCGGCATAGGGGGCGAGGGTCTGCGGCATGCCCATGGCCACGAAGACGAGCCCCACCAGCACGGCCAGCGGCAGCAGCACGTAAAGCGCCATCCGGACGAAATCCGCCCAGAAATTGCCGAGATCCTTCAGCCCGCCCGCCGCGAAGGCGCGCGCCACGGCCAGCGCCAGCGCGATGCCGGTGGCTGCGGAAGTGAAGTTGTGGACCGCCAGGCCCCACATCTGGCTCAGGTAGCTCATCGCCGCCTCGCCGCTATAGGCCTGCCAGTTCGTGTTGGTGGTGAAGCTCACCGCGGTGTTGAAGGCGAGCCAGGGCGAAAGCCCGTCGAAGCCCTGCGGATTCAACGGCAACAGCCCCTGCAGCCGCAACTGCGCATACAGGATCAGGAAGCCGATCGCATTCGCCGCCAGCATCGCCAGCGTGTAGGCTTGCCAGCCCATGCCGCGCGCCGGATCGACGCCGCCTGCCGCGTAGATCGCCCGCTCGAGCGGCGCGAGGAAGGTGACGCGGCCCGCCGCGACGGCCGCGATGTAGCGCGCCAGCGGGATGGCGGCCGCCACGACGGCGGCGAGCACGAGCGCGATCTGCGCCCAGCCGATCAGGGTCATGGGATCAGAGGTCCTCGGGACGCAGCAGCGCCCACAGCAGGTAAAGGAGGAGACCGGCGGTCACGAGACCGCCAAGGATCAGCTCGGCCATGGCGGTCACACCCGCCCGCAGCCGGCGACATAGGCGGCCATCAGGCCGAACAGGCCGACGCCGAGCGCCAGCAGGAGAACGTCAACCACGCACAGCTCCGATCATGCGGTCGGACCGGGCGTAGGCCCGGGGCGCGTAAAGGCTCCATCCGTGAACCGGGCGGCGGGCATAAAGACCGCGTAAAGACGCGAGCGGCGGCGCATCGGTCCTGCTATCGGACCTCCATGACGGCGCCACCCGACCGCCCCGACCCGGATGCCCTGCTCACGCTCGCGCGCCGGGAAGGGCGCGGCCGGCTGAAGGTGTTCCTCGGCGCCGCCCCGGGCGTGGGCAAGACGATGGAGATGCTGGCGGAGGCGCGACGCCGCCTGGCAGGCGGCACCGATGTGCTGGTCGGCATCGTCGAGACCCATGGCCGGGTCGAGACGCAGGCGGCGATCGGCGACCTGCCGATCCTGCCGCGCTCTCGCCTCGCCTATCGCGGCCAGGAATTGGAGGAATTCGACCTGGATGGCGCGCTGGCGCGGCGGCCGGGCATCCTTCTGCTCGACGAGCTGGCCCATAGCAACGCGCCCGGCAGCCGCCACCCGAAGCGCTGGCAGGATGTCGAGGAGCTGCGAGAGGCCGGCATCGAGGTCTGGACCACGATGAATGTCCAGCATCTCGAAAGCCTGTCGGAGGTGGTGGCCCGGATCACCGGCGTGCGCGTGACGGAGACGGTGCCCGACCGGGTGCTGGCCGAGGCCGATGCGGTCGAGCTGATCGACATCCCGCCCGCCGAGCTCATCGAACGCATGCGCCAAGGCCGCATCTACCGGCCAGACCAGGCGAACCGCGCACTGCGCGGCTTCTTCCGCGAGGGCAACCTGGCGGCGCTGCGGGAAATGGCACTGCGCCGGACGGCGGAGCGGGTGGATGCCGACGTCACTGGCTATATGCGGGCGAATGCCATCGCCGGCCCCTGGCCCACGGCGGACCGGGTGATGGCGCTGGTCGGGGCCGACCCCTCGGCCGAGATCGTCCTGCGGGAAGCCCGTCGCATCGCGGACTCGCTGAAGGCGCCGCTCGTCGCGCTGCATGTCGAGCAGCCGACGGCGGATCCCGCCGGCAGTCCGGGCCATGCTCTCCGCCTCGCCGAGGCGCTGGGCGCCGAGACCGAGACCGTGGTCGCCAGCGACCTGCCCGCCACCATCCTGCGGCAGGCGCGGATGCGCAACGTCACCCGTCTCGTCATCGGTCGTGGCCGGCCGGGATGGTGGCGCCGGGTCACCGGGCGGACGCTGTCGGCGGTGCTGCTGCGCCGGGCGACGGAGTTCACCCTGCACCTGGTGCCCGAGCCGGCGGGCGCGCCGCGCTCCCTGCCGCCTGAACGCCGCGGGTTGCCTGCCTGGGCCGGCTGGGCGGCGACACCGGCGCTGGTCGCGGCGGCGACGGCGGTCGGCCTCGGCTTCGATGGCGTGGTGCCGGACGGCGCGCTCGGCATGCTCTACCTGGTGCCGATCGTCGCGGCCGCCGTTGGATTCGGGCCGGTGCAGGGCGGGCTGGCGGCCACTCTGTCGTTCCTGGCCTGGAATTTCCTGTTCCTGCCGCCGCGCTACACCCTGACCATCGCCGGGCCGCAGGATGTGGTGGGCGTGGTGGTCTTCGCCCTCGTCGCCCTGCTGCTGGCTGGCACCACCGGCGGCCTGGGGCGGTCGGTGCGGGCGGCGCAGGCACGCGTCGCCGGCCTGCGACGGCTGGTCGAGTTCAGCCGGCGGCTCGGCGCGGCGGGCGACAAGGGCGACCTGGTGCAGGCCATCGCCGAGGAAGCCAGGCGGCTCGCCGGCGGACCCGCCTGCGTGCTGCTGCTCCTGCCGCCGCTGCCGGGGGAGGCGGCGCCGGAGCCGGTGGTGCGCGCCTGCGTGCCGCTGGACGCCGAGCCGGACGAGGCGAGCATGGCCGCGGCGCGCTGGGCGGCCGCCAACCGGCGCATGGCCGGGCGCGGCACGGACACGCTGCCCTCGGTCGCCTGGCAATTCCGCCCGATGCGCACGGCGCGCGGGCTGGCGGGCCTCGTCGGCCTGCGCCTGCCGGACGCCGGCGGCATCCCCGATGCGGAGGCCAGCCGGGCGCTGCTCGCGCTGCTCGACCAGGCCACCATCGCGCTCGAGCGAGCCGAGCTCATGGAGGAACGGGCCCATGGCGAGGCGCGGGCGGAGACCGAGGCGTTGCGCACCGCGCTCCTCACCTCGCTCGGCCACGACCTGAAGACGCCGCTCACCTCCATCCGCGGCGCCATCGCCACCCTCCGCGCCTCCGGCCCCGCCCTGTCGGAAGCGACCCGCGCCGACCTGCTGGCAACGGCCGAGGAGGAGACCGCGCGACTGTCGCGCTGGATCGCCAACATCCTCGACATGGTGCGGATCGAGAACCGGCAGATCACGCCGCGGCGGGAGCCGGTGGACCTGGCCGAGGCGCTGGAGACCGCTGCCGCCCGCGCCGCCCGCGTCCATGGGCGGCAGGTGTCGCTCGATCTCGGTCCCCGCCCCATCGCGCCGCGCCTCGACCCGGCCCTGCTCGACCAGGTGCTGGCGAACCTGCTCGACAACGCGCTGAAATTCTCCGCCCCGCACGGCGAGGTCCGGGCCCGCATCGGGCGGGACGGGCCGGAAGTGCTGATCGCGGTGGAGGATGACGGGCCCGGCATCCCGCGCGGCGACCTGCATCGCGTCTTCGACCCCTTCTTCCGCGCCACCCGCACCGACCGTGTGGCGGCCGGCTCCGGGCTGGGGCTGGCGATCTGCCGCGGCCTCGTCCAGGCCATGGGCGGGCGCATCGCGGCGGAAAGCCCGGCGACGCCAACGGGCCGCGGGACGCGGATGCTGGTGCGGTTTCCGGACGCATGAGCACCCTGCACCCGCCCCGCATCCTCGTCGTCGATGACGAGCCGCAGATCCACCGCTTCCTCGGCCCGGCGCTGGAGGCGGCGGGCTATGCCCCGCTGCGGGCGGCGACCATCGCGGAAGGCCTCCGCCTGGCAGCCGAACGGGCACCGGCCCTGGTGCTGCTCGATCTCGGCCTGCCGGATGGCGACGGGAAGGCGGCGATCCCGAAGCTGCGCGGCTTCACCGCCGTTCCCGTGCTCGTGCTCTCGGCGCGCGACCAGGAAGCCGAGAAGGTCGCCGCCCTCGATGCCGGCGCGGATGACTATGTGGAGAAGCCTTTCGCGCTCGGCGAATTGCTCGCGCGCATCCGCGCCGCGCTTCGGCGCGCCGGCGCGGCCGCCGCGCCGGCGGCGGACAGCGTGGCCCGGATCGGTCCGCTGGAGATGGATTTCGGCCGCAGGACGGCGCGGGTCGATGGCGGCGAACCGCTGAAGCTGACGCCGCGCGAATGGGACCTGCTTGCCGCGCTGGTCCGAGGCGGCGATGGCCGCGTGGTGACGCAGCGCCAGTTGCTGACCGCCGTCTGGGGCCCCGCGCATGTCGAGGACGCGCAATATCTCCGCGTCTATGTCGGTCATCTCCGGCAGAAGCTGGGCCCGGCCGCGCACCTCATCCGGACCGAGCCGGGCGTGGGCTACCGCTTCGGAACGGACTAGAGCGAAACGCGGGAGGGCGTGAACGCCCGGACGCATGAATCAGATCTGCAATCAATAGGATGGAGCGGCTTGCGCGTTCAGAAGAGCGCGCAAGCCGCTCTAGTCTGGCCCCGGGCGTGATCCGCTGCGGGCGTCAACGCGGCCGTGATGCGCCAGCCGGCGTCGATTGCACGATGGACCCGTCGCCGCCGATGACGTTCACCGCGCCGCCGCCGTTGCGCAGCGTGCGGCCGCCGGTGGTCACTACCTGCTGCTGGGCGGTGGGTCCCTGCCCGCCCGCGCCCTGCAGCTGCACCACGTTGTTGCTGCCGGTGGTGACCGCGACCGGCGCCTCGAAGCGGTTCACCACCCGGGTGCGCTGGTCGAAGATGATGGCGCCGATGGATGGTTCGGGCGGCGGGGGCGGCGGCTGGCGGCTGGCCGCCCGCGGCTGGCCGAAGGCGAAGCCTTCCAAGAACCCGGCATCGCCGCGCAGCTTGGCGATCCGCTGCTGGTGCTGCTGCCGCCGCTCCGCCGGCGTCGGGCCGGCCTGCAGGTCGCCGGCGGTGATGCCGGGAAAGACGAAGGGCAAGGGCCGCGCCAGGCCGCGCGGGCCACCCACCGCCAGCGCCTGCGGCGAGAGGTCGAGCCCGCCGCTGTCCTGCGCCAGCGCAGCGGCGGGCAGCACGACGGTGGCGAGCAGTGCCAAGACGGGGATCAGTCGGCGGGTCATGACGGGCCTCCTTGCTGCGATGTGGCGGCAGCCTGCCGCCCGGCGCATCGCCGCGCTGTGGCGCGGGCCACACCCGCCGTGCTTCCTGGTGCCGGAGAAGTGGGGCCCGCGACGGGGCGCCGACGCTTCGTCGCGGGCGGCGTCACACCGGCAAGCATGAGTGCTGATCGGCATCATCATTGGGTTTGGCGCGCAGCCGCCACACCAACCCGGCGCGCGATACAGGCGCGCAGACGTCAGGACTCCTGCGCCGGTATCAGTCGTCGACATCGAGGTCGAGCCGGTCCGTGCGCAGGCGCAGCCGACCGCCCTCTCGCTCCAGCGTCAGGGCACCGGCCGGTCCCTGGCGTTCGATGCGCAGCCTGCGCTCGGCAAGCCGGCGCGCTGCCTCGGCATCGGGACGGCCGCCGAATTCCTGCACGATGCCGCCCTGGCCGGAGGTGCAGACCGTGCGGCCATCCACCCGCTGGCAGCTGGCCGCGCCGGATCCGGCGCAGGTGACGTTCCCGTTCACCGACTGGCAGCGCAGCGTCTCCGCGCGGGCGGGCAGCAGGCTACAGGCCAGGGCCAGCGCGGCGAATGGCAGGAGGCGGGTCATGGCGGGCTCCTCTCCGACAGGCAAAGCACGGCGGACGGGAATTGCTCCGTCCCGGGCGCGGCGCCGGGACGGAAGGGCTCACCGCACGGTCTGCGCTAGCACGCGCTGGCTGGCGGCGCTGCGGGCGCCGGCGGCGACGTTGACGCCGCGCGCCAGGGTGTTGGTGGCCAGCAGCCCGGCCGGGCCGCTGGCCTCGACCGACTGCTCGACCTGGGCGCGGCGGCCGATCGACAGGTTCACCCCCACCGCCGCCTGGGTGCTGACCAGCGGCCGGCAGCCGCCGCCGGCATCGGTGGCGACCTGCTGGCGGGCGCGGCTGTCGGTGCCGATCGCCTTGTTGACGCCCAGGCTGACGCTGGTCTGGGACAGGCGGCAGCCACCGCGGTCGAAGCTCTCGACCCGGTCCAGCACCGCCTCCGGCCCGCGCAGCCGCACGCCGCCCAGGTCCTGCGCCGTCGCGGGCAGCGCGGTGCAGAGCGCGAGCGCGGCGGCGGCGAGCATGGAACGCATCATGACGCAGTCCTCCTGGTTGCGCGTCGGGGCGTCCCGGCGCCCTCAGGTGGGGCCGGGACGCCTGGGGCTGGCGCTCACTGCGCGCCGATGGTGACGACCTGCTGGTCGGCGAAGGACCCCTTGCCGGTGGCGGCGTTGAGGTTGTGGCCGCCGAGCACCTGGTTGCGGGCGCCGCGGCCGGCGGCGCCGCCCATGGTCAGCACCTGCTGCTGCGCGGTGCTGTCGCGCCCGGTGGCGGCGTTCAGGTTCATGCCGCCGAAGACCTGGGACTGCGCGCCGCGGCCGATCGCCG
>NZ_SMOA01000039.1 GCF_004353985.1 Paracraurococcus ruber | reverse complement strand
AGCGCCGCCGGCGGCTGGCCGAGCCCGCCCAGCGAATCGCCCAGCGGCCGGCCGGCCGCCAGCGCGGCGCGGGCGCGGTCGATCGCCGCCTGCCGCGCCGCGCGGTCCAGCTGCGTCCTCACCGCCGCCTGCGCCTGCTCCACCGCCGCCAGCTTCTGGGTCAGGGACGCTTCCAGCGCCTGCAGTCGCTGCTGGATCCCCTGCAGCGCCGCCTGTTCCCGCTGCTGGTCGGTCTGGGCTGCCTCCTGCAGCCGCTGCTGCACCGCTTGGGCGGCCGCCTGCTCGCGCTGCCGGCCGGCCTGCTCGGCCTCCTGCAGGCGGCGGGCGATCTCGGCCTCCTGCCGCTGCTCCGCGGCGGCGACCTGGTCCAGCCGCGCCGCCAGCGCGTCCAGCGCCGTGCGCTGGGCGAAGCCGGCAGTGTCGGGCACCGGCCGGCCTTCCAGCACGCCCAGCCGGCGGTCATTGGTCGCGGCGCGCTCGCCCAGCGCGGTCACCTGCTGTTCCAGCGGCCGGATGTCCGGGATCGCCGGGGTGGGCCGCGTCTCCAGCGCCTGCACCCGGCCTTCCACGGCGGACAGCGCGTTCACCCGCCCGGTCAGGGTGCCAAGCTCGCCGCGCACGCCCTCGAGCGTGCTCAGCCGCTGCTCGAGCTGGGCGACGCGGGCCGGGTCCACCGCCGCCTCGCTGGTCGAGCGGGGGGTGTTCAGCAGCCACCACAGCGCCACCAGCAGCACCACGCCGCCGACGCCGATCATGATGGCGGCCGGATCCAGCCGGCGCGGCGCCGGCGGGTCCAGCGGCGAATTGCGGGCCACCGGCGGCGCCGGCTGGCTTCCCCCCGGGGTGTCCCGAGGGGGTGTGTCCTTCGATGTCTCGCTCATGCGGTCCAGCCTACCCGGGTCCGAGCAATGCCAACAATGCGTCCTGGTCGGGCCGACCGGCCACCCGTACCGCGCGCCAGGCGAAGGGGGAGATCGCGCGGGCGGCGGCCTCGGCCACCCGTGGGCTGATCGCCAGGGCCTCCAGCCCAGCCGCCGCGGCGCCGAGGCCGGAGGCTTTGAGGAGTGAAATGGCACAGCCCGCCGAGCGGGGCGAGAAGAACAGCACGGCAACGACCGCGCCGTCCTTCTGCAATGCGGCAACCGCCTCCGCCGGCAGCGTCGCGGCCGGCCGCGCGGCATAGGCGATCCGGCGCAGCACCCGGAAGCCCCGGCCGCGCAGATCGGCGGCAAGCTCCGCGCCATAGCCTTCGCCCACCGCCAGCAGCAGCGGGCCGGCGGCCGGGTCGAGCCGGGCGGCGGCATGATCCGCCAGCGCTGCGGCATCGCCGGCGGCGGCCTCGACCCGGGCGAAGCCGCGGGCCCGCGCCTCCTCCGCCGTCGCCTCGCCCACCGCCAGGACGCGGGCATCGGAGACCGGCACGGCGCGGGCGGCGGCGCGGCTGGTCAGCAGCAGCGCCTGCGCCGGCACCGGGGCGAAGGCGCGCGGCGCCAGCACCAGGGCAGGCGCCAGGATCGGCTGGAAGCCGAGTGCCGCGACGCGCCGCGCCGTCTCGGCCGCGCCGGGCTCGGGGCGCGTCACCAGCACGCCGGCCGGCATCAGCGCGCGGGCCGGGACAGGGCCAGGCCCCCTCCCGGATCCTCCCCCGCCAGGGGCCGGAGGGCCCCTGGAACCCACGGGTCTGCCATCAGGCGAAGAGATCGGCGGGGCTGTCGGCGCGCAGGCTGCGGCCCAGCTCGCGGCCCAGGCGCTCGGCCTCCGGCGCCGGGCCGGTGAGGGCGCGCTTCAGCAGGAAGCTGCCATCCGGCCGGGCGACCAGGCCGGTCAGGTGCAGCTCGCCCCCCGGCAGCAGCCGGGCATGGCCGCCGATCGGGGTGCGGCAGGACCCATCGAGGGCACCGAGGAAGGCGCGCTCCGCCCGGCTGACCGCCGCCGCCTCGCGGTCCTCGATGGCCGAGAGCAATTCGCGCAGCGCCTCGTCACTCTCCCGCACGGTGATGCCGACGATCCCCTGGCCGGCGGCGGGGACCATCGCCTCCGCGTCCAGGACCACCGCCGCCTCCCCCTGCAGCCCCAGCCGCTTCAGGCCCGCGAGCGCCAGCAGGCTGGCGGCGAACTCCCCGCCGCGGACCCGCGACAGCCGCGTCTGGACATTGCCGCGGATCATCCCGCAGCGGAGATCGGGCCGGGCGAAGAGGATCTGGCTCTGCCGCCGGACGGAGGCGGTGCCGATCACCGCCCCGGCCGGCAGGCAGGCATAGGGATCGGCCGGGTCGGGCGCGGCGCAGCCGGGGCCGAGGATGATCGCGTCCCGCGCATCCTCCCGCTTCAGGGTGCAGGCGAGGACGATGCCGGGCGGCATCTCCGTCTCCAGGTCCTTCAGGCTGTGCACCGCGAAATCGATTCGGCGGTCGAGCAGCGCCTCGTGGATCTCCTTGGCGAACAGGCCCTTGCCGCCGATATCCGCCAGGCGGCGGTCCTGGATGCGGTCGCCCGAGGTGGCGATCACATGCTCCTCGAAGGCCTGCGCGTCGCGCAGGACGGGGCAGAGGGCGGTGACGATCGACAGGAAATGCCGCGTCTGCCAGAGGGCGAGGGGCGAGCCGCGCGTCCCGACCCGGAGCGGCAGGCCACGACCATGCTCAGGCATCGCGGCGGGGTGATGACCGGTGGGCATGCGCCTGTCATAGAACAGCGGCCGCCGGGCGGGAACCGCCCCGCGCCGGGGCCGCGAGGAGGCAGGATGCGGGACGACGCCATCGTGCTGGGCCTGGAATCGAGCTGCGACGAGACCGCGGCGGCGGTCCTGCGCGCCGACGGCACGATCCTGGCCGAGGCGGTGCTGAGCCAGCAGGAGGAGCATGCCCGCTTCGGCGGCGTGGTGCCGGAGATCGCGGCGCGGGCGCATCTCGAGCATCTGCCGCGCCTGGTCGCGCAGGTCATGGACCGCGCCGGGCTCGGCTATGGCGACCTCGCGGGCATCGCCGCGACCTCCGGCCCCGGGCTGATCGGCGGGCTGATCGTCGGTGCGACCCTCGGCAAGGGCATCGCCATCGCCCATGGGCTCCCCTTCGTCGCGGTCAACCACCTGGAGGCGCATGCGCTGACCGCGACGCTGCCCGGCATCCTGCCGGCGGCGGTGCTGGCCGTCTTGCCGGAGGCGCGCGGGCGGGATGCCTTGCCGGCGGCGGGCGATGGACGCCACGCCGGGCCAGTGCGCTTCCCCTACCTGCTGCTGCTGCTCTCCGGCGGGCATTGCCAATGCGTCGCGGTGGAGGGGGTGGGGCGCTACCGCCGCCTCGGCACCACGCTCGACGACGCGGTGGGCGAGGCCTTCGACAAATCCGCCAAGCTGCTCGGCCTGCCCTGGCCGGGCGGGCCGGCGCTGGAACGGCTGGCGACCCAGGGCGACCCGGCCGCGGTGCCGCTGCCGCGGCCACTGCTGGGGCGGCCGGGCTGCGACTTCTCCTGGTCCGGCCTGAAGACCGCGGTCGCCCAGGCGGTGGCGCGCGGGCCGCTGACCGGGCAGGGGAAGGCCGACATCGCCGCCGGCTTCCAGGCCGCGGTCGCCGCGGTGCTGGCCGACCGCGCCGCGCATGCCATCGCCATGGTCCCCGGCGCGACTGCGCTGGTCGTCGCCGGCGGCGTCGCCGCCAACCAGGCGGTGCGGGCGGCCCTGGCCGGCGCGGCCGCGAGGCACGGCTTGCCGCTGGTGGCGCCGCCCATCCGGCTTTGCACCGACAATGCCGTCATGGTGGCCTGGGCGGGGATCGAGCGGCTGCGCCGCGGCCTCACCGACGAGCTTGGCCATGCGCCGCGGCCGCGCTGGCCGTTGGAGGAACTGGCGGCCTGAGAGGTCGTGCAGGATGGCCCGCCGGCGCGATCCGGCACCGGCGCGGCCGCGCGTTTCCAACCGTCGGTTGGTCCCGACGTTGATCGTCGCCCCGGCCTCGACCGGCGCGCGCCGGCCCGGCTGCCCAGGGTGCTACGCGGCGCCGGCTCGCCCCCGCCGCGGATGCCCGGCGCAACCTCGCCCATGCCAGGGCCGAACCCTGGGGGAACGCCGCCGTCGCGGCGCCGGGGAGACGCCGCCATGATCGTCCTGCGAAACCTTGCCCTGCCGTTCCTTGCCCTGCTGGCGATGCCGCCCGCCCTGCGGGCGCAGGGCGTCCCGCCGGAGACCGTCGCGGTGCCGGGCGCCCGGGCGGCGCTGACGCTGCAGGCGGCCGGCGCGCAGATCCATGAATGCCGGCCGGATGCCGCAGGCGGGCTCGCCTGGCGGTTCCGCGAGCCGGTCGCCACCCTGCTGCAGGACGGCACGACGGTCGGGCGGCATTTTGCCGGGCCAGCCTGGCAGCTTGCCGATGGCAGCCTGCTGACCGCCCGCGCCACCGGCTCGGCGCCCGGCGCGACGGCCGCCGACATCCCGCTGCTGCGGCTGGAGCCCGCCGCGCCCGGCACCGGGCGCTTCGCCGCGGTGGTGGCGATCCAGCGGCTGGCGACGCAGGGCGGCGTGCTGACCGGGCCCTGCACCACGGCAGGCGCGCTGCGGCCGGTGCCCTACACTGCGGACTACGTCTTCCTCGTCCCGGCCGGCTGACCGGCGCCGCGGGACGACCGGTCCCCGGGCACCGATCCAACTCCGATGGGCATGACCGGGCGTGGCTTGCAGGCCCGGATCGGGCTGCCGGCGCCGCACCCCGACCCGGCCGGCAGCCCTGCGGCGGGCGGGGGCCGTCCCCGCGGGCCGGCGGCCGAACCCGCGCCGGATTCGCGCGTTCGGCCAGCCCAAGGGACCCGTCAGGGGGCGCGATGCGCCCCGCGGCGCGACCCGGCGCTTCAAGACAGGCGCCGCGGCGACGTGTTCACCGGTGGATGCGGACCGACGCGGCGAAGGGGGATCCCAGCATGGCCAGCCACACCGCAGCGGGCACGACGCGGCCCGAGCATACCTCCGATGCGAATGTCGAGACCGGGGTGGAGCAGACCTTCCCGGCCAGCGACCCGGTCGCCCACACGACCTCCCAGGGGTCGCGCGCCGTGGCGCCCGAGACGATGATGCAGCCGAAGGATTCGCGGCCGGCGCCTTCCGTAGACGGCGTGACTCTGTCGCTGCGCTTTCCGGACAGCGAGACCGCCAAGCTCGCGCTGGAGGCGGTGGTCCGCGAGGGGCCGATCGATCGCCGCAGCGCCGACATCGCGCTGGACGACGACCGCGTGATGATGCGGCTGGAAGTCCCGCGCGCCGACCGCGAGCGGCTCGACGGGCTGCTGAAGAAGCATGGCGGCATGGAGGCCTGACAGGCCGGCGCGGGCCGGCGCCGTCGGCCGCGTCATCCCTCGGCGCCCGGCCGTCGCCCCATGGGGGGCGGTACCGCGGGCCGGCACACTGCCGGGGCGCGGCGCCAGGGCCCGCGGCGCCCCCCCCCGGCTTGACCGGCCCGCCCACCGCGCCCACTCCGGCCGGCATGCCCGGCGCCATCCCCATCGCCCTCTTCGCCCTCGCGGGCTTCACCACCGGCGCCGGCATGCGGATGCTGGACCCGCTGCTGCCGCTCATCGCCGCCGATCTCGGCGTGACGGTGGCGGAGGCGACCGCCCTCGTCGCCGGCTTCGTCCTGCCCTATGGCCTGGTGCAGCTGATCGCCGGGCCGCTCGGCGACCGGATGGGCAAGGTGCGGATCGCCTGCCTGGCGGTGCTGCTGTTCGGCCTCGGCCTGCTGGCCAGCGCCTGGGTGACCGGCCTGGCCGGGCTGGTCGCGCTGCGCGCCTTCTGCGGCTGCGTCGCGGGCGCCGTCATCCCGCTGCTGATGGCGCATGTCGCCGACAGCGTCCCCTATGCCGAGCGCCAAGTGACCATCAGCCGCTTCCTGACTGGCATGGTCATGGCGCAGCTGCTGGCCGGCCCGGTGTCCGGCGTGCTGGCGGAATATGCTGGCTGGCGCGTGCCCTTCCTCGTGCTCGGCCTGTTGGCGCTGGGCGTCGGCGGGCTGCTGGCCTGGCGGCTGGGCCCGGCGCTCTGGCGCGCCGAGGGGGGTGGCGGCGGCGGCCGCGGCATGGCGGCCTATCTCGACCTGCTCAGGAAGCCGTCCGGCCGCTGGCTGATGGCGGTCGCCTTCCTCGACGGCGCCCTTCTCTTCGGCGGCGCCTTCCCCTTCACCGGCTCCTTCCTCATCGAGGTCTTCGGCCGCAACGCCGCCGAGGCCGGGCTGATCGTCGCCGGCTTCGGGATCGGCGCCTTCGGCTATACCCGCTTCGCCCGGCCGCTGCTGCGCCGCTTCGGGGAGCGGGGGCTGCTGACGCTGGGCGGCGGCGGCCTCGCCGTGCTGCTGGCCCTGCTGGCCGTGGCGCCGGGCTGGGGTACGGTGGCGCTGGTGCAGGTGGCGCTCGGCCTCTGCTTCTACATGTTCCACGGGGTGCTGCAGACGCTCTCGACCGAGGCGCTGCCGGAGGCGCGCGGCACCGCGGTCGGCGCCTTCGCCCTCGCGCTCTTCCTCGGGCAGAGCGCCGGGTCGCTCGGCTTCGGCCTCGGCCTCACCCTGATCGGCTACCGGCCGAGCTTCCTGGTCGCGGCGCTCGGCGTGCTCGCGCTTGCGCTCTGGTGCCGGCGCGGGGCAAGGGGGGCCTGAGGCAGGGCAGGGGAAGCGCGGCGATGGAACGCATGTACCTGGAGGATTTCGCGGCTGGGCAGGTCTTCCGTTCCCCCACCTATGCGGTGACCGAGGCGGAGATCCTGGACTACGCGAAGCGCTACGACCCGCAGCCCTTCCACCTGGATGCCGAGGCGGCGAAGTCCACGCTGTTCGGCGGCCTGGCGGCCAGCGGCTGGCACACCGCGGGCATCACCATGCGGCTGATCGTCGACAGCGACTTCCGCCCGGCCTGGGGCGTGATCGGCGGCCGGATGGAGAAGGTGGAATGGCCGCGCCCGGTGCGGCCGGGCGACGTGCTGACGGTGGTGAGCGAGGTGCTGGAGGTGGTGCCGAGCCGCAGCAAGCCGACCCAGGGCATGCTGCGCGTGCAGTGCACGACGCTGAACCAGAAGGGCGAGCCGGTGCAGGTCATCGTCCCGAACATCGTCGTCCCGCGCCGCCCGGCCTGACGCCGATCGCGCCGCGGCGGCAAGGCTACGCCGCCTGGGTCGGCCCGGCCTTCGACGGCCCCCGCGGATCGCGGCGGGACCAGCCGGCCGCAGCATGCCGCGCGGCGCGGACGGAACGGCGGCGACCGAGCCGGAGCCATGATCCGCTCCGGCAGGATGCCGCTCCGAAGGCGGGGCGGGCCACCGGGGCATGCCCGCCCGGGCCGGTCGGCATGGCTCCACGCATCCCCGGCGTGCAGCGCCCGGCGCCGGGGCGCCCTTGCGGTGCTCGCGGTCGCCCTCAGCTGCGCGCCTGGTCCTGCGGGAGCGGGCCGACCAGCCGGCGCACCGCCGCCAGCATCTCCGGCGTGTCCCAGGCCGCCTCGCCCTCCAGCCGCGCCCGTTCCCGACCCTCTCGGTCGACGATGACCGTGGTCGGCAGGCCGCGCACGCCCAGCGCCCGGCCGGCGGCGCCGCGCGGGTCCAGCCACAGCCCGAGCCGGGCGATGCGCTTGTCGCGGTAGAAGGGCTCCACCGCCGCCCGCCCGCCGCGGTCGGAGGACAGGGCGAGCACCGTGATGCGGTCCGCCGCCAGCGCCGCCTGGGCGCGGTCGAGCGCCGGCATCTCGGCCACGCAGGGCGCGCACCAGGTCGCCCAGAGGTTGATCACCAGCCCATGACCGGGGAAGTCGGCCGGGCGGTGCGCCTTGCCCTCTGCATCGGTGAAGGTCAGGTCGGGCAGGGGCTTGGGCTCGGCCTCCATCAGCCGGCCGGCGGCCCGGGCTTTGCGCGCCATGGGCGCCGCCGCTAGGGTCCCGGCCGCCAGGATCAGCCCCCGGCGGGGCATCGCCAGACCGGAAAGCGCAGCCAACGTGTCCGAAGGCACCACGAACAACTCCCAATGGGGCGGCCGCTTCGCCGCCGGACCCTCCGCCATCATGCAGGCGATCAACGCCTCCATCGGCTTCGACCGCAAGCTGTGGCGGCAGGACATCGCCGGCAGCCTCGCGCACGCCGCCATGTTGGCCCGCGTCGGGATCATCGCAAGCGAGGACGAGGCGGCGATCCGCCAGGGCCTGGCGGAGATCGCGCGCCGGATCGAGGCCGGGGACTTCCCCTGGGACGAGGGCCTCGAGGACATCCACATGAACATCGAGGCCCGCCTCACCCAGGCGATCGGGGAGGCGGGCAAGCGGCTGCACACCGGCCGCAGCCGGAACGACCAGGTGGCGCTGGATGTCCGGCTGTGGGTGCGGGACGCCATCGACGGCCTCTCGGCCCAGGTCGAGGACGTGATGCGCGCCCTGGTGGCCCGGGCGGAGGAGCATGCCGCGACGGTCATGCCCGGCTTCACCCATCTGCAGCCGGCGCAGCCCGTCACCCTGGGCCACCACCTGCTGGCCTATGTCGAGATGCTGTCGCGCGACCTTTCGCGCCTGCGGGACGCGCGGGCGCGCATGAACGAGAGCCCGCTGGGGGCCGCGGCGCTCGCCGGCACCGGCTTCCCGATCGACCGGCACATGACCGCGAAGGCGCTGGGCTTCGACGGGCCGACGCGTAACAGCCTGGACAGCGTGGCGTCGCGCGACTTCGCCGCGGAATTCCTGTTCTGCTGCGCCATGTGCGCCACCCATCTCTCGCGCTTCGCGGAGGAGGTGGTGATCTGGACCAACCCCTATTTCGGCTTCGTCAAGCTGAGCGATGCCTTCACCACCGGCAGCAGCATCATGCCGCAGAAGCGCAACCCGGACGCGGCGGAGCTGGTCCGTGGCAAGACCGGCCGCATCAACGGCGCCCTGGTCGGGATGCTGACCGTGCTGAAAGGCCTGGCGCTGACATATTTCAAGGACATGCAGGAGGACAAGGAGGGCATCTTCGACGCCGCCGAGAACCTCACGCTCTGCCTCGCCGCCACCGCCGGCATGGTGCGGGACATGAAACCCGACGTCGCGCGGCTGGAGGCGGCGGCGGGCGCCGGCTTCTCCACCGCCACCGACCTCGCCGACTGGCTGGTGCGCGAACTGAAGATGCCCTTCCGCGACGCCCACCACGTCACCGGCCGCCTGGTGGCGAAGGCCGAGGCGAAGGGCTGCGACCTGGCGGGCCTCACGCTGGCGGAGATGCAGGCGGAGGAGCCGCGCATCCAAGACGGCATCTTCGGCGTGCTGACGGTGCAGGCCTCCGTCGCCTCCCGCACCTCCTTCGGCGGCACCGCGCCGGACAATGTCCGCCGCATGGCGGCCGAGTGGCGGGAGCGGCTGGCATGACCCGGCTGCTGCTGGTCCTGCTCGCGCTCGGCACGCTGGCCGCCTGCGGCCGGGCCGGGCCGCCGCGGCCGCCCGGGCCGAAGGAGGCGGTGATCTACCCGCGGCCCTATCCGCAATACTCGCCGCAGGCGGCGCCGCAGGCCCGACAGGCGCCGCGCTGAACCGTCCGGGGCGCTGCCCCAGAACCCCGCGAAAGGGGCGAAGCCCCCTTCCGGTCAGGCCGCGTGCAGCCGCACCGGCAGGCTTGCCAGGCCGCGCAGCGTGTTGTTGTAGCGCCGGCGCGGTTCGCCGGTGATCTCGATGCGGGTGGCGCGCTTCGCCAGCGCCGCCAGCACGCATTCGCCCTCCAGCCGCGCCAGCGCCATGCCGACGCAGGCATGGATGCCGCTGCCGAAGCCGACATGCCCGACCGTGCGGCGGCCGATGTCGTAGTCGTCCGGCCTGTCCCATTTCCGCGGGTCGCGGTTGGCGGCGCCGAGGAACATCAGCACCTTCGACCCCTCCGGCACCGTCGCCCCGCCCAGGTCCACCTCGCGCGTCGCGGTGCGGAAGAAGGTCTGCACCGGGCTTTCGTAGCGCACCGCTTCCTCGAAGGCGTTGCGCGCCAGCTTCGGGTCGGCGCGCAGCCGGGCGAATTCGGCGGGATAGCGGGCGAGGCAATAGACCGCAGCGCCGATGCCGCTGACCGTGGTGTCGACGCCGGCGGTGAGGACGGAGCGCACCACCTGCGGCGTCTCCTCCGCCGTCAGGTCGCCGGTATCGGCCGCCGCATGGATGCCGGCGCCGAAGCCCGTCGCGGTCAGGTTCTCGCGCTTCGACTGCTCGAACACCCAGGGCGTCGCGTCCTTCGCACCGTCGATCGCCGCCGCCAGGTACTCGTTTTTCGGGCCGAAGCTGTTGAAGACCAGGTTGCCCCAGGGCAGCAAATGGTGCCGGTTCTCCCGCGGCATGCCCATGGCGTCGGGGAAGACCTCTAGCGGATAGGCCTCGGCCAAGGCGGGGATGGCGTCGAATTCCCGCTGCTGCAGCAGCCGGTCGGCCAGCGCCTCGGCCGCCGCCGTGAAGCCCTCCCGCAGCGCGGCGATGGCGGCGGGCGAGAGGACGCGGGCCTGCACCCGGCGCGTGCGGTCATGCAGCGGCGGGTCGGTCTCCAGCACGATGGAGGGCGGCCGCGCCGGCTGCTCCTTCGCGAAGTCCTGGATGCCGACGCCGCGGGCGGAGGTGAAGGCCTGCCAGTCGTCCAGCACCGACTTGACCTCGGCATGCCGCGCCACCGCCAGGATGCCGTAGCGCGTCAGCCGCACCACCGGCCCGGCCTCCCGCAGCGCCTCCTGCGCCGGGTGCGGGTCCTCGAAGAACTCCGCGCAGAAGGGATCGATGTCGCTGTCCGGGATCGCCATGCTCAGCCCTCCAGCGTGATGCCAAGCTCGCGGATCAGCGGCACCCAGTAGGCGCGGTCGCGCGCCATCAGGGCGTCGAATTCGGTCGGGGTCGAGGTCAGCGGCTCCACCCCGATCTCGACCATGCGGTTGCGGATGGCGGGGTCGGCCATGACGCGGGCCAGTTCCTCGCCCAGGCGGCGCACCGCCGGCTCCGGCGTCGCGGCCGGCACCACCAGGCCCATCCAGACCGGCGCGCGATACTCGGGCAGCCCGGCCTCCCGCAGGGTGGGCACCTCCGTCAGCGTCCGCCAGCGTTCCGTCATGGTGGTCGCCAGCGCCCGCACCTGGCCGCCGCGCAGCGGGCCGCCGGCCGAGGCGACGTCCACCATCATGCTGTCCAGCGTGCCGGCCAGCAGGTCGTTCACCCCCGGCGCGCCGCCGCGATAGGGGATGAGGTTGAGCTTGATCGCCGCCTCCCGCTGGAAGCGTTCCACCGCCATGTGGTGCGGGCTGCCGACGCCGGGCGTGCCGCAGGCGACGCCGCCCGGATCGGCCTTCGCCGCGGCGATGTAGTCGGCGATCGTCCGGAAGCGGGAATTCGCCGGCACCGCGACCACCAGCGGGAAGTCGGCGAACAGGCCGATGCCGCGGAAATCCTTCACCGGGTCGTAGGGCAGGCGGCGGAACAGCGCGATGTTGTTCATCATGCTGCCGCTGTCGCCGCTGAAGACGGTCAGCCCGTCGGGCGGTGCCTTGGCCGCGGCATCGGCGCCGAGGGTGGCGCCGGCGCCCGGCCGGTTCTCCACCAGCACCGGCTGGCCGAGGCCCCTGGACAATTCCGCCCCCACCAGCCGCGCCAGCATGTCCGACCCGCCGCCGGGGGCATAGGCGACGATCCAGCGGATCGGCCGGTCCGGCTGCCAGCGCGGCTGGGCGAGGGCGGGGGCAGCCAGGGGGGTGGCGAGCGCGGCGAGGCCGGCGGCGAGCAGCGGCCGCCGGCCGCGCGGGGTGACGGACATGGACGGGCCTCCTCGGGGTCGTTTCCTTGCCGGAGATGGAAGCCTGTCCGCCGCGCCCTGTCACCTGGGCCCATCCTTGCGATTGCGTGCCGCTGCGGCAACATCATCGCATCGGAACCGGCGGCAAGCCGGCGAGGGGAGGGGGAAGCGGATGGCGGCAGGCATGCGGCCCACGCGCCGGGCGGTGCTGGGCATGGGGTTGGCGGCGCTGGCGGCGCCGGCGCTGGCGCAGGGCCAGTGGCCCAACGGGCCGATCCGCTTCATCGGCGTCTTCCCGCCCGGCGGCGGCACCGACATCCTGTCCCGCATCTGGTGCCAGGCGATGGCAACGCTGACCGGCGAGCAGTTCGTGGTGGAGAACCGCAGCGGCTCCGGCGGCAATGTGGGGACGGAGGCGATCGCGCGCGCGACGCCCGATGGCCGGACCATCGGCCTCGCTTCGGTCTCGGCGCTGGCCATCTCCCCCACGCTGTACCGCCGGCTGCCCTTCGACCCCACCCGCGACTTCGCCTATCTGGGCGGGCTGTGGCAGCTGCCGAACCTGCTGGTGGTGAACAACGACGTGCCGGCGCGGACGGTGCCGGAGCTGATCGCGCTGGTGAAGGCCAACCCGGGCAGGTTCAGCTACGCCTCCTCCGGCTCCGGCACCACGGTGCATCTCTCGGGCGCGAAATTCGCCGCGCAGGCCGGGCTGGACATGATCCATGTGCCCTATCGCGGCGGCGCGCCGGCGCATGTGGACCTGCTGGGCGGGCGCGTGCACATGATCTTCGACAATATCCCGCAGGCGCTGGCCTCGGCGCGGGATGGCAAGGTTCGGGCGCTGGCGGTGACCGGCGCGCAGCGCAGCCCGCAGGCGCCGGAGATCCCGACCATGGCGGAATTCCTGCCGGGCTTCGCCATCACCTCCTGGGCCGGGGTGATGGCGCCGGCCGGCCTGCCGGCGCCGCTGGTGCAGCGCATCGCCGCGCTGACCCGCCAGGCGCTGGCGACCCAGGACCTGGCGACGAAGTTCCAGGACAACGGCGCCACGGTCTGGCCCGCCACGCCGGAGGAGTTCGCCGAGTTCCGCGCCGCCGAGGAGCGTGCCTTCGCCCCGATCATCCAGGCCACCGGCGCGCAGGTGGACTGACCCGGGGGTTCCAAGGGCCTTTCGGCCGCTGCGAGTCCCATCGACGCGGCTTCGCATCGCCGATGGGGTCCCGGGGCGGGGGGCGAAGGGGGCAAAGCCCCCGTCAAGTCGGAGGAAACGAGATGAGACGAATCGTGCTGGCGCGCCGTGCCATGCTGGCGGCCATGCTGGGCGCGCCCGCGGTCGTACGCGCCCAGGGCAGCGACTGGCCGAACCGCCCGGTGCGTTACATCAACCCCTATCCGCCCGGCGGCCCGACCGACACGCTGTCGCGCCTCTGGTGCGCCCGCATGTCGGAGATCACCGGCCAGCAATTCGTCGTCGAGAACCGCAGCGGCTCGGGCGGCAACGTCGGCGCCGATGCCATCGCGAAATCCACGCCGGATGGCTACACCATCGGGCTGGGCGGCATCGCGTCGCATGCCATCGCGCCGACGCTCTATGCCTCGCTGCCCTTCGACCCGGCGAAGGACTTCACCCTTGCCGGCGGCCTCTGGCAGCTGCCGAACCTGCTGGCGGTGACGCTTTCCCTGCCGGCGCGGACGGTGCCGGAGCTGATCGCGCTGGCGAAGGCCGAGCCCGGGAAGCTCACCTACGGGTCCGCCGGGGCGGGGACGACGCTGCATCTCTCGGGCGCGATGTTCAACCAGCTGGCCGGGGTGGAGCTGGTGCATGTGCCCTATCGCGGCAGCGCGCCGGCGCAGCTCGACCTCGTCGCCGGGCGCATCCAGATGATGTTCGACAACATCCCTGGCACGCTGGCGCTGTCGCGCCAGGGGCAGGTGCGGCCGCTGGCCGTCACCTCGGCGCAGCGCAGCCCGGTGGCGCCGGAGATCCCGTCCCTGGCCGAATTCCTGCCCGGCTTCGACGTGGTGTCCTGGACCTGCCTTTCCGCCCCGGCCGGCCTGCCGCCGGCGATGGTGGCGCGGATGAACGCGCTGTCCCGGCGGGCGCTGGAGAGCGAGGGGCTGATCCGCGCCTATCGCGACCTCGGTGCCGAGCCCTGGTGGACCACGACCGAGGACATCCTGCGCTACCGCGCGGCGCAGGAAGCACGGCTGGCGCCGCTGATCCGTGCGTCCGGCGCCCGGGTGGACTGAGGCGGGATCGCAGGCCCCGCTTTCGGCGGCTCGGCCACGCGCAATGAGGCGGGGCGCACGTTCGGCCGCCCGTGCCGGCCGGGGGGCGATCACGCCATGGGCTGGCGCGATCGCCCCCCGGCTGCTTTCCTGCGGCGCGGCGGATCCGCGCCGGGAGGAACCATATGCCAGCCGCACCCCATGCCGAATCCGGCGTGGACAGCCGTCATGCCTGGATGCGGCTTGCCGCCTCGCTCGCGCTCAGCACGCTGGGCGGGGTCGGCCTGTGGTCCATCGTGGTGGCCTTGCCGGCGGTGCAGGCGGAATTCGGCGTGGCGCGGGCCGATGCCTCCTTGCCCTATACGCTGACCACGCTCGGCTTCGCCGTCGGCGGCGTGCTGATGGGGCGGTTGGCCGACCGCTTCGGCGTCATGGCGCCGGTCCTGCTGGGCACGGTGTGCCTGGCCGCGGGCTATGCGCTGTCCGCCCAGGCAGCCACCATGATGCAGTTCGCCATCATCCATGGCGCGCTGATCGGGCTGCTGGGCAGCTGCGCCACCTTCGGGCCGGTGGTCGCCGACATCTCGCTGTGGTTCCGGCGGCGGCGGGGCTTCGCCGTGTCGCTCGCGGCCAGCGGCAACTACTTCGCGGGCGCGGTCTGGCCGCCGCTGATCCAGGCCGGCATCGACACCTATGGCTGGCGCACCACGCACCTGATCATCGGCATCGCCCTGCCGCTGCTGATGCTGCCGCTGGCGCTGCTGCTGCGCCGCCCGGCGCCGCTGCAGGACCCCGCCCCGGCGGCGGGCGCCGGTGCCGCGGGCGCGCCGCTCGGCCTCGCCCCCAACACGCTGCAGACCCTGCTGGCCGTCGCCGGCATCGCCTGCTGCATCGCCATGGCCATGCCGCAGGTGCATATCGTCGCCTATTGCGTCGATCTCGGCTACGGCCCGGCGCGGGGCGCGGAGATGCTGTCGGTCATGCTGGCCTGCGGCGTGGTCAGCCGCCTCGCCTTCGGGGTCAT
The DNA here is from genome assembly GCF_004353985.1 of Paracraurococcus ruber. Lineage (GTDB taxonomy): Bacteria > Pseudomonadota > Alphaproteobacteria > Acetobacterales > Acetobacteraceae > Paracraurococcus > Paracraurococcus ruber. The sequence goes on along the minus strand of NZ_SMOA01000039.1, from coordinate 24,750 downwards.
CCTGGACCGCATCGGCAGCGTGGCGACGCTGCTGCTGGCGGCGTCCCTGCAGGCGGTGGCGCTGGCCCTGTTCCTGCCCTTCGACGGGCTGGTCTCGCTCTATGTCGTGTCCGGCATTTTCGGCCTGTTCCAGGGCGGCATCGTCTCCACCTACGCCGTCATCGTGCGGGAGAATGTCCCGGCGAAGGAGGTGGGCGTGCGGGTCGGCATCGCCCTGTCGGCCACGCTGGTCGGCATGGCGATCGGCGGCTGGATGTCCGGCCTCGCCTTCGACCTCACCGGCTCCTACAGCGCCGCCGTGGTGAACGGCATCGCCTGGAACATGGTGACCATCGCCATCGCCGGCTGGCTGGTGCTGCGCCGGCGCGGACGCGGGCGCGTGGCGGCCTATGCGTGAGTCAGTACGGGTAGCTGCGCCAGCCCTGGCGCCGCCAGCGCTGGTCCTCCCAGCGCTCGATCTGGTCGCGCGTCAGGTTGCGGCGGGCCTCGCGCGGGCCGTTCCAGAAGCGGTCCGCCGCCTCCTTCTCCCGCTGCCGCTGCCAGAACCCGTCCAGCTGCTGCTGCCGCTCGGCCGGTGAGGCGGCGGCGGGCGGGTCCTGCCGGATCGGCTGCGCCGTGCCGCAGGCGGGCAGGACCAGCAGGGCGAACAGGGCGCGGCGGTGCATGCCGCAGCATATCGGGTGCCGCGGCGCCTCTCGCCAGGGCGTGGCTTGCCGCGCCGCGCCCGGCGCGGGAGGATCGGGCCATGGCCGATGCCCCACCCCTCGCCGGCGTGCTCGAGACCGCGCTTTATGTCGACGACATGGCGCGGGCGCGCGCCTTCTACGAGGGCAAGCTGGGCCTGGCGACGATGTTCGCGGATGAACGCCTGACGGCCTATCCGGTCGGCGGCCGCAGCGCCCTGCTGCTGTTCCTGCGCGGCGCGACGACCGAGACGGTGCACCTGCCCGGCGGCACCATCCCGCCGCATGACGGCAGCGGCCCGGTGCATTGCGCCCTGGCCGTCGCCGCCGCCGACCTGCCGGGCTGGGAGGCGCGGCTGGCCGCGCAAGGCGTGCCTGTCGAGGGCCGCACGCGCTGGCCGCGCGGCAGCGAGAGCGTCTATTTCCGCGACCCCGATGGCCACCTGATGGAACTGGCGACCCCCGGCCTCTGGCCGGTCTGGTAGGCATCCGGCCTCTGGCCGGTCCGTGAGGCATCCGCTAGGACTTGTCCCGACGTCCAGGGAACGAAGCCTATGCCGCTGCCCGGGTTGGAAGGGCTGGAATGCTACCGCGTGGAGGTCGCGGACTTCGTCGCGACCGTCACGCTCGACCGCCCGCCGGTGAATGCCCAGAACGGGAAATTCCGGGAGGAGACCTGCCGGCTCTTCGACGTGCTGCATGACAGCCCGGAGGTGCGCGCCATCGTCCTGACCGGCGCCGGCCGCGTCTTCTCCGCCGGGGCCGACCTGAAGGAACGGCCCGGCATGACGGAGGTGCGGGGCGCCTATCCACGCCACAACCGCCTGGTCCGCGCCTGCTTCGACAGCCTGCTGGAATGCGACAAGCCGATCATCGCCGCGGTGAACGGCGCGGCGATCGGCGCCGGCTGCGCCCTCGCGCTCTGCGCCGACATCATCGTGGTCAGCGAGGACAGCTTCATGTCCATGACCGAGGTGGAGGTCGGCCTGGCCGGCGGGGTGAAGCACATCCTGCGGCATTTCGGCCAGTCCGATGCGCGGCTGATGTTCTTCACCGCCCGCCGCATCCCGGGGCCGGAGCTGCTGCGGATGCGCGTCGCCTCCGCCTGCGTGCCCGGGCCGCAACTGCTCGACACCGCGCTCGGCATCGCGCGGGAGATCGCGGCGAAGGTGCCGCTGGCGGTGCGCGCGGCCAAGCGGTCCTTCACCCTGGTGGAGGACCTGCCGCTGCACGAGGGCTACCGCTACGAGCAGTCGCAGACCGTCGCGCTGTCCCGCACCGAGGACACGAAGGAGGCGCAGCGCGCCTTCGCCGAGAAGCGCAAGCCGGTCTTCCAGGGACGCTGAGGAGGAGACGCATGATCCGCATCACCCGCCGCGCCGCCCTCGGCGCCCTGCCGCTGCTGGCCGCGCCCGCCCTGGCGCAGGGCCGCACCATCCGCGCCCTGCTCGGCTGGCCGCCCGGCGGGTCCTCCGACATCGTCGCCCGCACCTATGCCGAACGGATGCGCGCCGCGCTGGGCGCCAATATCCTGGTGGAGAACCGCCCCGGCGCCGGCGGCCGCATCGCGCTGGAAGCGATGAAGGGCGCGCCCGCCGATGGCAGCCTCTACATCCAGACGCCGGCCTCCATGCTGGTGATCTACCCGCATCTCTACCGCACGCTGCGCTACGACCCGCTGGCCGACTTCACGCCGGTGACCACCGTCTGCGCCTTCCCCTTCGCCTTCACCGTCCGCGCCGACCACCCGGCGAAGACGCTGGCCGAGTTCATCGCCTGGGCGAAGGGCCGGCAGCAGACCGACTGGGCCAGCCCGTCCCCCGGGACCATGCCGCATTTCCTCGGCGTCGAGCTCGCCCGCCAGACCGGCATCGTCCTGAACCACGTGCCCTATCGCGGCGGCGCGCCGGTGATGACCGACGTGCTAGCCGGCGTCATCACCGCCGGGATGAACGTGCTGTCCGAGCCCGTGCCCTTCCATGCGGCCGGGCAGATGCGCATCCTGGCCATCAGCGCGCCGCGCCGCGTGCCGCGCCTGCCGGACGTGCCGACCTTCGCCGAGCTCGGCTTCCCCGCGCTGACGCGGCAGGAATGGTTCGGCGTGCTGCTGCCCGCCGGCGCCCCCGCCACCGTGGTGCAGCCGCTGCACGCGGCGCTGGCCGCCGCCGCCCGCACGCCGGAGGTGCAGGAGGTGCTGACAAGGCTGGAATTCGCGCCGGAGATCATGGAGCCGACCGCCTTCGCCGAGCGCATCCGCAGCGAGCGCGAGGGCTGGGGGCCGATCGTCGCGGCTTCGGGCTTCAGGCCGGAGGAGTGACCATCGAGAGGGGCTCTGCCCCTCTCGAACTCTCCCCGCCAAGGGCCGCAGGGCCCTTGGAACCCGCGAGTCAGCCGAGGAAGGCCGAGAGCGCCTGCGTCTTCTCCCGTGGGCCGGCCTGGTCGGCCTCCATGCCGCGATAGAACTCGGCGATCGCCTGGTAGATCGCCGCCGCCTCCGGCCCGGTGAACTCGGCGATCTCCTCCATCTCGCCCACCCAGCGATAGGCCTTGTCGTACATCGGCGGCACCATCCGGCCGAACCATGTGAGCAGCTCCGGCTGGCTGCGCGCCAGCTCCGCCCGGAAGCCCTCCGCCGCGCCGGCCCGCGTCGCCGCCAGCATCATCGCCGAGGACAGCGCCACCAGCCCCTTGGTGATCCCGGCATAGGACATCTTGAGCGCCGAGGCGGCGCCGACCGGCCCGGGCGTGACGCGCACATCCAGCCCGTGCGCGCGCAAGGGGGCGAGGCGCTCCGCCGCCGCCCCCGCCACGTAGAGCACCGGCGTGTAGCCATCCTCCCGCGGCGGGCCGCCGATGATGCCGCCATCGACGAAATCCGCCCCGGTCGGCGCGATGACCGCCGCCACCTCCGCCGCCGTCGCCGGGCTGACGGCGTTGCAGTCCACATACACCGCGCGGCGCGGCGCCGCCGCCAGCGCCGGCGCCAGCCATTGCGCGCAGGCCTTCGCCTCGGAGGGCGGCAGCACGCTCAGGAAGATGTCGGCGCCGGCAAGCTCGGCCGGGGAAGCGTCGCGCATCCCGGCCGCGGCCGCCCGCTGCGCGCTGGCGCTGCTGCGCCCCGCCAGGCTGGTCAGCACCGTGGCGCCGCGCTGCGTCAGCCGCCGCCCTATGCCGGCGCCCATGGCACCCTGCGCGACCAGGCCGATGATGGCCATGCCGAACCCCCTTCCCCGCTTCGCCGCATCATGCCCCGGTCGCGCCGGGCTGTGCAGGGCGCCGCGTCCCGCTAGGATGCCGGGCGGGAGAGAACGTCCATGACCGTCACCCTCACGCGCCGTGCCGTGCTGGCCGCCGCCCTGGCGACGCCGGGCCTGACGATGCCCCACCTGGCCCGCGCCGCCTGGCCCGACCGGCCGATCCGCCTGGTGGTTCCCTTCGGCGGCGGCGGCCAGACCGACATCGTCAGCCGCGTGACGGCGGAGGCGCTGGCCGCGCGCCTCGGCCAGCCGGTGCTGGCGGACAACCGCCCCGGCGGCAACGGCAACCTGGCGGCGGAGACGGTCGCCCGTGCGGCGCCCGATGGCTACACGGTGCTGGTCGCCGGCGCCGGCACCAATAGCGGGCTGAACGCGCTGCTCTATCGCGGCGTGACCTACGATGCCGAGCGCGACTTCATCCCGGTCGGGCTGTTCTGCACCACGGCGAACATGCTGGTGGTGCACAACTCCATCCCCGGCGAGGAGTTCGGCACGGTGCTGGACTGGATCCGCCGCAACCCCGGCCGCTTCACCTATGCCTCGGCCAGCGTCGGCGCCATCACCCATCTGATCATGGAGGATATGGGCGCCCGCCTGGGCCTCGACATGGTGCATGTGCCCTACCGGCAGACGACGCAGGCCATGGCGGACATGCTGGCCGGCCGCGTGCATGCCCGCTGCATGGGCGTGCCGGAAGCGGTGGCGATCCGCGGCACCGCCGGCGTCCGCCCCGTGGCCGTCACCACCCCGCGCCGCCGGCCGGAATGGCCGGAGGTGCCGGCGATGAGCGAGAGCATCCCGGGCTTCGAGGCCAATGCCTATTTCGGCCTGGCGCTGCCCGCGCGCTCCCCGCCCGAGGCGGTGCATCGCCTGAACGCCGCCATGAACGACGCGCTGCGCGACGACGCCGTGCGTGCCGCCTATGCCCGCGTCGGCGCCGATGCCGCCGCGCCCAATACGCCGGAGGAGTTCACCGCCCGCACGCGGGTGGACGCCGAGCGCTGGGGCACGCTGATCCGCCGCCTGAACCTGGTTGCCGAATAGGTCCCGAGAATGTCCGAGACGCTGAGCCCCGAACTGCAATCCTGGGTCGGCCGCACCCGCGTGGTCGAGGAGGATGTCGGCCTGGCCGCGGTGCGCCGCATCGCCGGCATGCTGGACCTGGACCCGGCCGGGTTCCGCCCGGGCGATCCGCTGCCGCCGCACTGGTTCACGCTGTTCTTCGCCGATGTGGCACGGCAGGGCGAGATCGGCCAGGACGGCCATCCGAAGCCCGGCACCTTCCTGCCGCCCATCCCGCTGCCGCGCCGCATGGGCGCGGGCCGGCGCGTGACGATTCAGGATTGCCTGCGGGTCGGCGACCTGGCCAGCAAGACCGCCGAGGTCGCCGCCATCCTGCCCAAGCAGGCCCGCACCGGCTTCATCACCGTGCTGACCATGCGCCACACCATCCGCCGCGGCGGCCAGGTGATCGCGGTGGACGAATTCGACGCCATCTACCGCGAGGCGGTGAAGCCCGGCGAGGCGAGCGGCACCGGCGCGCCCGTGCCGGCGCCGGCCGATGCCGCCTGGCGGGTCGAGAAGCATCTGAGTTCCGCGCTGGTCTTCCGCTATTCCGCCATCACCTGGAATGCCCACCGCATCCATTACGACGCGGATTATGCGCGGCAGGAGGAAGGCTACCCGAACACCGTGCAGAATGGCGGGCTGACCATGCAACTGCTGCTGGACGCGGCGGTGGCGCAGACGCAGGGGACCCTGCGCGGCTTCACCGCCCGGCTGACCCGGCCGATCTATGTCGGCGACACGGTCACGCTCTGCGGCACCGCCCTGCGGGACGGCAAGGTCGCGGCCTGGGTGCAGGACCGCGACGGCCATCTCTGCGCCCAGCTCGATTGCGAGTTCGCGTGATGCCACCCGATCGGGGGGCGCCGCCCCACCCCGCAATGCCGGACGCCGCGGGGGACCCCGGGGGGGCGCGGCGCGCGGAGCGGCCCGCCGGGGAACCGGGCGGCCCGCTGGAGGGCGTGAAGGTCGTCGACCTCACCACCGTGGTGGTGGGGCCGATCTGCACGCGCACCCTGGCCGACCAGGGCGCCGAGGTCATCAAGGTGGAGGCGCCGGGCGGCGACATCCTCCGCTACCTCGCCGCCGGCTGCCGCACGCCCTCCATGTCCGGCAAGTTCATCAACTTCAACCGCAACAAGCGCGCCATCACGCTGGACATCAAGCAGCCCGGCGGCCTCGCGGCGCTGAAGCGGCTGATCGCCGGTGCCGATGTCTTCGTCTCCAATGTCCGCCCGGCCGGGCTGGCACGCGCCGGGCTCGATCCCGCCTCGCTCGCCGCGCTGAACCCGCGGCTGATCCAGTGCGGCATCGTCGCCTTCGGCGAGGGCGGGCGCTATGCCGGCCGCCCGGCCTATGATCCCGTCATCCAGTCGCTGTCCGGCGTCGCCGGCACCTTCCACCGGGCGATCGGGGAGCCGCGCTTCGTCCCCATGGTGATGACCGACCACATCACCGGCCTGGTCGCCGCCCAGGCCATCGGCTTCGCGCTGTATCGCCGCGAGAAAACCGGGGTGGGGGAGGCGATCGAGGTGCCGATGTTCGAGGTCGCCGCGAGCTTCGTCACAAGCGAGCATCTCGGCGCCGCCACCTTCGACCCGCCGGAAGGGCCGACCGGCGATGCCCGACTGCTGAGCCCCGACTACCGGCCATTGCCGACGATGGATGGCTGGATCACCGTGCAGCCCAACAGCAACAAGCAGGCCTTCGCCTTCTTCAACGCGATCGGCCGGCCGGAGCTGAAGGACGACCCGCGCTTCGATTCGCCCATCGCGCGCACCGAGAATGCCGCCGAGTATTTCCGCCTGCGCGTCGAGGGCCTGGCGCAGCGCAGCACCGCCGAGTGGCTGGCGATCTTCGCCGCCGCCGACGTGCCGGCGGCGCGCTACAACAGCATCGACGACCTGCTGGAGGATCCGCATCTGGTCGATGTCGGCTTCTGGCAGTACGACGACCACCCGACCGAGGGGCGCATCCGCCGCACTCGCACGCCCGTCACCTTCGCCGGCGGGATGCGGGCGGAGACGCTGCCGGCGCCCCGCCTCGGCGCCCATACCGATGCCATCCTGGCGGAGGCCGGCTACTCTCCCGCCGAGATCGCCGCCCTGCGCGCCAGCGGCGCCGCGCCCTGAGGACCCGATGATGACCCTGCCGACCTGGCGCTCCCTGCTGTTTGTCCCCGCGACCGCCGAACGCTTCGTCGCCAAGGCGCATACCCGCGGCGCCGATGTCGTCATCCTCGACCTCGAGGACAGCATCCCGCCGCCGGAAAAGGCCGCGGCCCGCGCCGCCCTGCCGGAGGCGGCGGCGACCGTGGGGCAGGCGGGCGCGGCGGTGGCGGTGCGGATCAACCGCCCGCTCGACCTCGCCGTGCCGGACATCGCCGCCGCCGTGATGCCGCAGGTGACGGCGCTGATGCTGCCGAAGGTGATGGGGCCGGAACATATCCGCCTGCTGTCGGAGGTGGTGGCGGCACGCGAGGCGGCCCTTGGCCTGCCCATCGGCCGCACGCGCTTCATCGGCATCGTCGAGACGCCGCAGGCCCTGCCGCACCTGGCCGCCATCGCCGGCGCCGATCCGCGCATGGCGGCGCTGGGCGTGGGCTCCGAGGACCTCTCGACCGAGCTGGAGGCGGTGCCGGGCGCCGACATGCTGTACCATTTCGGCATGATGGTGGTGGCGGCGGCGCGCGGCGCCGGCATCCTGCCGCTAGGCAGCATCGGCGCCTTCGCCGATTTCCGCGACCTGGAGGGCTATCGCGCCTCCCTGCAACGCTCGCGCCGGCTGGGCTTCGCCTGCACCGCCTGCATCCACCCGGCGCATGTGCCCATCATCAACGAGGAATACGGCGTCGCCCCGGCGGAGGCCGACCGCGCCCGCCGCCTGATCGCCGCCTTCGAGGACGCGCTGGCCCGCGGCGAGGGCGCGGTGGCCTTCGAGGGCGCGATGATCGACCTGCCGGTGGTGGAACGGGCGAAGCGGCTGCTGGCCCGCGCGCGCTGAAGGAGAGGACACAATGGACGCGACCCACGACCCCGGGCGGCGCAGCTTCGTCGCTTCCGCCAACGGGCATGCGGATTTCCCGATCCAGAACCTGCCGCTCGGCGTGTTCGGCCCGGCCGGCGGGGCGGCGCGCGGCGGCGTGGCGATCGGCGACAGCATCCTCGACCTCGGCGCGGTCGCGCCCTTGCTGTCGGGGGATGCCCGTCGCGCGGCGGAAGCCGCGTCCGGCGATGTGCTGAACGCCCTGTTCGCCCTGGGTGCCGGGCCGCGCCGGGCGCTGCGCGCGGCGCTGTCCGACCTGCTGTCGGAGGGCAGCGCGCAGCAGGCGGCGGTGCGGCCGCACTTGCACGACTCTGCCGCCTGCACGCTGCACCTGCCGGCGCGCGTCGGCGACTACACGGATTTCTTCGCCGGCATCCACCACGCGACCAATGCCGGCAAGCAGTTCCGCCCGGACAACCCGCTGCTGCCGAACTACAAATACGTCCCCGTCGCCTATCACGGCCGCGCGTCGTCGGTGCGCGTCTCCGGCACCGAGGTCCGCCGCCCGAAGGGCCAGCGCAAGCCGGCGAGCGAGACGGTGCCGAGCTACGGCCCCAGCCGTAACCTCGACTACGAGATGGAATTCGGCCTCTGGATCGGCACCGGCAATGCGCAGGCCGAGCCGATCGCGATCGGGCAGGCCGCGAACCACATCGCCGGCTACTGCCTGCTGAACGACTGGTCGGCGCGCGACATCCAGGGCTGGGAGGCGCAGCCGCTCGGGCCGTTCCTGGCGAAGAATTTCCATACCTCCATCAGCCCCTGGGTGGTCACGCCGGAAGCCCTGGAGCCTTTCCGCATCCCGCAGGCGCCGCGGCCCGATGGCGACCCGAAGCCGCTCGACTACCTGTGGGACGAGGCGGACCAGGCGCGCGGCGCGCTCGATGTCGCGGTGGAGGTGCTGCTGCAGACACGGCAGGGTGGGCCGTTCCGCCTGTCGCTGAGCAGCACCCGCCATCTCTACTGGACCCCCGGACAGATGGTCGCGCATCACAGCTGCGGCGGCTGCAACCTGGCGCCGGGCGACCTGTTCGGCAGCGGCACCATCTCCTCCCCCACCGAGGACGGATTCGGTGCGCTGCTGGAGATCACCTATGGCGGCCGCAAGCCCATCGCCCTGCCGAATGGCGAGGAGCGGCGCTTCCTGGAGGATGGCGACACCGTGATCTTCCGCGCCCGGGCGCAGCGGGACGGATACGTCTCCATCGGCTTCGGCGAATGCCGCGGCACGATCCTGCCGGCGACATGATGGCGGTTCGCCCCGCGCTGGCGGTGCCGGCATGAGCATCCTGGCCGGCATCAAGGTGGTCGAGCTTGGCCAGGTGCTGGCCGGCCCCTTCGCCGGCGCCATCCTCGCCGACCTGGGCGCCGAGGTGGTGAAGGTGGAGAAGCCGGATGGCGGCGACGACGCGAGGCAGATGGGCCCCGCGTTCCGCCATGGCGACGCGCTGAACTTCCACGAGTTCAACCGCGGCAAGCGCAGCATCACGCTGGACCTCAAGGCGCCGGCGGGCGTCGCCGCGCTGCACGTGCTGCTGCGGGACGCCGACATCCTGGTGCACAACCTGCGTCCGGGCGTGGCGGAGGCGCTGGGCATCGGGCCGGCGGAGGTCACGGCGCGGCATCCGCGGCTGATCTACTGTGCGATGGGCGCCTTCGGCCACAAGGGACCGCTGGCGCATCGCCCGGGCTACGAGCCGCTGTTCCAGGCCTTCGCCGGCCTGTCCTCCATCACCGGGGAGCCCGATGGCCCGCCCGTGCGCATGGGCGCGAGCGTGGTGGACCAGGGCACCGGCATGTGGACAGTGATCGGCGCGCTGGCGGCGCTGCAGCAGCGGGCGCGCACCGGGCGGGGCTGCGTGGTCAACACCTCGCTGTTCGAGACGGCGCTGATGTGGGCCGGGCAGAAGATCAGCGCCTATGTGAACCAGGGGAAACTGCCGGAACGGCATGCCTCCGGCCATCCGAATTTCGTGCCCTACCAGGCCTTCGACTGCGCCGACGGGCCGCTGCTGGTCTGCTGCGGCAATGACCGGCTGTTCCGCAAATTCGCCGGCGTGGTCGGCCGGCCGGACTGGCCGGAGGATGCGCGCTTCGCCAGCAACCGCGCCCGCCTGGCGCACCAGGCCCTGCTGCTGCCGGAGATCGCGGCGCTGCTGCGCGCCTGGCCGCGCGCCGCGCTGGCCGAGGCGCTGGTCGCCGCCGGCGTCCCCTGCGCCCCCGTCAACACCATCCCGGAGGTGCTGGCGGAGCCGCAGGCCGCGGCCATGGAGATGCTGCAGCCGGTGCCCTGCGAGGATTTCTCGCTCGTCGCCATGCCGCTCTCCTTCGATGGCGAAAGGCCGCGCATCCGGCATGGCGCGCCGCGCCTCTCGCCCATGACCCCCGAGGTTATCGATCCGCCGCCCCGCGACGGGTGATCCTGCCTGCGTCGGCGGCGTGATGCCGCCGCGCGAGACAGGAGGACCCCGATGCATGACGCCCTGATCGACCGCTACATCGCCTGCTGGAACGCGACCGATGCCGCGGCGCGGCGCGGCCTGGTCGCCGCCACCTTCACCGAGGGCGCGGGCTATTGCGACCCGATGCTGGAAGGGGAGGGGCATGCCGGCATCGATGCGCTGATCGCCGCCGCGCAGCAGCACTTCCCCGGCCTGCGCTTCAGCCGGCGCGGCACGGCGGATGCGCATCACCACTGGCTGCGCTTCAGCTGGGACCTGGGGCCGGAGGGCGCGTCGCCGATCGCCGGCGGCACCGACATGGCGCTGGTCGCGGCGGACGGCCGCCTGGCCGCCGTCACCGGCTTCATCGACTTCGCGCCGAAGGGGGCCTGAGCGCCATGGAACGGATCGTCCCGTCCGACTTCCTCCGCCGCGTGCTGTGGCTGGATGCCGCCACCTGCATCGGCACCGGCCTGCTGCTGGCGGCGCTGGCCGCCCCCCTTTCACGTCTCTTCGGCCTGCCGGAGGTGATGCTGCGCGAGGTGGGGCTCTTCCTCATCGCCTTCGCCGCGCTTGTCGCGGTGCTGGCGCTGCGCCGGGCCTCGCCGCGCCTGCTGTTCTGGGCGGTGATCCTCGGCAACGCGCTTTGGGCGCTCGACAGCGTGCTGCTGCTGGTCTCCGGCTGGGTGGCGCCGACCATGCTCGGCGGCGCCTTCGTGGTGGCGCAGGCGCTGGTCGTCGCCCTGCTGGCGGAGCTGGAATGGGCCGGGCTGCGTCGCTCCGCCCGGCTCGCCGCCGCGGCGTGACGCCGCACCGGCGGCTGCCGGTCAAGCCGGAAGGGGGCACCGCTGCTGCTCCTTGAACATGGAGCGGGTTCGCGCTTCGGGCCGTCCGCCGCCCTCCGCGATCCGCTCCATCCTATTGATTGCAGAGCGGAGTCTCGCGTCCGGGCGTTCACGCCCTGCCGCGATCCGCTCTAGGCTGCGGCCAGGGGAGACATGCCATGGCCGCAGCCACCGTCAGCCACCAGCATCTGCGCGACTTCATCGCCGGCGTGTACCGCGCCGCGGGCGTGCCGGAGGCGCAGGCCGGCATCGTCGCCGGCCTCATGGCGCAGGCCGACCTGATCGGCGCCGATGGCCATGGCGTCTTCCGCCTGCCGCAATATGTCCGCCGGATCCGCGCCGGCGGGATGAACGCGACGGCGGTGCCGCGCATCGTGCAGGAACGCCCCGGCGCGGCGCTGGTGGATGGCGACAACGGCCTCGGCCACCTGGCGACGCGGCTGGCGGCGGAGACGGCGATCGCCAAGGCACGGACCCAGGGCGTCGCCTGGTGCGGCGTGCGCAACGGCAACCATGCCGGCCCGGCCAGCCTCTATGCGCGCATGGTGCAGGAAGCGGGGATGATCGGCCTGTATCTGGCCGTGGGCAGCGCCAACCACCTGCCGCCCTGGGGCGGGCTGGAATTGCTGCTCTCCACCAACCCCATCGCCGTTGCGGTACCGGCCGGGGAGGAGCCGCCCGTCGTGCTCGACATGGCCACCACCGTCGCCGCCTATGGCAAGGTGAAGGTCAAGGCGCAGCGCGGGGAAGCGATGCCGGAAGGCTGGATGATCGACCGCGAGGGCAGGCCGCTGACCGACCCGGCGCGGGCGAATGAGGGGCTGCTGCTGCCCATCGGCGGCTACAAGGGCTACGGCCTGGCGCTGATCTTCGGCCTGCTGGCCGGCACGCTGAACGGCGCCGCCATGGGCCGCGACGTGGTGGACTTCAACGCCGACGACACCACGGTGACGAATACCGGCCAGGCCGTGCTGGCGATCGACATCGCCGCCTTTGGCGACCCGGCCGCCTTCCGCGCGCAGGTGGATGCGCTGGCGCGCGACATCCGCGGCAGCGCGCGCCTGCCCGGCGTGGACCGCATTTGGCTGCCGGGCGAGCAGAGCCGGCTGACGCGCCTGCGGCGGGAGGCGGAGGGCGTGCCGATCCCGCCGGCGCTGCGCGCACAGCTGGACGCGCTGGCGGCGGAGCTTGGCGCGGCGCTGCTTCCCGGCTGAGAATGCCGCGAGACGGGAAGGAAACGGCCATGCTCCGACGCGCCATGCTCGCCGCCACGCTGCTGCTGCCATGGCCGGCGGCGGCGCAGGACGCGCCGTTCCCGTCGCGCCCGATCACCCTGCTGGTCGGCTTCGCCCCGGGCGGCGGCACGGACATCCTCGCCCGGCTGATCGCACCCAAGCTGTCGGAGGAGCTGGGCCAGCCCGTGGCGGTGGAGAACCGCACGGGCGGCGGCGGCACCATCGCCGTGGTCGCCACCACGCGGGCCCGGCCGGATGGCCATACCGTCACGCTCGGCACGCTCAGCAACAATGCGCAGGTGCCGCTGGCGATGAAGGCGCCGCCCTTCGACCCGCTGCGCGACGTGACGCCGCTGGTGCAGGTGGCCTCCGTGCCGCTGGTGATGACGGTGCCGGCCACGTCGCCGGCGCGGGACGTGCAGGGCTTCGTCGCCCTGGCGAAGGCCGCGCCGGGGACGCTGAATTTCGCCAGCAACGGCGTCGGCACCAGCCAGCACATGGCGGCCGAGCTGTTCATGCTGGCGACCGGCACGCGCATGGTGCACGTGCCCTATCGCGGCAGCGGCCCGGCCTCCATCGACCTGGCGGCCAATGTGGTGCAGGTGAATTTCGACACGCTCTCCACCGTGCTGCCGCATATCCGTGGGGACCGGCTGCGCGGCCTGGCGGTGACGACGCGGGCGCGGTCCGACCAGCTGCCGGAGGTGCCGACGATGATCGAGAGCGGCATCGCCGGCTACGACATCGACCTCTGGTACATGCTGTTCGGCCCGGCGGCACTGCCGGAGGCGGTGACGGCCCGCTGGGCCGAGGCGCTGAACAAGGCGCTGGCCGACCGCGCTTTCCGGCAGAGGCTGGTGGAGGCCGGCTTCGGCCCGGCGGGCGGCACGCCGGCGCAGGCGGCGGCGGTGCTCCGCGCCGACATCACCCGCTACGGGGAGGTGATCCGGCGCGCCGGCATCACGCTGGAATAGGGCGGCGCCATGCCGCGGGCCGCCCCGACGGCCGGTTGCGCCCCGGCCTGCAGCCCACGCCGCCGGTCGATCGGCGGGCAGCGTCCCGCCCCGCCGCCAGCGCGCCGCCGGACGATCCGCCCGGGCGTCAGGCCCGCAGGCCGGCCGGTCGGATCATCGGGGCCGGTGCGCGGCCGCCAAGCCGGGCCGCCGCGCCGGCCTCAGAACTTCTTCTTCAGGCCGCCGCCCTGGCTCGCCAGCGGCTGCGCCATGCCGGACGGGTTCGCGGCGGGTGGCGCGTAGTCGGCCGGGGGGACGATCCAGGTCGGGCCGGGCGGCGGGGCATAGGCGACCGGCGGGGGCACGTAGAAGACCGGCGGTGGCGCCACCACCACGGGCGGCGGGGCATAGACCACCGGCGGCGGCCCCCAGGCCGGCGGGCCCCAATAGCCATAGGGCCGCGGCGCGGCGTAGTAGGGTGCCGGCGGGCCGATGAAGACGCCCACCCCCACCCCGCTGCGCCAGCGATGCGCTTCGGCGGGCGCGGGCAGCAGGGCAGCGGCGAGGCCGATTGCGGCGGCGAGGCAGGCGGCGCTGCGGGCGGACATCGGCGAACCCTCCTGGGCCGGTTCGGGCATGGCGTGCATCGCCCGGATCAAACCATGCGACGGCGTCGTGGCGCAATCGCGGCGGCCCCGGGTCGCCGGCAAGCCGCACCATGGGCAGCGCGAGGCCGATGGCCAGCGCTGGAGCGGCTTGCGCGTTCTTCTGAACGCGCTAGAGCGGATCGCGGAGGGCCGTGAACGGCCCGGAGCGTGAATCCGCTCTGACAACAACACGCTACAGCGGCGCGGCGTTCAATTATGAACGCAAGCCGCTGGAGCCGCTCTATCCTATTGATTGCAGAGCCGATTCACGCGTCCGGGCGTTCACGCCCTCCCGCGATCCGCTCTAGGCCGGGGCGGCCTGGGCAAGGTCCCGCGCCAGGGCGAAGCAGCGCTCCCGCGCCGCGGCGATGCGCTGGGCCATGGCGTCCAGCAACGCGGCATCCGCCGCCAGGGCGGCGTGGCGGGCCTGCAGCAGCCGGGCCATCTCGGCTGGCGCCGGGCCGCCCTGGACGGTGCGGGCGCGGATATTCGCCGCCGGGTCCAGCGCCTGCGCCACCGCCGATGCGGCGATGCCGAGGGGGCGGCCGAGCAGCGCCTGCGCCGCCTGGTCCAGGTCGGCGCTGCGGATGGCATCGGCGCTGCGGCCCGCATCCAGCGCATCGCGCACCACCGCCGCGACGATGTTGTGCGCCTGGCGGAAGGACAGGCCGGTCTCCCGCACGATCACATCGGCCAGTTCGGTGGCCGTGCCGAAGCCCTCGGCGGCGGCGCAGGCCATGCGCGCCGGCCGCAAGGTCAGCAGCGCGAAGACCTCCTCCATCAGCGCCAGGATGCGGCGGGTGCGGGCGGCGGCGTCCAGGATGGGCTCGTTCACCGCGGTCACCGCGTCGCCGACATCGGCGAAGGGCGTGTTGCGGTTGCAGGCCAGCGCCGCCGTCAGCGCCCCCTGCACCATGGCGGAGGCGGCCCGCACATGCTCCAGCGCCGCCGGGTTCTTCTTCTGCGGCATGATGGAGGAAACGGCGGAATGCCGGTCCGCCAGCTCGACGAAGCCGTATTCCCAGGTGGACCAGGAGACCAGGTCGGTGGCGAGGCGCGACAGGAAGGTCGCCAGGATCGCCAGCGCGCCGGTCGCCTCCAGCCCGTCGTCATGCGTGCTGACCGCGTCATAGGCGATCTCGAGCGGCGCGGCGAAGCCGAGCAGCTCGGCGGTGAGCGCGCGGTCGAGCGGGAAGGCGGTGGTGGTCAGCGCGCCGGCGCCGAGCGGACAGGCATCCACATGCCGCAGCGCGCCAGCCAGGCGCGTGGAATCGCGTGCGAGCACGTCGGCCGCCGCCAGCAGCCAGTAGCCGAAGGTGACGGGCTGCGCGTGCTGGCTGTGGGTATAGCCCGGCATCACGACCGCGGCATGCTCGCCGGCCAGGCGCAGCAGGGTGCCGCGCAGCGCCAGCAGCGCGCGCTGGGCGGCGATCAGCTCGGCGCGGATCGCCATGCGCCAGGTGGTGGCGTTGAGGTCGTTGCGGCTGCGCCCGGTGTGCAGGCGCCCGCCGGTATCGGGGCCGAGCTCGGCGATGATCCGCCGCTCGACATAGGAATAGAGGTCCTCCGCCCGGTGATCCACCGGCACGGCGTCCGGCCCCTGCGCCGCCAGGTTGAGCACGCAGCGCAGGCAGGCGGCGAGGGCTTCGCGGGCGACGATGCCCTGGCGGTCGAGCATCAGCCCATGCGCCAGGTGGGCCCACATCTCGTGGTCGAAGACCTGGGCCTGGGCGCGGGCGACGGCGAGCCGGTAGTAGCTCTCGACCAGCAGCGCCGAAGGCGGTTCCTTCACCCGTTCCCGCAGGTCGGCGTTGCTCACGCTGGCGCGTCCTTGTTCACTCGCTGGTCCGAGGGTTCCAAGGGCCTTTCGGCCCTTGGCGGGAGAGCGCGAGAGGGCAGAACCCTCTCGCGGCTATGCGTAGACCAGCGACAGCGTCTCGGCGACCAGCGCCGGCCTCTCGCTGCCCTCGACCTCCACGGTGGCTTCCATGGTCAGCCTGGCGCCGCCCTCGATCGGCTCGACAGTCTTGAGCGTGAGGTGGCCGCGGATGCGCGACCCGGCCGGCACCGGCGCGGTGAAGCGAACCTTGTTCGAGCCATAATTGACCCCGCGGCTGCGCTGCTTCACCCGCCAGATGCCCTGGTTGAGCTTCGGCAGCAGGGAGAGCGTGAGGTAGCCATGGGCGATGGTCTTGCCGCCGGGCATCTCGCGCTTCGCCCGTTCCACATCGACATGGATCCACTGATGGTCGCCGGTCGCCTCGGCGAACTGGTCGATCATCGTCTGGTCCACGGTCAGCCAGTCGCTGCTGCCCAACTTCTTGCCGACATGGTCGTTCAGTTCGGCGATGGTCTCGACCTCGAGCATCGGTTCCTCCCGTTCGTGTTGGGGCGAATTGGTGCCATGCCCGCCCGGGCTTGGCCAGATGGCCGCGGCGCGGGATCATGCCGGCCGATGCCCGATTTCCTGCCCGCCCCCGGATGGCTGCCGCCCGGCCAGCGCGTCTATGCCATCGGCGACATCCATGGCTGCGACGCCAAGCTGGCCAGCCTGCATGCGCAGGTGGCGGCGGACCTCCGGGCACGGCCGGTGGCGGCGCCGCTGCTGCTGCATCTGGGCGACTACGTCGATCGCGGGCCGGACAGCGCCGGGGTGGTGGCGCGGCTGGCGGGCGGGCCGCCGCTGCCGGGCCTGCCCACCGTGAACCTGATGGGCAACCACGAACGCACCATGCTGGACGCGCTGGCGGGCGAGCGTGCCTCGGTCACGGATTGGCGGATCAGCGGCGGGCGGGAAGCGCTGGCCAGCTGGGGGCTGGACGCGGATGGCGACCCAGCCGGCTGGTTGGCCGGCATCCCGCCGGCGCATCTCGATTTCCTCCGCGGCCTGGCGCTGCACCACCGCGCGGGCGGCTATCTCTTCGTCCATGCCGGGCTGCGGCCCGGCGTGCCGTTCGAATTGCAGGCCTTCGACGACATGCTGCGCATCCGGCACAGCTTCCTGAACTCGGAGGCGGATTTCGGCGCGGTGGTGGTGCATGGCCATTCGCCGACGCGGGGGCCGGTGGTGCGGCCGAACCGCGTCGGCATCGACACCGGCGCGGTGTTCGGCCGGGAGCTGACCTGCCTGGTGCTGGAGGAAGACCGGCTGGCCTTCCTCCAGGCCTGATCGGTTACAGGCCGACGCCCCGCAGGAAGGAGAGCGAGGGGGCGAAGAAGTACTCGCCGCCCTGCAGGTGCACGAACTGCGCGAAGGGCTGCGTGGTCGGCGTGGCGCCCGGCGTGTGGCCATCCTGGAAGCGGTGCTGCCGCTGCGCCGGATCGGCGGTCTGGCCGATGACCGGGTCGACGCCTGTCCCCGGCCGGACGAAATCGGCGTTGTTCGCCCAGGACTGCTGGGTGAATTCGAACTGCGCCTCGATGCTCGCCATATAGGCCATGAAGAGCAGGCCGCTGTCCTGCACCGGCTCCTTTCCCTTGTCGGCGAATTCGCTGCCGTCGCGGCTCATGGGCCGCTTCGGGCCATAGGTCATGCCGCGGCGCGCCATGATCGGGTTGCGGTCGCCCGAGGCATCCGGCAGCCCGAACTGCCGCTGCACGTCGCCGCGCGGGTTGGTCTTGCGGATATGCGCATGGAAGGGGCATTTCGCCCCGTCCGTGTCACCATCGTAGGTGAAGCCGTTCGGCACGGCCTGGCCCAGCGCCTTGCGGCTGCGGACCAGCGGCGTCCCGTCCTCGAACCGGCCGACGATCATGGCGCCGGCAAGCTCCAGCAGATCGTCGCCCGCGTCCTGGCCGAACAGCGCGCGGCCCAGCGCGTCCTCGGCCGCGTTGAAGCCGCGCACGTCCTGTTCCAGCTTGCGGAAGACGAAGTAGCTGCCGGCGGCATGCCGGCGCCTGCCGTTCGGGTCGGCGACGATGAACTGGCTCGGCTTGAAGCGCGGCGACCAGGGCGCCCCGGGATCGGCCTTGTCCTTCGGCTCGGCGGCGACCGACTGCTCCTCCCGCGCCAGATCCTCCGCCAGGAAGATCGGCTGGCTGCGGCCGTCGACATAGCCGAAATGCTCCACCGCCTCGGGCTTCTCGCCCGGGCGGAAGCGGCGGGTCTGCTGCAGCCCGCGCTCGATGACCAGGATGCGCACGCCGGTGCCGTCCAGCCAGCGCTCCACCGCTTCCAGGTCGCGCGTGACGGCATGCGGGTCGGCATCGGCCAGCAGGACCATGGCGTCGGGCGCCTGGTCGCGCCAGCCGGCGGCCTGCCAGGCCTGGCGCGGCGGGTCGGCCAGGATGCCGGCGCGGGCGGCCATGCCGGCGCGGAACGCCTCGCCCTCCGGCATCCGCGCATGCTTGCCCAGCGCCTTGTAGCCGCCGGCGCCGAGGACGAGGCAGCGCACCGGCCCGCCATCGAGATGCGGCGGATAGCGGCGGTTGGTGCGCAGCTGGTGCCAGGCGCTGGTGCAGTGGCGGCCGAGGGCGCGGATCACCGCGGCGACGTCGTCCGCCGCCATGCCGGCGAAGCCGAGCGCCATATGGGCGGCGTGGTGCCGGCCATGGCTCTTCAGGATGTTGGCCTGCATGTCCTCCAGCAGGTCGCGGACATCCGGGTCGGTGAACGCCGCTTGCCAGCGGATCGGCGCGTCGAGCAATGCCTTGAGGTCTGCCATCCTGGGCTCTCCCTTGGGCTGAAATTCCGGGGCATGGGGGCGGCCTGCCCGCTCGATGGGCGACGCATGCCGCGATGGGCCGTCGCCTGCGAAGCGGCATCACGCTCCGGCGGCGGCCGCGGCCCCGGTGGGCCGATCAAATCTGCCCAGGAATACGTATACGATGTTGCGGTGGCGATGCTGTGCGGGGCCGCACAGATCCCGGGGGCGTCCGTCCGGGGCGTCCGTCCGGGGCGTCCCCGGCACCCTCGGCGCGCGCCGGCAGGGCCCGCCAGGGCGGAAGAGGCCCGCCGCGACGTGCTGCAGCCGCTCGCCGACACGCCCTGTAGCGGCATGCGCGCTCTTCTGAACGCGCATGCCGCCATAGCCTATCGATTGCAGAGCGGAGTCTCGCGTCCGGGCGTTCACGCCCTCCCGCGATCCGCCCTAGCGCCGCCGTGCCTGGTTCCAGCCGATCCAGAGGCCGGCGGCGACGATCACCGCCGCGCCGATCCAGACGCCGGCATCCGGCCAGTCCCCGAAGACCAGCCACCCCACGGCGACCGACCCCAGAAGCTGGAAATACTGGAAGGGGGAGACGACGTTGGCCGGCGCATAGCCGAAGGCCCGCGCCACGCAGTAATGCCCGACCGCGCCCAGCACGCCCATGCCGCAGAACAGCGCGATGTGGAACAGCGTCTCCGGCGTCCGCCAGATGAAGGGCAGCACCAGCAGCATGCCGAAGGCGCCGACGACGGAACTGAACAGCGCCGAGGTCTCCGGCGTGTCCGCCCCCGCCACCCGCCGCGTCAGGATCTGGTAGACCGCGTAGCAGCTGGCGCTGACCAGGACGAGCAGCGAGGCCGGGTGGAACAGCGCCGTCCCCGGCCGGATCACCACCAGCACCCCGAGGAAGCCGAGGCAGAGCGCGGCGACCCGGGCGCGCGTCGTCCGCTCCCCCAGCATCGGCCAGGCCAGCAGGGCGACGATCAGCGGCGCCGCCAGGCTGATCGCCGCCGCCTTGGCGATCGGGATGAAGGTGATGGCGAAGAAATGACTGAGATTGGAGGTGAAGAGCAGGCTGGAGCGCAGCAATTGCGTCCCCGGCCGCCGGGTCCGCAGCACCCCCACGCCGTAGCGGGGCAGGAAGACCGCCAGCAGGAACAGGATATGCCCGAAGGCGCGGGCCCAGCTCACCTGCAGGCTGGAATACTCGGCGCCCAGGATCTTGGCGAAGCTGCTCATCACCGGAAAGAGCAGCCCCGACAGGCACATGAAGAGGATGCCGAGGAGGATTCGCTGGGCCGGCGCGGGGGGCGGTGCGGCGGCCGGGGCGACGGGTGCGGCGGGTGCCCTCGGGTCCTGGGTCACGCGCCGTGCAGCCCCGCCATGTCCTCCTGGCACAGTGGGACGGGACGGTTTTCCTGGCAACCGGCGCCCGGCTTCCCATATAAGACGCATGCCGATCGGGACCGACTTGTCGTCCCGGCACGCCTGCAAGGCCGTTGGGTTGGCCGAGGGCTTGCATCCGGCAACCCCCAGGCCCGTTCCATGGCGTGGCCCCCGGATCGGATCGCAGCCCCATGCCCCTGGCGGGCGGGGCGTTCCCAGTCTGTCCGCCATGGCCGGTTCGTTGTCAGGCGGGTCCCGCGCGGCGGGGCCGCGGAGAGCTCGGATTTTGACCACACCCTACGATGTTGCCTACGACCCGGCCGCGGCGCCGGACCTTGACCTGGCGCGCAGCGTCTCGCCGGCCGAGGCGGCCATCCTGGCCAGCGGCCTCGCGGTCGAGGCGAAGGAGATGCCCGCCCTGATCCGCCGGGTGGAGCGGCGGATGCCGGCCGATGCCGCCGCCGTCCGCGCCGCGCTTATCGAGGTGCGGCGCCGCGGCTGGATCGCCCGGCTGAGCGACCTGGCCAACCGCGCCGGCCGCGCCTGGGTCCGCCGGGCCGATTGCGAGACGGCGGCCGGCACCGTCACGGAGATCCTGCCGGGGGAGGAGGCGCTGCTCGCCGCGCTCGACGCCGCCCTGGCCAACCGCTTCCGCGCCCTGGGCCCGACGCCCGAGGCGGCGCTGGAGGCGGTGGTGGCGGAGCTGACCGAGGCGGGGCAGGGGGCGGGCGCCCTCTCGCCCGACCGCCACGCCCAGCTGGCGCGCGAGGTCGCGGCCGCCTTCGGCTTGGCCGGCGATGCCTCGCTGCCCTTCCTCGAGGAGGTCGGGAAGCAGGAAACCCGCCGCCGGCGGGAGGTGCGGGAGGCCGAGACGGCGGCCCGTGCCAAGCGGCGGGAGGAGGTCGCCCGCCTCCGCGCCTGGGAGAAGAGCCTCGTCGAGTTCCGCGAGCTGCCGGCCCTGCTCGGCGCCGGGGAGCGGGAGGCGCTGCGCTGGATCGCCGCCGGGCTGATCCCGGTGGCCCGCCGGATCCCGCAGCGCAACGGCCGGGAGAAGTGGGAATTCGATCCCGCCGACATCGCCCCGCTCCGCGCCGCGGTGCCGCAATGGCGGGAGGCCGACAAGGCCGCGGTCGAGGTCCGCAAGCGCGGGCCGGAGGCGCCGGCGCTGCGCATGGGCAAGGGGGCGGTCGCCGCCATCGCCCGCATCGCGGCGCTCGACCGCTATGCCGGCCATTTCGCCACCGCCCGGGCGCTGAACCGCCGCATCACCCTGGTCACCGGCCCGACCAATTCGGGCAAGAGCCACACCGCGCTGGACGCCCTGGCCAAGGCCGAGAACGGCATGGCGCTGGCGCCGCTGCGGCTGCTGGCGCATGAGTTCCGCGAGGCGCTGGCGAGCCGCGGCGTCCCGGCCTCGCTCTCGACCGGGGAGGAACGCATTCCGGTGCCCGGCGCCCGCCACCTGGCCGCGACGGTCGAGATGTGCCCCTTCCACCTGCCGGTGGATGTCGCCGTGGTGGATGAGGCGCAGATGCTGGCGGACCGCGACCGCGGCGCCGCCTGGACCGCCGCTATCATGGGCGCACCGGCGCGGGAGGTGTACGTGCTGGGCGCGCCGGAGAGCGCGACGCAGGTCCGCCGCATCGCCGCGCTCTGCGGCGACCCGGTCGAGGAGGTCAGCCTGCAGCGGAAGAGCCCGCTGGTGGCGGCCAAGGCGCCGGTCGGCATGGGCGACCTGAAGACCGGCGATGCCCTGGTCGCCTTCTCCCGCCGCGACGTGCTGGACCTGCGGGCGGAGCTGGTCCGCCGCGGCAAGCGCGTGGCGGTGGTCTATGGCGCGCTGAGCCCCGAGGTGCGGCGCGCCGAGGCGGCCCGCTTCCGCGAGGGCGAGGCCGACATCCTGGTGGCGACCGACGCGATCGGGATGGGCCTGAACCTGCCGATCCGCCGGGTGATCTTCTCCACCCTGCGGAAGTTCGACGGCGAGGAGCGCCGCGAGCTGAATGCGCAGGAAGTGAAGCAGATCGGCGGCCGCGCCGGCCGCTACGGCAAGTTCGAGGAAGGCGTGGTCGCGGTGCTGGCCGGCGGCGGCAGCCCGGAGTTCATCCGCATGATGATGGAGGCGCCGCCGCTGCCGCCGGGCGACCCGCGCCCGCTGGTGCAGCCGGATGCCGACATCGTCGCCAATGTCGCGCAGGAGATCGGGACGGACAGCCTGTTCGGCGTGCTGGCCCGCATCAAGCGCGCGGTGCTGCGGCCGGACGACCCCAACTACCGCCTGGCCGACCTGACCCAGGCCATGGCGGTGGCGAGCGCGATCGACGGCGTCGCCGGGCTCGAGCTGCTGCAGCGCTGGACCTATGCGCTGTGCCCGGTGGATGAGCGGGACAACGGCGTCGCGCGGCTCGCCCGCTGGGCGATCGAGCATGGCGCCGGCCGCGGCGTGCAGCCGCCCAATGCCGGCCGCCTGCCGCCGCCCGAGAAGGCCAGCCGCGACGAGCTGGAGCGGGCGGAGAAGACCCACAAGCGGCTGGTCGCCTGGCGCTGGCTCGCGCTCCGCTTCCCGCAGGCCTATGTCGCGCGGGAGGAGGCGATGGCCGAGACCGAGCGGCTGGACCGCTGGATCGAGGACGTGCTGCGCCAGCAGCGCCGCGCCAAGCTGGTCGCCTGACCGTCGCGCCCTCCCGCCTGGGAGGGACGGGGCGGGACCGGATCCCGCCCAACCGAGAATCCGCCGGGGTGATCGTGCCCCGCACCTTCACTTTGACCCTTCCCCGCCCCGGCGGGGGAGGGGGAGTATCCCGATGCCCTTCCCTGTGCTGCCCACCACCCTCCTCTCCGCCCTCACCGAGCGCGGCTATGCCGAGCCAACCCCCGTCCAGGCCGCCGTCCTGCAGGCGGAGGCGGTGGGGCGCGACCTCCTCGTCTCCGCGCAGACCGGGTCCGGCAAGACGGTCGCCTTCGGCCTGGCCATGGCGGCGGAACTGCTCGCCCAGGACGGGGCAGCGGCGGCCGAGGCCGATGCGGCGGCCGAGTCCTGGCAGGCCGCCGAGCGCCTGCCGCCGCCCGGCGCGCCGCTGGCGCTGGTGGTGGCCCCGACGCGCGAGCTGGCCCTGCAGGTGCAGACCGAGCTGGCCTGGCTCTATGCCCCGGCCGGCGGCCGCGTCGTCTCCGGCGTCGGCGGCACCGACCCGGTGGCGGAGCGGCGCGCGCTGTCGCGCGGCGCGCATATCGTCGCCGGCACGCCCGGCCGCCTGCGCGACCATATCGACCGCGGCAACCTCGACCCCAGCCAGATCCGCGTCGTCGTGCTCGACGAGGCGGACGAGATGCTGGACATGGGCTTCCGCGAGGAGCTGGAAGCCATCCTCGACGCCACGCCGGCGGCGCGGCGGACGCTGCTCTTCTCGGCGACCGTGCCGAAGGGCATCGCGCAGCTCGCCAAGCAGTACCAGCGCGACGCGCTGCGGATCGAGGCGGGCGACAGCGGCGCGCAGCATGGCGACATCGACTACCGCGCCCTGCTGATCGCCCCGCATGAGACCGAGCGCGCCGTGGTCAATGCGCTGCGCTTCTTCGAGGCGCGCGCCTCCCTCGTCTTCTGCCGCACCCGCGCGACGGTCACCCGGCTGCATGGCAACCTGGCGGAGCGCGGCTTCGCCGCCGTGGCGCTGTCGGGCGAGCTGTCCCAGGCCGAGCGCAACCGCGCCCTGCAGGGGCTGCGGGACGGCCGCGCCCGGGTCTGCGTCGCCACCGATGTCGCGGCGCGCGGCATCGACCTGCCCGATCTCGGCCTGGTGATCCATGCCGAGCTGCCGAACGACCCGGAGACGCTGCTGCACCGCTCCGGCCGCACCGGCCGCGCCGGCCGCAAGGGCACCAGCGTGCTGCTGGTGCCCTACAACCGCCGCCGCAGCGCGGAACGGCTGCTGGCCGAGGCGCGGGTGCAGGCCAGCTGGGGCCCGGCGCCCTCGGCCGAGGCGATCCGTGGCCAGGACGATACCCGCATCCTGGCCCAGGCGCTGTCGGTGACGGCGGAGGAGCCGGTGGAGGGCGACCTCGCCCTTGCCGCGAAGCTGCTGGCGGAGCGGGGGCCGGAGGCGGTGGCCGCGGCGCTGGTGCAGGCGCTGCGCGCGCCGCTGCCGGCGCCCGAGGAGCTGGCCGCGCCGAGCGAGCGTCCCGCCGGGCCGCGCGTGCCGCGCGAGCCGGGGCAGGAGGGCGTGTGGTTCCGCATGTCGGTCGGGCGCAACGCCAATGCCGATCCGCGCTGGGTGCTGCCGCTGCTCTGCCGCCGCGGCCAGGTGACGCGGCAGGAGATCGGCCGCATCCGCATCATGGACCGCGAGACGCAGTTCGAGGTGGCGCCCTGGGCGGCGCAGCGCTTCGCCGCCGCGGCGCAGCGGCCGGGCGAGGGTGACGACGCGCATGTGCAGATCCTGCCCCTGGCGGGCGGGGAGCCGGCGCGGCGGCCGCCGGTGCGCGGCCCGCGGCCGCAGCACGCGGGCACCGAGGAGAAGCGCCGGCGCGCGACGCGCTGAGCCGGG
>NZ_SMOA01000399.1 GCF_004353985.1 Paracraurococcus ruber | reverse complement strand
AGCGGCGCGCCGAGCCGGGCGAGCAGCCCGACGCCCGCCCGCGCCCCGGCGCCGGAGGCCCGGGCGACGCCGCCCGCCCCATCCTTCGCCGCGCGGCCGAGGCGCAGCCATTCCGCCGGGGACAGGCCGAGGGCCGGGATGGCCAGCAGCAGGGCGAGGCCGGCGATGCCGCCGCTGGCGGCCATGCCGCCGAAGGGGCCGAGCAGCGCCCCCGCCGTGTCGTACAGCGCATGCGCCGTCACCGCGCCACCGGCGCCGCCCGGCCCGGCCAGGGTCGGCAAATGGCCGGGCAAGGGCAGCAGCGTCAGCGCCGCGGCGCCCAGGGGCAGCATGGCCAGCAGCGCCGCCAGCCGGGCGGGAAACAGGCCGAGGCCGCGATGCGTCGCCAGCCGCCAGGCCCAGGCCAGCAGCGCCAGGCCGGGCAGCGCGCCGGCCCAGCCGAAGCCCTGCAGCAGCAGGTCGGAGACGACGGCGCCCGCCGGGCCGACCAGGTTGGCCGGCGCCCGGGTGGTGGCGGTGGAGAGGGAGGGATCGGCCGGGTTGTGGCTGGCCAGCGCCACCAGCAGGGCGAGGCCGAGCAGGGCGCAGAGCAGCCCGGCCAGTTCGCCGATGCGGCGGCGGATGGCCGCCTTGACGGCGGGGGAGGCGAAGCGGCGCACGCCGGCGAGCGGCGCGCTGGTGACGGAGGCGCGGGTGGCGGGCATGCGGGCCAGGGGTCCGGCTTTGATTCGGCGCGAAGTCTAGCCCGCAAGAGCTTGCCGGACAAAGAAGTCCCGCATGCCGGCGGCGAATCATGCCGGCGGGCGGGCAGGAAAAAGGCGCCGGCCCTGCGGCCGGCGCCCTCCCCCCCTGGGTCCCCCTGCGACCCGACCGGTCAGAAGATCTTGCTCAGGCTGAAGAAGACGCGCCCCTCGCAGATCCGCTGGCCGCCATCGGCGCGGCCGGCGGCCGGCACGCATTCCCGCTTGCTGATGTTGGTGTCGTACCAGGCGACCGTGGCGATCACCCCGGCATAGATCTCCCGCGAGATGCCGACCGAGTACCAGAGGTAGTCCGGCGTGCCGAAGAAGGGGTTGCGCTGGATCCACTGGTAGCCGACGCGGCCGGACGCCGTCAGCTCGAAGGGCAGGGTCACGTCCAGCCCGCCTTCGACATAGTGGCCGGTGCCGGAGCGGCCGAAGTAGTTCGGCGAGTAGTTGTAGGAGGCGAGGATCTTGACGATGTCGATGGTGTAGTTCGCCTTGACCCCGACCTCGTGGTACTCGTTCAGCTGGGTACCGGCGGCCTTGTCCTGGCCCGGGTACAGGTAGCCGATATAGCCGATGTCGAAATTGATCCCGCCCAGTTCGAAGCGGTAGCCGGCCAGCAGGTCCAGTTCCTGGCGCGTGTCGTTCCACGGGCTGGCGACGAACTTGGCGTTGGAGATGAAGGCGCCGACATAGACGCCGCTGTCGTGCTGGACGTCGAGCGTGCCCTGGTAGGCCCAGTTGTTCCTGGTCTGGCTGATGCCGCGGAACAGGTAGTCGGTGGCGATGGTCGGCGTGGTGGTGACCGTCAGGCCGAGGGATTCGATCTTCTGCTGCGCCGCGGCCGGCAGTGCCGGCAGGATCAGGGCGGCAGCCGCGAGCAGCGCGCCGCGGAGGCGGGCGACGGTGCGTCCCGCCAACCTGGGAAGCTGGGCCATTTTGAGCTGTTCCCCTGTGTTGCAGTACTAGGTGTTGCAGTTCGAGGTGTGGCGGTTCGAGGTGTTGCGGTTCCGCGAGGCCGTTCTACTCCGGCAACCATTCCCCGCGGCAAAAAGGGGGAGGGGAGCCTTGCGGCCACCCTCCCCTGTCATGTCTCAGGCCAGGCGCTCGCCGTGCTGGGTGACGTCGAGGCCCTCGCGCTCCTCCTCCTCGGCGACCCGCAGGCCGACGATCACGTCCGTGACCTTCAGCAGGATGAAGGTGCCGATGGCGGTGAAGGCGAAGACCGCGCCGGTCGCATAGGCCTGCAGGATCAGCTGGTCGAGGCTGCCCGAATAGCCGTCCGGCGTGCTGGCGGTGGCCGAGAGCGGGCCATAGGCGAAGACGCCGACCAGCAGGGACCCGACGATGCCGCAGATGCCGTGCACGCCGAAGGCATCGAGGCTGTCGTCGTAGCCGAGCATGTGCTTCAGCGCCGTCGCGCCCCAGAAGCCCGCGAGGCCGGCGACCAGGCCGATGATCAGCGCCGGCACCGGCAGCACGAAGCCGGAGGCCGGGGTGATGGCGACCAGGCCGGCCACCGCGCCGGAGATGGCGCCGAGCACGCTGGGCTTGCCCTTGGTCGCCCATTCGGCGAACAGCCAGGCCAGCGCCGCCGCGGCGGCCGCCACCTGCGTCACCAGCATCGCCATGCCGGCGCGGGCGCCCGCGCCCACCGCGGAGCCGGCGTTGAAGCCGAACCAGCCAACCCAGAGCAGGCCGGCGCCGATGACCGCCAGCGCCAGGTTGTAGGGCGCCATGTTGTCATGGCCGTAGCCGACCCGCTTGCCGAGCACGAGGGCGGCGACCAGGCCGGCGACGCCGGCATTGATGTGCACCACCGTGCCGCCGGCGAAGTCGAGCGCGCCGAGGGCGAAGATCCAGCCGTTCGGGTGCCAGACCCAGTGCGCGATCGGCGCGTAGATCAGCAGGGTCCAGAGGATGTTGAACAGCACCAGGGCGCTGAACTTCATCCGGTCGGCGAAGGCGCCGGTGATCAGCGCCGGGGTGATGATGGCGAAGGTCATCTGGAACATGCAGAAGACCGTCTCGGGGATGGTGGTGGCCACCGCCGCGTCGCCGCTGCCCAGGGTGAAGGGCTTGTCCCAGTTCTCGGCCAGGCTGGTCAGGAACAGCTTGGACAGGTCGCCGATATACGCGTTGCCCTCGCCGAAGGCGAGGCTGTAGCCCACCAGCATCCAGCAGACCGTGACGATCGCGGTGATGGCGAAGCTCTGCATCATGGTGGCGAGCACGTTCTTCTTCCGGACCATGCCGGCGTAGAAGAGCGCGAGGCCGGGGATCGTCATCAGCAGGACCAGCGCCGTGGACGTCAGCATCCAGGCGGTGTCGCCGGTGTCGATCTTCGGGCCGTCATCGGCCAGGGCGGGCACTGCGAGCAGCAGCGCCGGCGCCGCCATCGCCAGCGCGCGTGCGGGCATCCTCATCATCTTGTCCCCTACATGAAGCCGTGAATGCGGCGGCGCGGGTCAGAGCGCCGACGTGTCGGTCTCGCCGGTGCGGATGCGCAGCGCGCGCTCCACGTCCAGCACGAAGATCTTGCCGTCGCCGATCTTGTCGGTGCGGGCGGCCTTGGCCATCGCCTCGAGCACGGCATCCACCAGCTCGTCCGGCACCACGACCTCGATCTTGATCTTCGGCAGGAAGCTCACCTGGTACTCGGCGCCCCGGTAGATCTCCGTCTGCCCCTTCTGGCGACCGAAGCCCTTCACCTCGGTCACCGTCAGCCCCTGCACGCCGAGCGGAGTGAGCGCGTCGCGCACCTCGTCCAGCTTGAAGGGCTTGATGAATGCCATGACCAGCTTCATCTGCCCGTGGTCCTCCTCTAACCGGCGGTCAGACCTTCCAATTCTCGTGCCAGCGTCATGCCCGCCTGCCATCGCGCGCCGCCGGCCCGGACCGGCCGCCGCGGCACGCCACC
>NZ_SMOA01000398.1 GCF_004353985.1 Paracraurococcus ruber | reverse complement strand
CGGGCGCGGCGGCCTGCGTCGCGCCGGCCGCCGGCCCGCGCAGCTCCGCCAGCCGGCGCTGCGCCGCGGCGGCGTGCCGGCTGTCCGGATAGAAGCGCAGGAACGCGTCGATATCCTCGGCCCGGCCGGTGGCGCGCAGCCTGTCCCACAGCGCCGTCTCGGCCAGCTGTGCCGCGGCCTCGGCGGGATCCATCACCTCGATCTCGAGGCTGCCCTCGGCCCGGCCGCCGCGGCTGTCCTCCACGCTGTAGGCGATTGTGCCGGCGGCGCCGGTGAAGCCGGGTTCCGGCACATAGGCGAGCGCCGCCAGTTCCTCCGGCCGCAGCCTTTCGCCGCCCCGCAGTGTCGCGGCGCCGTTGCGCACGACGCCGCGCGGCAGGGTGCGGATGGTGACGACCAGCGGGTCGCCATCCGGGTCCTCCGGCCGGGCGATGTCGAGTGCGCCGGTGTAGATCCGCAGCGTCCGCGCCGCCTCCACCAGCGGCGGCCGGTTGCTCGGCAGCACGGCGATGGCCAGGCTGCCCATGACGCTGCCGCCCCGCCCATCCTCCACCAGGATGTCCAGCGTGCCCACGGGCCCGGTGCCGGCGCCGTCCGGCTTGTAGGTGGCCGTGGCGAAGCGGTCGGCGGCATAGACGGCGCCGGGCGTCACCAGCCGCCCCTCCACCCGCACCTCGCCCGCGCGCGGCAGGCCGGTGATGCGGATGGACAGCGGGTCCTGGTCCGGATCGGTCGGGCGGGCGATGGGCAGGGGCGTCGGCCCCGCGGTGTCCCGCACCTCCAGCCCCGGGATGCTGGCGAGCACCGGCGGCCGGTTGGGTGGTCGGGGGTAGAAGTAGAAGGGCTCGGCGCCGAGCGAGCTGAAGATGAAGGGTTCCTGCCGGTTGCCGGTGGAGCGCAGCACGGTGTCGCGCACGCTGCGGAAGAACAGGCTGAGCTCGAGGCCGGGCACCTGGAAATGCGCCAGCAGCGCCGCGGCGAAGGGGCTGTTGTCGCCAGAGCCATCCTCGGCGATCTGGTCGGCCTTGGTTGCCAGCACGACCATGGTGTTGCGCGGCACGTTGTCCACCCGCGCCAGGCCCGGCGCGCTGGACCCGCGGCCAGCGACGGTCATGGCGCGCGACATCTTGTCGACGAAGGGGTTGTTGCGGCAGGCATCCAGCAGGACGATGCCGATCTTGCGCGCCTGCGATGCCTCGCCCAGCAGCAATTCCAGCGGCATGGCCTCGTAGAGCAGGTCGCGCTCGCGCTCCAGCCGCGCATCGGCGGGCAGCAGGTAGTTCTCCCGCCCCACCTGCACGCCATGCCCGGCATAGTACACCACGGCCGCATCGGCGCGCTGAGCCTTGATGCCGAATTCCCGCACCGCGCGCGTCAGCCGGCGGGTGTCGGCGTCGTAGACCTCGTCCACCTCGAAGCCGAGGCGGCGGAGCGACTCGCCGATCGCGCGCGCATCGTTCACCGGGTTGGTGAGCTGCGGCGCGCTCTGGTAGGCGCCGATGCCGATCACCAGCGCCACGCGCTTCTCCGGCGGCGGCGCCGGCTGCGCCGGGCCGCCGCGCGGCGCCAGCAGCAGGGCCAGCAGCAGGATCGGCAGCAGCCAGGGCCAGCCGGGTAGCGGCGGCCGCACGCGCCTCGTACCGCTCATCGCGTCACCTCGATCGGCAGTCGCGCATCCTCCACGCGCACCCCCGCCATGCCGCGGAAGCGCGCCGCGATCTCGTCCAGGCTGCGCACCGGCAGCGGCTCCAGGTCCTGCCGCTTCAGCGCCTCCGGCAGCAGCAGCCCGACCTCCCGGTCGGCGGCCAGGCAGGCCACCTGCTCCTGTCCCGGCCGGTCGAAGCGGATTGCGAAGGCGCCGGAAGCCGGTGGCACCGCCACGTCCCGGCCCGCCGGCACCAGGGCATCCGGCTGGAAGCGGTTGGGATGGATGCGGGAGATCTCGCCCGTGCCGTCCTGGTAGTAGCAGTAGAGATAGGCATCCGCGGTCGGCCGCGCCTGCACGACCATGGCGTCGCCGACCCGGAAGCTCGGCCGCGCGCCTCGGGCCGTGGTCAGCGTCAGGCGCGGCGCCGCCGGCACGGCAGCGGGCGGCAACGGGACGATCGGTTCGGCGACCGCGGCAGCGGGCACCGCCGCCGGACGGGTGCCGCGGGCGCGGTCCGGGTCGCTCGCCAGCAGCCGGTAGTAGAGCTCGAAATCCACCCGGCCGCTCGGCACCAGGTCGTGGTCGGCCTGATAGCGCGCCACCGCCGGAGTGATGTCGCCGCCATTCGTGGCATAGCCGGTGCGCAGCAGCGCCGCCTCGGTGAAGCGACGGCGCTCCTCCGGACCCATCAGGTCGAACCACTGCCGCGCCTCGGTGCGGAAGGCCGGATTGGTCGGCTCGATCGACAGGCATTCCCAATAGGGCACGCGCGCCAGCTTCCCCAGCACCTCGATGGTCGAAAGCTCGACCAGGTTGCGCACCGCCTGGGCGAAGCCTTCCGACTTGTCGAGCGAGACGCTGAAGGAGACGCCGGCCTTGCCGATCAGCCCGCCGACATCGGCGCCGCGGCCGGACCGCACCACGGCGATGGAGTTGCTGGCGGAGATGCCGGGAAGGATCTGCCGCGTCACCAGGCGTGCCGCGTTCAGGTCCATGGAGATGACCGAGACAACCTGGTCCGAGGAGACGCCGAGGTCGAGCCGCGCCAGCGAGATCCCGGCGCTCTGTGAGGAGGACAGCACGTTGCTGTCGAGCTGGGTGATGGCGCCGCGGATGTAGTAGCTGGGTGCGACGAAGTCCTGCCGCAGCCCGACCAGCTCCGACAGGATCTGCACGTCCAGCTGGGTGATGTCGTAGTCGACGAAGCGGAAGCCGCCGCTCTTCGCCGCCATGCGGGAGACGGCGCTGATAAACATCTCCTTCGTGCCGGCGGCGATAAGCCCGGTGGCGTCCGGGATGCCGGCGGTGGTGATGTAGATGTCGCGCTTGCCGTGCGCCGCCAGCAGGTCGTCCATGCATCGGAGCGATTCGGAGAAGTTGCCGATGTTTCGCACCGCGGCCGTGCGCGGCTGCTGCGCGTCGAAGCTGGTCTCCGGGCGCGGATGGCAGGCGCCGAGCAGCAGCAGCGCCGCTGCGACGCCCCGCTTCGTGCCCAGGGTGATCCGACCTTTCCACCGCGCCATCGCCCGCTCCCTGACATCCGGAACGGCTTCCTGCCGCGTCGCTTCCGGAACCGATAGCAGACAAGGCCAGCTTGCCGGGCGGCGCGCTGTGTCCGGTGTCGCAGGTTCGGTGCAAATCTCGGTGAAGCGCTTTCGCCAATATAGTTGTGATCCCTCGTAACAATGCGCGCCCTGCGCAAGATCATCGGTTTCATCATGGATGTGGCGTGGTTCACAGGCCGGGATGCGGCGGCTGGATAGGGTGCCTGTGTCGAAGCCGACCACCGGGGGCGAGGCGGAAGCCGAAGCCCGGTGTCATCCGAGAGAGACAGAAAGGACCCCGGCCATGCGCAAGATGATCCTCCCCGCCGCCCTCGCCCTGCTGGCCGGTGCGGCCGCCTTCGCCCCCACGGTGCAGGCCCAGGGCCTGGAGACCGGCGGCATCAGCATCACCCGCGGCGGCGGCAACGTGAATGCGGCGACCGGCCGGCAGAGCTTCGCCGGCCAGGCCAACACCACCATCG
>NZ_SMOA01000397.1 GCF_004353985.1 Paracraurococcus ruber | reverse complement strand
GCGGGCGCCGCCCGCGCCCGGCACGCGGGCCGCTGCGAGCGCTTGCCGGGACCGCGGCGTGGACGCCCGGCGCAACCCGCGTGGGGACGCCGCGACGCCGCGCTCAGTAGTGGCTCGACATCACCGTGTCGTCGGCCTCGACCGGCAGGCAGACCAGGCGGATGCCCGGGCGGGCCGGCAGATGCGCCACGGCGTCCTCGCAGGCCGCGATGGTCGCATAGGTGCGGAAGCCGATGGTCGGCGCCGTGGACGGCAGCACGGGCGCCGGGGCTGCGGAGGCGATGCTGGCCAGGGCCGCCGCCACGATCACGAAATCCGTCATGGGCAATCTCCGAACCGCTGCATCCCGACGGGTGGGAGCATGCGCGCCGGCAGCGCCGCGGCGCTGTGCGCCGGCGCACGGCGGCTGCAGCCGGGGCGATGCCGGACGGCGCGGATGGGCGAAGGGAGCCGCCGCCGACCGACGCTGCCCGGCGCACCGGGTCCGAGATCCTGCATCGCCGCCCCTAATGCCGCGGCCCGGCGGGGGATGCAGGCCCAACGCGCGCATGAGCGGCCGGCAGCCGATCCCGACGGCTGCCGCGCGCGCCGGTTGCGTCGGCGTCTCAGCCCAGCAGCGCCGCCGTCTCCGCCGCGCGGGGCATGGTCGCGCCCGGGCGGGTGCAGGCGATGGCGG
The DNA here is from genome assembly GCF_004353985.1 of Paracraurococcus ruber. GTDB lineage: Bacteria > Pseudomonadota > Alphaproteobacteria > Acetobacterales > Acetobacteraceae > Paracraurococcus > Paracraurococcus ruber. The sequence continues at coordinate 3,040 of NZ_SMOA01000397.1, read as the reverse complement.
CGGCGGCCGAGGCGCGGCGCATCGCCGCGTCCAGCGGCAGGCCGCGATCCAGCGCCGCCGCCAGCACGCCGCACCAGGCATCGCCGGCGCCGGTAGTGTCCACCGCCCGCACCGGGAAGGCGGGCACCCGCAGCGGCCCGGCCGCGGTCGCCGCCGCCGCCCCCGCCTCCCCCAGCGTGACGGCGACGCCGACGCCGAGCGCCCGGTGCAGCGACGCCGCATCGGCGCCGCAGCCGAGCTGCCCGGCGAGCCAGGCCGCCTCATGCTCGTTGGCGACCAGAAGATCGAGGGCTCGCAGCGCCTCCGGCGCCACCTCCCCGGCCGGGGCGAGGTTCAGCAGGATCCGCGCGCCCCGCGCCCGGGCGCGCAGGATCAGGGCGGCATTCTCCGCCGCCGGCACTTCCCGCTGCAGGACCAGGACGGTGTCCGGGTTCAGCGCGGCATCCTCCACCTGCGCCGCCCGGGCGGACTGGTTGGCGCCGCTGCCGCCCAGGATCAGGTTCCGCCCGGCCCGGTCCACCGCGATGGCGGCGCAGCCGGTGGGCTCGGGCACCCAGGCCAGGCGGCCGAGTTCGACGCCCGCCTCCCGCAGGCCGCGAAGCGCCACCTCGGCCAGGGCGTCGTCGCCGACCGCGCCGGCGAAGGCGGTGGGCGCCCCGTCCTGCGCTGCGGCGACCGCCTGGTTGGCGCCCTTCCCGCCCGGCAGCGTGGCATAGCCGGGCGCCAGGACCGTCTCCCCCGGGGCGGGCAAGACAGGCAGGGCGAAGACCAGGTCGGCATTGACCGACCCGAAGACGAGCACGGGCATGGCCGGCAGCCTACGCAAGGCCGCCTGGCTTGGCGCCGGAAAAGACGCGCGCGGCCAAGGGGCGTGGCCAGAGAGGGGGCGTGGCCAGGGGGGCGAGGCATGAGGGGCGTGGCCAAGGCGCGCCGCCGGGGTCCGGGACGGCCGACCCGACGTCGCGCGCCGTCGTCCCGCGTCAGCCCGGCGGGAAGCTGTCCGGCCGCGTCGCATGGCGGCGCCGGTGCGGGCGCCGGTGGCGCCACCAGTCCAGCGCCGGCCCGATCCCGACCAGCGGCGAGGCGGCGATGGTCGCCAGCGCGAAGCCGGCGGCCAGGGTGCGGGCCCCGAGGGCGAGGGACAGCACGCTGAACCCGGCCATCGCGCCGGTCACGCCGGCGCCCATGGCCACCCAGCCGATCATCGCGCGGTGGCGGGCATCCAGCCAGTCCGGCGGCCGGCCGGCATCGGTGCGCGGCGTGCCGTCCGGCCCGACGTCATAGAGCCGGGCGGGGTCGATCTCGAAGGGCGTCGGCAGGCACGGGCCCCGGGTTGCAGGATGGCATCGGGCCGGGAAGGCGGTGCCTGGCCGCGCCGCGGGTCGCCCGCGGCCAGGCGCCCTGCCCTATCGGCGGAGGACGACGAAGCGGACCGCTCCGGGCGGGGCGCCGCCGGCGCGGCGCAGCCGCCGCAGCCGCCACCAGATGGACGCGAAGGCGACCAGCCCGGCGCCGATCGCGATCGGCAGCAGCAGGCTGAACAGGAACACCGCGACGGCGGCCAGCAGCAGGCCGCCGGCGATCAGCGCCACCACCAGCGCGGCGCCGCCGATCTGGCCGAGGATGCGGTCGAGGGGCCCGGCCCGGCGCGGCGACGGGTCGCGGAATTCGCCCTCCGGCGTCATGTCGAGGATGGGCGGGGAGTCCCGGAACGGGGCACCGGGGCGCCTATGCGTGTCCATGTCCCGGATGTTGCCCGCCCCCGGTGCGGGTTCAAGCCCGGGCGGCATCCTCCCTGCGGCTGCCCGGGGGCGGCGGCCTTCCCCGTCCGCCGGGCTGGACGGCGCCCACCCTGCAGGCCGCGGAGGCCGACCCGGGCCAAGGGGGCGCGGCGCCGGCGCCGCCTCACCGAGGGGTGACGGCCATTTCCGCCGCCCGCCGATTGCTGGGCCGGGCGGATCGACCGTAGGAGCGGCCGGCATCCCGGCCGCCGCAGGACGCCCTTCGCGGGTGGCCGCGGCCGTCGCCACCCCAGGCGCCACGGCACCGGATTCGCCGGCGTTCCTGTGCGCAGCCGCACCGAAGACAAGGCGAAGCACCGCCCATGGACACCTGGAACCAGCTCTACGATCCCTTCGGATCGATCCTGATCTCGGCGCTCGTCGCCGCGCTGCCGGTGGCGACGATGCTCATCGCGCTCGCCTTCCTGCACATCGCCGCGCATATCGCCGCCATCGCCGCGCTGGTCGTCGCGCTGGCCGTCGCCATCGTCGTCTTCGGCATGCCGGCGGGGATCGCCGCGAAGGCCGCCGGGCTGGGAATCGCCAGCGGCCTGTTCCCGATCGGCTGGATCGTCCTCAACATCATCTTCCTCTACCGGCTGACGGTTGCGAACGGGTCCTTCAACCGGCTGCAGGAGACGATCGCCGGCGTCACGCCCGACCGGCGGCTGCAGCTGCTGCTGATCGCCTTCGCGTTCGGCGCCTTCTTCGAAGGCGCGGCGGGCTTCGGCACCCCGGTCGCGGTGACGGGCGCGGTGCTGATCGGCCTCGGCTTCTCGCCGCTCGCCGCCTCCGGCCTCTCGCTGATCGCCAATACCGCCCCCGTCGCCTATGGCGCGCTCGGCACGCCGGTGATCGCGCTGGCGGGCGTGACCGGGCTCGATGTCTACGACCTCTCGGCCATGATCGGGCGGCAGCTGCCCTTCTTCTCGCTGATCGTGCCCTTCTGGCTGATCTGGGCCTTCGCGGGCTTCCGCGGGATGATCCAGGTCTGGCCGGCGATCCTGGTGACCGGCGTGTCCTTCGCCGTGCCGCAATTCCTCGTCTCGAACTACATGGGCCCCTACCTGGTGGACGTGATCGCGGCGCTGGTCTCGCTCGCCTGCCTCAGCCTGTTCCTGCGGGTCTGGCAGCCGAAGGAGACCTGGACCAGCACGCGGCTCGGCGGCCGCGCCGCGGCGATCGAGGGAGCGACGGCGCGCGGCACCGGCCCCTCCCCCGGCGGCGGCACGGGCGGCGGCACGGGCGGCGGCGCGGGG
>NZ_SMOA01000396.1 GCF_004353985.1 Paracraurococcus ruber | reverse complement strand
GGCCGGCCGCGCGGCGGCCGCGGCCGGCGACGCGGCGCGCCATGCCACCGAGGGGCGGGAGGTCGCCGGGCAGGTCGCCGCCTCCGCCGGTGCGCTGGTGGGCGCGGTGGACGAGGTGGCGACGCAGATGACCGCGGCCGGCCAGGCGACGCGCGCCGCGGTCGACCTGACGGAGCGCGGCCGCGCCGTGTTCGAGGGTCTGACCGCCAGCATGGCCGAGATCGGCGGGGTGTCGCGCCTGATCGCCGACATCGCCGCCCGCACCAACCTGCTGGCGCTGAACGCCACGATCGAGGCGGCGCGGGCGGGCGAGGCCGGCAAGGGCTTCGCGGTGGTGGCGACCGAGGTGAAGGCGCTGGCCGGGCAGACCGCCCGCTGCACCGAGCAGATCGCCGCCCGCGTCGCCGCGCTGGACGGCGCCGCGCGGGAGGCGACCGGGGTGCTGCACGGCATCACCGAAGCGGTCGGGCGGATCGACGCGGTGGCGGAGGCGGTCGATGCGGCGGTCGCCGCGCAGACCACGACGGCGAAGGCGATCGCCGAGGCCGTGGACAGCGCCACTGCGGCCTCGGGCCGGGTTGCCGGGCAGGTGGAGACGGTGGCGACGGAGGCGGAGGCGAGTGCCGGGCAGGCCGAGGCGCTGCTCGGCGGGATGGAGGAGATGACGGGTATGATGGCTGGCCTGGGCAACCGGATCACCGGCCTGATGCGCAGCCGGATCGCCGAGTTGGAACGCCGCGCCGCGCCGCGCTTCCCCCTGCCGCCGGCGCTGCAACCGGCTCGGCTGGATGCGCCGACCGGGTCGGTGGAAGGCCGGGTGACGGAGATTTCGCGCACCGGCGCGCTGTTCGCCGGCGCCCTGCCCGCCGGGACCGTCGAGGTGCGCCTGCACCTGGCGGGGGCGCCGCCGATCGCCTGCCGAGTGGTCGGCACGCGGCCGGAGGGCATGGCGCTGGCCTTCGCGCAGGAGGCCGAGCAGGCGGAGGCGCTGGACCATCTGCTGGCGCGATTGCCGGAGCGGTTCGCCGCCTGACGCGCAGCCTGGCCGGGCTGGATCATCCGACCGGCGGAGACGGCATGCCGCGACCGGCGCGCGCGGGCGGGCATCAGCGCCGAGGCCCAGACGCGGCGAGGCAAGCGCGTCATGACCGCGAACCGTCGCCCCGGCGAAGACGCGGCGCTGGCCGGCGGGTGACGGCGCGGCGGCGCCGGCATGGCCGCACCGCCGCGCGCCGCCGAGGCGCTCGCACCGCATCCTCGCCACCTTGGCCGACGCCCTGGCCCGCGGGCCGAAGCGGCGGACAGGTGCGGCCAGGGCAGAGGGTGGCGCAGCGGCAGTGGCAGCCGACCTCCGGCCACCGGCGATCCGGGGCGGCGCGGGTATCGAGGGACCGCGTGGTCCCCCATCCTCGAAGATCACGGCTGGATTGAACGCTTGGCGGCCGGCTCCGAGATGGACGACGCGCCCCGGCGGGAGGCGTGGCAATTCTCGTAGTAGAGAAAAGGGGCAGCCCCAGCGAGGCTGCCCCTGCAGAAGACCCGACAGGCGGGATGACGATTATGCAGCGTCCTGCTTGCGCCCGCGGCGAACCAAGCCGAGGCCGAGCAGGCCAGCGCCCAGCAAGGCAAGAGACGCCGGTTCGGGCACACCCTGCAGAACCGCTGAGTTCACGTTCAGGATGTCGAACGCCCAGTTGCTGGTCCGCGGATCACCAGTCACGTCGGTGAAGGTGGTAGCTCCCTGGAAGCCGTTCGACAGGTTCGGCCCGTTTGCGAAGTTCGGAAAGACCGAAACCGACACGGAATAGCTTCCGGCGGCGAGGGCAGGCAGGAACAGGAAGGTATCGTAGTGCTGCCCGGTGACAGCGTCCGCCGGCACGTTGCCGCCGCCATCGTCGTTCTGCCCGATGAGGGCACCGGAAGAACTGAACAGCGCGAGGATCGGATCGAAGCCGCCCTGCGGAATCATCGTACCCGCAGCGTTGGTGCCACCGGAGTAAGAATAGGTCACGAGCGTGACGTCAGACGGCGCCCCGACATTGAAGTTGAAGAGCAGCACCTGGCCGGGGTTCGCCAGATTGCCCGTGAAAGAGAAATTCGCCGCCTCGGACGGCGCACTCCAGCCGATGAGGGCTGCAACCAGCCCGGCGACAAAACCTTTGACTATCGTTTGCATGGTGTGCTTTCCGGATCCAAATTCGGCCGCCTGTGCGGCCAATCCAAACAGAGCAATACCCATGCCAAAAGTTAAGTTACTGAATCCAACGCGCCGCTTTCCGTTATCGCGCGTGGGTGTAAAGTATCAGAGCCTTAGATATTCAGAACTCTTTTTGTTTCCTGAACTCTAACGCAACATAATTACTCAGGTTACACTCGGGACCGCATTAGGGAGCCTGGGGGGGGGGAGGGGGGGTTGAGGTGGGTGGGCGCCCGAGAGTGCTTTCTGCAGCCGCGCGAGTGACGCGCGGCTCAGAGCGGCCCAGCGAACTGCCTCCGTAGAAGCAGTCCGCCAACAAGGTAGTCCGGCGGCTGCGGAGGACCTGGGATGGCGCGAAAGAAGGCGCATACGCCGGAGGAGATTGTCGCCAGGCTGCGGCAGGTCGAGGTCATCGTGGGCCAGGGCAAGTCGGTGGCGGAGGCGGTGCGGTCGATCGGCGTGACGGAGCCAACGTACGACCGCTGGCGGACAGAGTTCGGCAGGCTGAAGCTCGACCAGGTGAAACGCCTGAAGGCGCTCGAGCGAGAGAACGCGCGGTTGCGGGAGGCGGTGTCGGACCTGACGCTGGAGAAGGTCATCCTCAAGGAAGCCGCCGCGCAGGGCGGATGACGAAGCCAGGCTGAAGGCGGACACCGTCGCGCTGGCGAAGCGCTACGGCCGGTATGGCTACTGGCGGATCACGGCGCTGCGGCGGGATGCGGTCTGGTCGGTGAACCGCAAGCGGGTGGAGCGGATCTGGCGGCGCGAGGGGCTGACGGTGCCGCGGCGGCAGCCGAAGCGCGGCGGGCTGTGGCTGGCGGACAGCTCGTGCATCCGGCTTCAACCCGAGCGGGCGAACCATATCTGGGCCCACGACTTCGTCGCGGACCGGACCCGCGACGGCCGCAGGGTCCGGATGCTCTGCGTGGTCGACGCGTTCATGCACGAGGCACTGGCGATCCGGGTCGCACGCAAGCACAGGTCGTCGGATGTGATCGACGCGCTGGTCGACCTATTCCTGGCGCACGGGACGCCAACGCACAACCGCTCGGACCACGGGCCGGAGTTCATCGCCGCGGCGGCGAAGGCCTGGATCACCGGCGTCGGCGCCAGGACGGCCTCCATCGAGAAGGCGAGCCCGGGCACGGCGAATCCTTCAACGGCAAGCTGCGCGACGCGCTGCCGGACGGCGAGGTGTTCGACACGCTCCGGGAAGCCCCGGTACTCATCGAGGAATGGCGCCAACACCACAACCGGGTCAGGCCGCACTCGTCGCTTGGCTACCGACGTCCTGCGCCGGAGAAGGTATCGATCGCCGGGTCACAAAGCGGCGCAGGAGGAGGCGCAGCGGCGATGGTCCACTCGCGTTCCGCCCGGGTCACACGATGAGGACTGGTGGGCGGCGCCCCCGGGACTGTCGGCATTTTCGTGTGTTGCCGGTCATGAGGGAAAGGAAGGACCTCCCCCATGGCTCGAAGGAAAGCGCCACATATCGCCGATGAGTTGCTGGACCAGCTACTCTCCGGCACG
>NZ_SMOA01000395.1 GCF_004353985.1 Paracraurococcus ruber | reverse complement strand
GGCCCTGCGGCAGCGTGCGGCGCCGCCAGCACCCCGGTCCGGCGCCGCTCGGCCGGCGCCCTGCGCCGCCGGATGCGGCCGCCGGGCGTGGCCACCGGCCGGGCCCTCAGCCTGGCGCCAGCATCCGCCGCAGCAATGTCAGCGCCTCCTCGCCGCGGAAGGGCTTCACCAGCACCCGGGCGCCGACGAAGCGGGCCGGCAGCACCGCGCCGGCCTCGTAGCCGGTGGCGAAGGCAAGCGGCACGCCCTGCTCGGCCAGCAGATCGGCGATGGGAAAGACCTGCTCGCCATCCAGCTCCACATCCAGCAGCGCGGCATCCGGCGGGTCGGCGCGCAGCAGCGCCCGCGCCTCCGCCAGGGTCGCCGCCGGGCCCAGTAACTCGACGCCTTCGGCCGCCAGCGCCGATTCGAGTTCCATGGCCACCAGGGCGGAATCCTCCACCACCAGCACGCGCCGGCCGCGCAGCCGGACGCCCGGCGTCGCCGCGGCGCGGACCGACCGGGCGAAGGCCGGCAGCAGCGCCCCGGCATCCACCACCTGGCGCAGCGGCATGTCCACCCGGCAGCGCAGCCCGGCGGGGTCGAATTCCAATGCCACGACGCCGCCGACCTCATAGGCCAGGCCGCGCTCGATCACCGTGCTGCCGAAGCCGCGCCGCGCCGGCGGCACCACCCTCGGCCCGCCCGTCTCCGTCCAGTCCAGCCGGATCCGCTCGCCATCCGGCCGCCAGGCGATCCGCAGCTGCCCATCCGGCACCGACAGCGCGCCGTATTTCGCTGCGTTGGTCGCCAGCTCGTGCAGGGCGAGGCTGAGGGCGAGCGCCGCCTTCGGCTTGAGGCGGAGGTCCGGCCCCTCCACCGCGATGCGCGCGTCGGGCGCCGCCCCCGCGCCGCGAAAGGCCCGCAGCTCCTCCTCCACCAGCGCATGCAGCCCGGCGCCTTCCCAGCGGCTGCGCGCCAGCAGGCTGTGGGCCTGCGCCATGGCCTGCAGCCGCCCCAGTTCCTGCACGAAGCCGTCCACCGTCGCGGCGCCGCCGCTGCTGTGGCGGACCAGGGCCTGGATGTTGGCCAGGGTGTTCTTCACCCGGTGGTCCAGCTCGGCCATCAGGAAATCCTGGCGTTCCCGGGCCTTCGCGCGCTCACGCGCCACCTCGTCCAGGCGGCGCAGCACCACCTCCAGCAGGGAGACTCGGAAGGTGCGCGCCGCCTCCAGCTCCACCGCCCGCCAGGGGTGGCTGCGGCCGCGCACCGTCTCCCGCCAGGCCTCGAAGCTGCGGCGGGGGGTCAGGCGCGGGCCGTCCGGCGCCAGCTCCACCGGCTTGTTCGGGTTGCCGGCCCAGGTGACGGTCTGCGGGACTTCCGGCCGGAACCACAGGATGCAGTCGCGCGGATCGCGCGAGACCACCAGCATCAGCACCCCGCTCGCCACCGCGGCATGCGCCGCGGCCGGCGGGAAGAGCGCCGGCAGGCTGTCGGTGGCGGCCACCCCATCCTCCGCCAGGCCGGCGAGGACGCCGGCCAGGGCGCGCACCTCGGCCTCCTCCGGCGTGCGGCCGATGGCGGCGTAGCTGCCCTCGATCAGCAGGGCGACGCCGTCGCTGCGGACGAAATCCAGCAGGTTCGGCCGGTGGCGGATCAGCCCCTGCGCCAGGTCGCCCTCCTGGGCCATCACCCGCAGCAGGCCCTCATGCACCCGCTGCTGCCGCTCCCGCTCGGCGAAGTCCTCGGACTGCTCCTGCGCCTCGAATTGCAGGGAGACCATCTGGGCGAAGACCTCGCAGGCGGCGCGCTGGACGAAGGGCAGCTGCCAGGGCGTGCGATGATGACAGGCGATCAGGCCCCAGAGCCGGCCGTTCCGCACCAGCGAGAGCGACATGGAGGCGCGGACGCCCATATTCGCCAGGTATTCGAGATGCAGCGGGGACACGCTGCGCAGGCCGCAGAAGGACAGGTCGGGCGGCTCGCCGGTCAGCGGGCTCAGCGCCGGCTCGATCGGCCTGGGCACGTAGGCCGCGTCGGGGATCAGCCGGACCCAGTTGTCCAGGTACAGTTGCCGCGCCTGCTGCGGCACGTCCGATGCCGGGTAGTGCAGGTCGAGGAAGGACCCGAGATCCTCGGCCCGCGCCTCGGCGATCACCGCGCCGCTGCCATCCGGCAGGAAGCGGTAGACCATCACCCGGTCGAAGCCGGTGACCCGCCGCACCTCCTCGGTGGCGGCCTGGCAGGCCTCCCGCAGGCTCGGCGCGGCGGCGACCCGGGCCAGCATGGCCTGGACCAGCGGCAGGGGGCTCGGCCGCACCGACGGCAGATCGCCCGGCAGCGGCTCGATCTCCAGCATCAGCCCGGCCGCGGCCCGGTGCAGGATCAGGTCGGCGCGCTGGCCGCCGGGCAGCACCGCTTCCAGCGACGCCCGGGATCGCGGCAATCCCGGCAGTGAATCGAGAAGCCGGCCAAGGGCGCCGACCACCTCGGCCGGCAGCAGGTCATGCAGCCGGCTGCCCACCACCGGCGCGCCGGTCCAGCCCAGCAGCGCGGCGGGATCGCCGGCGGCCTGCAGCACCACCAGGCTGTCCGGATGCAGGATCAGCAGCATCCCGTGCGGCTGGATGGAGCCGGGGATATGGATCGGCTCCCGGTCGCAATTCGTGAGGTCGGCCTCGCCGAAGGCGGGCATTCTTGGCGCATGGACGACCATGGCAGTCATGACAACAAATCCCTCTTCCGCCGGCGGTCGGCGGGATCGTGGCGAGGCAGGACCGGCCACGCGTCCTGCATCCTGCCAGCGCCGGCGCGGGGTGACTATCACTCATGATTGAGTACAATATACGTCTTTTGTCGGTTTTGCACTGCCGCGCACGGGAACCGCTGCATCAGTATAGTGCGTAACCGCCATCGATCAAAAAACTGTCGCCCGTGTGAAAGGCCGAGGCGTCGCTCAGGAGGTAGACGGCGATGCCGCCGAAATCGGCGCCCGTCCCCCAGCGCCGCATCGGCACCCGCGGCAGGACATTGCCGGCGAATTTCGGGTCGCTGGTCGCCCGCGCGGTCATCTCCGTCTCGATCCAGCCGGGCAGGATCGCATTGGCCCGCACGCCGTAGCGCGCCAGCTCCACCGCCAGCGCCCGGATCATCGCCGCCATCCCGCCCTTCGAGGCGCCGTAGTGCTCGTTCCGCGCCGCGCCCTCGATGGCGGCGAGGCTGGCGGTGCCCACCAGCACGCCGCCGCGGTCCCCGGCCTCGGCCCGCGCCTTCATGTGGCGGGCGGCGGCGCGGAAGGTCAGGAAGGCGCCACGCAGGTTCACGTCCTGCACCCGGTCCCATTCCTCCACCGTGCGGTCCACGAAGGGGCCGCTGCGGCCGCCGGAGATGCCGGCATTGGCGAAGCAGCCATCCACCCGGCCCAGCACGCCGAGCGTCTCGGCGAAGGCGGCCTCCACCGCCGCCTCATCGGCCACGTCGCAGCGGAGCGCCAGGATGCGGCGGCCGGTGGCCGCCAGCGCCTCGCGCGCCGCGGCGTTCTTCGCCTCGCTGGTGCCCCAGATGGCGATGTCGGCGCCGGCCTCGGCCATCGCCCGCGCCATGCCGAGCCCGATGCCGCCATTGCCGCCGGTCACCAGCGCGACCTTTCCCGTCAGGTCGAAGGGCGCATAGGCCATGAACATCCTCCCTGTCCCGTCTGCCGCGGCAGCCTGCCCCCGCCCGGCCGGGGCCGGAAGCCCGCGCGGGCCGGCGGGACCGCCCCCGGCGGTGCCGCGGCCGGCACGCATGGCGTCGCGGCGGGG
>NZ_SMOA01000394.1 GCF_004353985.1 Paracraurococcus ruber | reverse complement strand
GCTGCCCACAGGCCCATCATCTGCTTTCCGATCTTCGATCTCGTTCATGCCGCACATCATCGTTCCGGGTTCGCCTTGGGCAAAAGGGTGTCCAGGGAAACCGGGTGCAGCTCACTCGAGATAGCGGCCCGAAGCGACCGCCTCCTCGATGAAGGTATTGAGCCGGTCGGTGAGCTTGACGGTCCTGGTCTGCACGGGACGCCTCCAGGGCAGGATGACATGCGGTGAATGCTTGTTCGACGAAGCGAGGTCGATTCGACAACCGGGGTGAAACAAGAACCTGCCCGGATTGGACGATCGGGTGCTGGCCCGGGCCCGACTGCCCCGGTCGGTCATCACCGCGAAGCAACGCCGGATCTGCCAGCGGCTGTCCTCGGGCACGGTTACATCTCGCGCTGGACGGTCAACCGCTTTCGTTCACCCGGCATCCTTGTGCCTTCGAAGTATCCCGGTGTCATTTCCCTCTGCAGAGGGGCCGCGTGCGGGGAAGGTCCCGTGCGGAGGAGCAACGCAATGGCAGCGCCAGGGCGTGTTCGCGTCGACATCGCCAAACTGCGCGAGGCATTCGACTTCGTCAGCAGCGGCGCCGAGTTCGACCATGTCGCATACGTCCATCTGGACTCCGGCAGGGTCTTTTGCAGGTCGGATCTGGATGCGGAGGAAGATGCGGACCAGCCGAGCGATCTCGAAACCTCGGATCGCTACATTCCACTGCCCAGCGCAGGTGATCTGGGGCTCGGGCGACGGCTCGCCCTACGCTTCGTGGAGCAGGAGATCCCCTCGGAGTACGCCACCGTCGCCGCGTATTTCCGGCGCCAGGGCGCCTACCGGCGCTTCAAGGAGCTGCTGAACCGGCACAACGCGCTGCAGCGCTGGTACATATTCGATACGCAGGCCGTCGACGAGGCCTTGCGCCAGTGGTGCGATGAAGTCGGGCTGGAACCAGTTGAGAAAGACAAATAACAAAATCAGCTATTTACGACGGCTTTTTTCCATATAATATTATGCGTCATTGTGAATACGGTTGTCATCGCAGGGTCATTGCCCCCTCGTCTATCTGGCTCCAGAACCCGACCTTCCGGCCGTGTCTAACGCGCAGGCAAGCCAGGAAAGCGTCGTGCGTCTCAAAAGTCTCGAAATTCTGGATCTGCACCGCGAGGGACCGGCATTCCAGCAGGTGCCGCGCGGCATGCTTGTACCGAGTCGATTTCGCGCCATCGAGCGTGTCCTCGATCATCGCGCGCCGCAGCAGCGTCGCCGCCAACGGATGCTGGCCCTCGATCAGTCGCGCCGCCTGCTCGAGTAAGTCATACAGGTTGCCGTCGATTTCGGAGGCGCGGGCCAGAACAAGTTCAGCGGCCCACCGCTGATGCGGCCAATGCGCGAAGAACCATAGCGCGGCAGAGAAGCTGCGGTAGCCGAGGGCATACTGCATAGCACGCTCTTCGGCTTCCATATCATCAAAATCAGGAAGCCTCTTCAGGTAGGCGCGCAGCCGTTCCACCGAGAGACGTTTCTCGAACGCGGCCCAGCGCAGTCGCTGTGCCTCGTCCCGCTGCCCCGTGGCCTCGAGCGCCTCGATGTAGATGTCCTCCCAACCGGCGTCGACGGGAATAACAGCGCCGAAAAGCGCCTCGTCCCACGTCGTTGTAGATGCACGGCGCATTGGTCTCGCCTGTTCCAGAGCGGCCAGCGCTTCGGGCGCGCGGCCGGCCTTGAGCAGGCGGCGGCCAATGGCCGTGCCCTGATGCAGCAGGCGCTGCTCCTCTGGCGGGATCAAGGCAACATAGGCGTCGACATCGCCTTGACCGTCCGCCAGGTCCTGCAGCGCGGACCGCAGCAACAGCGCTTCGAAGTCTCGCTCGCCGCCGCGCCTGGGCCGCTCTGCCAGCGCCTGCATCAGTCGCCGCTTGAGGTGGGCTGCTCCGGCGTCGCCCAGCGCCGGCAGCATGAGGGTGACCACGCGGTCGAACACGCCGTAGCCGTTGCCCGTGACGGCGTGGAACACACGGTCGGCAAGGCTGACGGGGTCCGGCTTCGCCTTGGCCGCGAGGGCCCCGAGGTCCGCGCAGGCCAGCTTGAACACCTCGCCCACCGAGCCGTTGCTGTCGTCGACGCGGTTGAGCACCGGCTCGGCAAGGTCCATGAACCGCCACATCAGGTCGAGCGCGAGATCGGCGCGGTCCTGGGCCACCCGGCCGACGATCATCGCCCGCTGCAAGTCGAGATCCCTGACGAAGTCGCGGCGCTTCTGCCAATCAATGACGGACCGTGCCGACCGCAGCGTCGCCAAGCGCTTGCTGATCTCGGCTGCAATGGTGTCCCCACCGGACTGTGCTGCCAGCTCCAGGCGCAGCCGCCGCTTGACTTCGGCATTGTCGTCGGCGAGCTCAATGAGAAGTGCCGCAAGACGTTCCGCGCCGAGTGCCACGAGGTTTTCGCGCGTGACGGTCTTTCTCGATGCCAAGCTGTCACCCCCTCACAGCGCGCAGGCACCCTGTGCCGCGTCTGACCGCCCCGTCCCTGGCCCTCAGAAATCCTCCGCCGCCACCGCCTCCAGCTCGACTTCCTGGACCGAGAACCAGATCGGCTCGGGGCTGCGCACAGCCGAGCGCAGGATCGGCTTCGACGCCGACAACAGATCCTCGAGCGAACGGAACGGGTGGACAGCTTCCTCGCCATCCGAGGTCCGCATCAGGAGCGCAACTCCCCTGCCCTTCCCAACCCTGGCGCCGCTACGCGGCATCGTGGCTGCCGCCGGCACCTCCCTGGCGGTCCGGGCTGGCGTGCTGCCCGCCGCAGCCGGCTTCGGTGCAGCCGCCGTCAGGCCCGGGGTGCTGGTCTCCAGCACTGGGGCATCAGGGCCGCCATCAGCCTTGGTGGGCATCCCCGGGCATGCTCCGTCCGCGGCATCTGCCGCCCTCGGCTCAGCCCGCCTTGGCGCGTCGTCGAAAAGGTCGGCGGGCGGAGGCAGGACTGGATCCGAGGCACCCGCCGCTGGTGCTTCGGCCGCCTTCTCCGTCCCAGGGTGAGTCAGAGCACTGGGCGATGGATGCATGGGCGCGGACCCGGTGCCAGCCGGCATCTGTCGGGCCTTGCTGAGGATGGCGTAGATGTTGGCCGGGGTGCAGCCATAGGCCGTGGCCACCTCGGCCACCCGCATACCCTCCCCATCCACCATGGCCAGGATCCTCGGGTACTCCTCGCGGGCAATCCTTGGCATGTGCGGTCTGTTCCGTGCGGCAATACGAACATTGTAAGAACACGGCTGGTGGATTTGAAGCCCCCCGGCCGAATTCAAATTTGAAAGTTCCGGCGCGGTTGCTCCCAAAGGGAATTGCCAAGTTGGTCTCCCTTGGCTCTGCTGAGGGGAGCGGGCCACCATGGTGAAGAACGGTCCGCCGCGCCATGAAATGGCACCTCGGCCCGCCCGCGGCGGAGCACGCTCCACCTGCGCGAACCGGTGCTCACCGAGGCCGGCCGGCAGGCGCCCGCCGCCGAGTTCGACCAGGTCCTCCATCACGGCTTGAGCCGGCCGGAGCATCGCTGATTGATGTGTACGGCGTGCTATGGCGGCTACCTCGTCCGCTTCCTGCAAATGCCCCAATTCAGGCCGCGATGCTCGACCAGCGCCGCCGGGCACGCCGCTGCCGGGACACCAGGCGATGTAGGCACCCGCCTCTGCGGCGGGGGCAACAAGCCCCGTGACCTCACCGCGAGGTCACGGGGCTTCTCGCGTTCTCAGCGCCGCGGCGCGATCGCGCCGGGATGGTGGTGCAGTTCACAGGCCCGGATGCCGGGCCTGAGTAGGGTTCTCCTGTCGCTGATCGCCGCCGCGGGAAAAGCCCCGGAGGCCGGCGAGAGC
>NZ_SMOA01000393.1 GCF_004353985.1 Paracraurococcus ruber | reverse complement strand
TTGCAGGGCAGGTCCCGCCGCGGACCGCGCGCGGCGCCTGCCGATCCGCACCGGGCCAGGCCCGGCGGCGCGGCGTCCGGCCTCCGGCCGCCCGCGCCCCGCGCTACCCGGCCGCCTCCGCCGCATCCACTTCCCGCCCGCGCCCGGCCTTGCGCATCACCTCCGCCAGGTGCGGCCGGATGCGGAGCTGGTGCGCATAGATCGCCGCCGCCGCTTCCGGCAGCGACCCGCCGCGCCCCAGCATGGCGTCGCCCATCTCCAGGATCCGCAGGTTCGGCCAGGTCTTCTCGCGGATCGCCAGGATGCCCTGCAGGATCGCCTCCGCCCCCATGGCCGGCTTCGCCTGCGCCAGGATCAGCGCCATGGCGGCGGTGGAGCGCGAGATGCCGGCATGGCAGTGCACCAGCAGGCGCGAGGCCGCCTCCGCCTCCAGGTCGCGGCCGAAGGCGAGGATGGCGCGCACATCCTCCTCCCGCGGGGGGATGTGGTCGGGCGTGTCCTCGATCACGTCGTGGAAGCGCAGCTCCAGCTTCGCGTGCTCCCCGAAGCTGCCGAAGGCCTCCGGCACCGGCCAGTCCGGGTCGAGGATGGAGAGCACATGGCTGACCCCGGCCTGGCCATGGCCGGTCAGCTCCTCGATCCCGCAGACCGTCAGGGCGAAGGGGAATTGCGTGTCCATGGCGGGAGGATGGGTGCGGCGGCGGGCGGGGTCCAGGGCCGGAATCGGATGACGTTGCGCGGCCATGGGGCTATATCCCGCGTTCACGTTTCGTGCTGAAGGGGGCAGGCTTGGCCAAGGACCGCGCGCGCTATGTCTGCCAGGCCTGCGGCGCCGTCTTCCCGAAATGGCAGGGCCGCTGCGATGCCTGCGGCGAATGGAACACCCTGCATGAGGAAGCGGCGCCCGCCGCCCGCGGCCCCGGCCCCGCCGCCAAGGCGGGCGGCGGAAGGCGGCTGGACTTCGTCGGCCTGCAGGGGGAGACGGCGCCGCCGCCGCGCATCCCGACCGGCATCGCCGAGCTGGACCGGGTGCTGGGCGGCGGCCTGGTCCCCGCTTCCGCCGTGCTGGTCGGCGGCGATCCCGGCATCGGCAAGTCCACCATCCTGCTGCAGGCCGCCGCCCGCATCGCGGCCGCGGGCCGCCGCGCCCTCTACATCAGCGGGGAGGAGGCGGTGGCGCAGGTCCGGCTGCGGGCGCTGCGGCTGGGGCTGGAGGCGGCGCCGCTGGAGCTCGCCGCCGCCACCGCGCTGCGCGACATCGCAGCGAGCCTGGAGGAGGAGCGCGACGCCGCGCTGGTCGTCATCGATTCCATCCAGACGCTGTGGCTGGACGCGCTGGACAGCGCGCCGGGCACCGTCGCGCAGGTGCGCGCCTGCGCCGCCGAGCTGATCCGCCTGGCCAAGACGCGCGGCTTCGCGCTGGTGCTGGTGGGCCATGTGACGAAGGAAGGCACGCTGGCCGGGCCGCGCGTGCTGGAGCACATGGTGGATGCGACGCTGTATTTCGAAGGCGACCGCGGCCACCAGTTCCGCATCCTGCGCGCGGTGAAGAACCGCTTCGGCGCGACCGACGAGATCGGCGTGTTCGAGATGACGGAGCGCGGCCTGGTCGAGGTGCCGAACCCTTCGGCGCTGTTCCTGGCGGAGCGGCGCGGCAACATTTCGGGCAGCGCGGTCTTTGCCGGAATCGAAGGAACCAGGCCGGTTCTCGTCGAGGTGCAGGCGCTGCTCGCGCCGTCCGCCGGGGGGTCGCCGCGGCGGCAGGTGGTGGGCTGGGACACCGGCCGGCTGGCGATGCTGATGGCGGTGCTGGAGGCGCGCTGCGGCCTCACCCTCGGCATGAACGATGTCTACCTGAACATCGCCGGCGGGCTGCGCATCGCGGAACCGGCCGCCGACCTTGCCGTTGCCGCGGCATTGGTTTCCGCGGCGACGGACCGTCCGACGGATCCGCAGACGGTCTATTTCGGCGAAGTCGGCTTGTCCGGCGAGATCCGCCAGGTGGCGCAGGCGGAATCCCGCCTGCGGGAAGCGCAGAAGCTGGGCTTCGCCGGTGCCGTGCTGCCGCGCCGCGTCGCGCGCGGCGGCAGGGCGCCGGCGGCGCTGGACGGCATGCGGCTGGAGGAGATCGGCCATATCGCCGATCTCGTCGCGCCCTTCGCCGCCCGTGCATCGAAGAAGGAACGGCCGCGGGAGCCGGCGAAGGCGGAATAGCCCGCCGCGCCGCCGCCGCGGCGTCAGGGGGCCAGGGTGAGCAGCGCAGGCATCGAGTTCCGGACCGCCCCCGTCGCCCCCCCGGCCTGGCGCATCGACGCCGCCACCCATCGCCTCTGCCTCGCGCTGCTGCTCGCGGCCGCGCTGGCGCTGCAGTCGGGCCTCGCCGGCATCGGTTTCCTCCGGCTCGGCGCGGATGAGAGCGCGCGGACGCTGATGGCGCTGCAGCTCACCTGGGCGAATGCGCTGGAGCCCTATATCTGGCCGCCCTTCACCAAGCTGCTGCTGGGGCTGGCGCTGCAGGTATGGCCCGACCCGGTGCTGGTGCCGCGGCTGCTGGCCTCGGTCGCCGGGCTGCTGACCATCCTGGCGGTGGTGCGGCTGTCCGACATGATCTTCGGCGACCGCCGCATCGGCCTGCTGGCCGGCCTGCTCTCCCTCCTCATCCCGCACCGGCTGATCTTCGCCACCGTGCCGATGTCGGACATCTATGCGCATCTGTTCCTGCTGCTGGCGGCGGGCTGCGTGCTGGCCTGGCTGCGGCACGGATCGGTGGCGCAATTGCTGCTCGGCTGCCTCTGCGTCCTGCTGGCGGAGACGGTGCGGTTCGAGGCGGCGCTGTTCGGCGGCACCATCGGCCTGCTGGTGCTGCATCGCTGGCTGTGGCGGCGGGAATTGCGCGCGGCGCCCGCCATCCTCGCCGGGCTGCTGCTGGGCAGCTTCCCGCTGCTCTGGGTGCTGGATACCTGGGCCTGGTACGGGTCGCTGGAGGCGCTGTCGCTGACCAGCCGGCAATACACCGCCGTGCTGGGGACCGACCGGCGGCTGGCGCTCTACCTCAGCCCGCTGGGGCGCAACCTCGCGCTCGACATCCTGTGGAACCCGCTGCTGCCGGCGGGCGTGCTGGCGCTGGCCTGGCGGCTGCGGCGCGACGCGGCGCTGCGCCCCTGGGCCGCCGCCTTCGGCGCGCCGCTGCCGCTGCTGACGGCGACGATGGTGCTGACCTTCAGCATCCCCACCGCGGCGCCCTGGCGGACCACCGGGCTGTGGGTGCTGGCGCTGCTGCCCTTCCAGGCGAGCGCCATGCTGTGGCTGGCCCGCGCGGCGGCGCGGTTCGTGCCGCCGCGCCTCGCGGTCGCCGCGCTGCTGGCGCTGGCCTTGCTGCCCATGGCCGGCCGCAGCGCGCTCTATGTCGCCTCCGGCATGCGGGACCCGCTGACCGGCGGGCTGCGGCAGGAAGCCACCGCCGGGCGGGCGGCGCTGCGGCTGCTGGGGCCGGACGGCGGGCAGGTGCTGGTGGACAGCCGGGACAACATCGATTTCCTCGACGTCCTGGTGCTGTCCGGGGCGCCGGACCGCTTCGCCATCAGCCACGGGGCCGATCCGGTGGTGGCGGCGGAGCAGGAGCCGCAGCACGGCCCCGGATCGACGGAGGACCGCTTCGCGCTGGCCGGCGGCGGCGATGCCGCGGCGCTGGCGGCGGCCGATATCCGGCGGCTGCTGCTGCGCGACCCGGCGCTGCGGGCGGCGGTGGAGCGGACCGGCGCCTGGGCGCCGCGGCAGGCCTTCGGGCCCTGGGCGCTCTATGCGCCGGTGCCGCCGGCCGTGGCGGAACGGCCCGCGCGCCCGGGCGACGGCGGCTGAGCCTCCGCGGCCC
>NZ_SMOA01000392.1 GCF_004353985.1 Paracraurococcus ruber | reverse complement strand
GCTGGCGCTGGCCCTGCGCCCGCCGCGCCCGGCAGCCCTGGCGCCCGCCGCGGCCTGAGAGCGCGCGCCGGAGGGCCCGTCGGCGCGGTCCGAACCCGACGACCCCGTGCGTTTCCGGCGGGCCCCCATTCGCCGCTTCAATCGCGTCACACGAACCGAGCCAGAGGAGACCGCCCATGCCCATCCCAACCGCCATCGTGGTCGGCGTCGGCGCCGAACGCGGCCTCGGCGCCGCCCTCTGCCGCCGCTTCGCGCAGGGGGGCTACCATGTGCTGGCCGCCGGCCGCACCTTGGCGCGCCTGGACCAGGTGGTCGCCACCATCCGCGCCGCCGGCGGCAGCGCCGAGGCCGTGCCGACCGACGCGACGCGCGAGGCCGATGTGCAACGCCTGTTCGACCGCGGCATGGCGCCGGGCGAAGGCCGCGCGCCGGCGGACCTCGTCGTCTCCAATGCCGGCAACAACCGCCGGCTCGACTTCCGCGAGGTCTCGGTCGAGACCTTCGAGGATTTCTGGCGCGTCGGCTGCTTCTCCGGCTTCCTGGTGGGGCGGGAGGCGGCGCGGCGGCTGGTGCCGCTCGGCCGCGGCACCGTGCTCTTCACCGGCGCCTCCGCCAGCCTGCGCGGCAAGCCGGGCTTCGCGCATTTCGCCGCCGCCAAGGCCGGGCTGCGCGCGATCTCGCAGAGCATGGCGCGGGACTATGGGCCGCAGGGCCTGCATGTCGCGCATGTGGTGATCGATGGCGGCATCGACGGCGAGAGGCTGCGCAGCCGGGCGCCGCAGATGGTGGCCGAGCGCGGGGAGGACGGGCTGCTGGGCATCGAGGCGATCGCCGAGGCCTATTGGCACATCCACTGCCAGCCGCGCTCCGCCTGGACGCAGGAGCTGGATCTCAGGCCCTATCGGGAAGCATTCTGACGGCGCCGGCCGGCCAGGCGGCGGGCGCCCCGGCCGCCCCTGCGATGCGCGGCGACCGCCCAAGGCGGCGCGCCTGCCGATCCGAACCGGCGAACCGCCGCGGTGCACCGATCATGGGGTGGATTGACGCCGCGCGGCGTCGCTGCCGCACAGCCGCACGCTCCCGCGCGGGGCCGCCCGGCATGGCCGTCCCGGCCTCCGCCGCCCGGCCGCCATGCCCGGCGGCGTGTTGCGAGCGACGCGTTGCGGCGACCGGCGCCCGTGGCGGCGCGGGGCGGGCCGGCGGCCGGCCTCAGGCGGCCGGCACGCCTTTCGTGGTGCTGTACTCGAAATGCAGCGCCTCTCCCGGGAAGACCCGCGGATGGATCGCATGCGCCGCCATCGCTGCCTCGGAGAAACCCTGCAGGATGAGCTTCAGCTTGCCGGGATAGGTGGCGATGTCGCCGATGGCGTGGATGCCGGATAGGTTGGTCTCGCAGGTCGCCGGCGTGACGGCGATATGGGTGCGCTCCAGCCCCAGCCCCCAGTCCGCGATGGGGCCGAGTTCCATGGACAGGCCGTAGAAGGGCAACAGGTGGTCGGCCTCGACGGTCTTCGTCTCGCCCTTCAGCGTCGACAGCACCACGCCGCTCAGCCGCGTGCCGTCGCCCGCCAGCCCGTGCAGCTGGTAGGGGATGGCCATCTCCACCTCCCCGCGCGCCGCGGCCTCGTCCAGCCGCGCGGCGCTCTCGGGCGCGGCGCGGAATTTCGGCCGGCGATGCACCACCGTGACCCTGGCCGCGATCTCCTTCAGCGACAGCGCCCAGTCCACCGCGCTGTCGCCGCCGCCGGCGATCACCACGCGCTTGCCGCGGAAATCCTCCCGCCGCGCCACCAGGTAGCGCACGGCGCCGGAGGCCTCGTAGCCCGCCAGGCCATCCAGCGGCGGCCGGTTCGGGCCGAAGGCGCCGGCGCCGGCCGCCAGGATCACCGCCCTGGCGCGGATCTGGTCGCCGGCGCTGGTGCCCAGTTCCCAGGTGCCGTCGAGGCCGCGCAGCCGCTCCACCCGGCGGCCGAGGAGGTAAAGCGGGTTGAAGGGCGCCGCCTGGGTTTCCAGCCGCTCGATCAGCGCCGCGCCCTCGATCTGCGGATGCGCCGGGATGTCGAAGATCGGCTTCTCCGGATAGAGCGCGCTGCATTGCCCGCCGATGGCGTCCAGCGCATCCACCACCACGCAGCGCATGCGCAGCATGCCGCATTCGAAGACGGCGAAGAGGCCGACGGGCCCCGCGCCGATCACCGCCACGTCGGTCTCCACCGTCACGCCGGCGGCGTGCGACCCAAAAGCCTCGCCCGAAGCGCGCATCCCGCCAACCCCTGCCGTCATCGGCGCCTTCCCCGCGGAAGCCGCGCGTCCTACAGGAGATGGGGCGGCGCACCAAGCCCGCACCCGAAGCGCCCCTGACCCCGCCCGCATGACCGCCATGACGCTGACGCTTCCCCTGGCCGACCTCGCCGCCACCGGCCGGCTGGCGGGCCGCCTGGCGCCGCTGCTGCGGCCGGGCGACGCGGTGCTGCTGGAAGGCCCGCTCGGCGCGGGCAAGAGCGCCCTCGCCCGCGCCCTGCTGCGGGCGCTGGCGGGCGACCCGGCGCTGGAGGTCCCCTCCCCCAGCTTCACCCTGGTGCAGAGCTACGACCTGCCGGGCGGCGCGGAGGCGCATCATTACGACCTCTACCGGCTGGAGGGGCCGGGCGACCTGCGCGAACTGGGTTGGGAGGAGGCGCGGCGCGGCATCGTCCTCGTCGAATGGCCGGAACGGCTGGGGGCGGAACGGCCGGCGGACGCGCTGCTGGTCCGGATGGCCTATGGCCCGGGGGAGGAGGACCGGGTGGCGACGCTCTCCGGCTGGGACGGGCGGCTGGCGGCGGTGCCGGACGGGGCCGGCTGAGGCCGGGCCCGGGCGGGCCGAAGGTCGAACACGCCCGGCAGCCCGCGGGGACCGGCCAGCCCCGGCGCGGGCCCGGATGCGGCCGTCGCATACCCGGGCGCTGGCTTAATCCCGGCTTCATGGTGTCGCAGTACATCCGGTGACAACACCAGACGCCGGAGCTCCCACGTGCCCCTGATCGGCCGCCGCTTCCTGTTGAGTGCCGTCGCCCTGCCGGCCATGCCCGCCCTGGCCCGCGGCACGCCGGTCCAGGTCATGACCAGCGAATTCCCGCCCATGACCATCAACGACGAGGCGCGGCCGGGCTTCGTGAACCACCTGCTGCGCGACATGCTCCGCATGATCGGGCGGGACGCGCAATTCGTCTACCAGCCCTGGGCCGACACCCAGCGCCGGGCGCGGGAGGAGTCGGGGCGGCTGATCACCCCCCTGGCCCGCACCGCGGCGCGGGAGCCGCACTACCAGTGGCTGGTGAAGGTTCTCGACGTCGATTCGACCTTCGGCTCCCTCGCCGGCCCGCTCGACCTCGCCGCGGCGCGGCAGGTCCGCCAGGTTGGCGTGCTGCGCGGGGCGCTGCACCAGGCGCATCTGCAGCAGAACGGCTTCACCAACCTGGCGGAATTCGCCTCCCTGCCGGAACTGGTCGCCGCGTTGCTCGACCGCCGGATCGATGCGGCCTTCAGCAACGAGCTCGACATGCGGATCTATGCGCGGCAGGTGAATCCCGGCGCCACCCTGGCCTTCGGTCCGCCGGTCATCACGCTGCCGATCTTCATCGCATCCGGCCGCGACCTGGGCGACCTGCCGGTCGCCGATCTGCAGGCTGCCTTCGCCGCGCTGGAGCAGGACGGGACCATGGCCAAGGTCTATGCGGACTACACCGGCGGCCTCGCCCGCCGGTAGCCTGGCCGGCCAGCGCCCGGCGCGGCCGGCACGTCCCGGCGGGTGACGGGCAGCGGCATGGCGCGGCAGGGCGGGGCCCGCGCCGCGCGGCGTCGGCCAGCCCCGGCTTGGGCCAGCCCGGGCC
>NZ_SMOA01000391.1 GCF_004353985.1 Paracraurococcus ruber | reverse complement strand
AAAAAATCCGCTGCGGCTCACAGCTCACAGTATGCGGGCCGCTCCGCAGAGCGCCGCTCTAGGCTTGTGATGTGCGGCCCGGAAATCGCATCGCACGCAAAGAATGCCGCTGTGGCCGTCGGGCCGCACCTCGTCAGCGTCTCCGACTTCGTCTTCGTCGGTCCCCGCCGCTACGCGCGTCGTGCAGCTCCTCGCCGCGCAGCACCGCACCGCCCTGATCGTCGTCGTCGAGCAGGCGGCGAGTGCCGGCAGAGGCTCGGGAGGAGGCCTGCGGAGGCGCAGCGTCTCCACGTCATCTCCGCGTTGTCTCCAGGTCGTCTCCGCGGCGGCCCCACTGGTCCCCGGCGCATGGCGGGTCGTGTCGAGCTGCGCAGAGGACGCGCAGAGAGGGGCGAGGAGGAGGGATGGACTGTGGTCCTCCCCTCACTCCGTGGGGCGCGTGCTGGGGCACTCACGGCACCCAAGGTTGGGCAGCACGGGGGCACCAGCGGGGGGGACTATAGGGGGGGTCTTGAAGACCACTTGGAGGGGGTCTTGGTGACCAGCTCTGCGACCACTCTGTGTCCCCCTCTTCGCTTCGCTCAGAGGGTGACTTCGTCCGCTGCTTGACCGGCGCCGCGGCCGGCTGCGTGCAAGCCTGCATGCGTGCTGGCTGGCATGCTGACAGGGGGACCTGGTCCCCAGAAGGCCACATGCCCCGCGCTGGACCGTGGATGGGCCGCCAGCGGCTTCTGGCATCTGGTCGCTACTCGCGTACCCCCAGGCCCCCAAAACGCCGCGTACGGCCTTCCTACGCGATTTGCGGGGCATGCCCGCCGGTGGGGTGGTTCCCCCGGCGCTCCCGCTGGCTTCTGGGATGCCTCTAGGCCGCGCCAGGAAGCCCGTGGAGGGCGCCCCAGCGGGCAGCAGACCCAGCACCCAGCGGCGGGGCGCCTGGAGGCCTCCTGCGGGCTTCCTGGCGCGTCTCGCGCACGGAGACGACCTGCATCGTGGAGGCCTTCGCGGCGTCGTCCGCAACCACCCTAGCGGGGCACTCGCTGGACGGCCTGTAGCGCGCGACGTGGCGAGCAATGCGGGCGTGTCCTGGGTGGGGGTGTTCCCCCGGCTTGGCGCGGGCGCTACGGAGCAGGATCACGGGCCGGCCCGACGAGACAGCGCGCCACGGTCTTGACCATGAACTCGGCGCCGACGCGGGTCGGCGTGGTCCCGTCAGCAGGGATCGCGCCGTCCCGTACGATTGCCCAGGACCATAGCCGGCCGCCGCTCGGACCTATGCGCTCGGCCACTCGCAGGATCAGCACACCGCGCGCTCCGGTGTGCGTCCAGATCTTGATCTTGAGGCCCGGTAGTTCGTCGTCGTTGGCCGGGACTGGTAGCGCGCACATGGTCAGGCCTCGCGGCCCTGCCCGACCACGCCAAACGTCGGCCGCACGACATTCCCGCCCGTGGCCTCGTCGCGCGCTCGCTGCCGTCGGAGGAGCTGAGCGAGGAGGTGGGCCTCAGTGCGCCAAGGCACCTCGAAGGTCATGGGATGGCCCCCGTCGTCCGTGCATTCGATGCGTAGCGGCTTCAGACCTGCAGGGTCTTCGTCATCATCGGCGCTCACGTCCGTTCCCTCCTGGAGTGGCGTCACGGATAGTCCGGCAGCCGGCCGGTGTTGGCGCGGCGGTTCACGTAGGCCTCGGCCTCCGCGAGCAACGCCGCGAGGCCGTGGGGCACGCTGTTGCGCATGACCAGCTGGTCGCGCGGATCGGGCGTGTGAACGACGACCATCCAACCGTCACCACCATCGTCGAGGATCTCTACGCGACAATCGCGGAGCGACCGGATCTCGACTTGGCGGTAGGGCTGTCCGCGGAACGGGGCGTGTTCGCTCACTTCCGGCCTCCCTCGATCAGCCCCAGCAGCGGCGCCGCGGCCTGCGCCTTGACCCGCGCTGCGCCAGTCTGGTGCGTGGCGATCCGCGAGTTCATGCGGTAGCGCACGAGGCCCGGCCCGCGCATCCCGGCGACCTTCTCGCGGAAGCGCACGATGGCACCGAACGCCTCCAGCTCGGACATGATCTCGCTGATGTGCTGCGGCGTCGTCCCCGCCTCTTCGGCCAGCTCCTCCCGTGTCCGCACGATGTCGCCCGTGTCGCGGCGAAGGTGCAGGAAGAGCTTCGCCCAGAGGCGCACGGCGACCTGGGGCCGCGCCGCGGTGTCGAGGAGGTGCGAGACGACGCGGTCGTTGTCGGCGGGGGACATCATGACGAACGTCCAGTCTGGTTGGTCGGCGGCGGTCTGACGGTCGATGGTGGCGAGGATCTCGCCCACGGCACGCTGCGGCAGTTCGGGCAGCGCCAGGACCAGTTGGCGCAGCCGCTCGGCCTGCTCGGCCTGGAGTTGGTCTGCCCGGCTGCGGAAGTGAACGAGCGGCGCTGGCCCTCGCGGCATGTGAATCCCCCCGGATTACGTCCCACAGTGTGGGACCATTGCATCCCACGGTGTGGGACGTAAAGACCCGCCCAATGCGCGCGCGCGCGCGTAGATCGTCGTAGATGATCCCTTCCCCTGTTGGTCCCCTTCCGGCCTGTGGATAAATCGACCAGGTCCCCCCTCCCCCGGCCCTTGGAGCGCCACCCAGCGGGCACGCATCGGCCACGCAGCAGCGACCAGACCAGCCACGCACCGGCCACACGTCGGGGGGACGACCAGGGGGCCTGGAGGACGGCGCGCAGCAGCTCGGGGAACGGGACTCCCCCGGTACTCGTCGAGGTGCCCCAGGGGTCGGGGGAGCGGCGCGAAGAGGGGGTGGGGGGTCAACGAGCCGGGCGGGGCAACGGCAATAAGAACAAGGCTTTAGCGGGATCTTCGAACCGCTTCGATTTCACCCCATGGGGGTGCCTCAGCCGAAATCTCCGCGCCCCAGCGGCGCCGGCCAGATCATGTCACTTCTCGTCATCGAATGTTGACGAGAGGTGATATGGCGGGCTAGAGGAGGCGCACCGCCACCGAGGCCCACCCGATGACCACCCAGCAGCGCACATTCGTCGCGTACGCCCGCGTCAGCACCGACAAGCAGGGCCGCAGCGGCCTGGGTCTGGAGGCGCAGCAGGCGGCGATCCGCGGCTTCCTCCAGCCCGGCGACCGGCTGCTGGCGCCGATCTACGTCGAGGTCGAGAGCGGCCGGCGCAGCGACCGGCCCGAGCTGGCGAAGGCTCTGGAGCGGTGCCGCGTGACCGGCGCGACGCTCCTCCTGGCGAAGCTCGACAGGCTGTCCCGCGATGCGCACTTCCTGCTCGGCCTGTCGAAGGCCGGCGTGGAGTTCGTCGCGGCCGACATGCCGCACGCCAACCGGCTCACCGTCGGCATCATGGCCCTGGTCGCGGAGGAGGAGGCCCGCGCGATCAGCACCCGCACCAAGGCCGCGCTCGCAGCAGCCAAGGCGCGCGGCAAGCAGCTCGGCGGCGTGCGGCCCGGCCAGCAGCTCCCCGGCGCGGAGCAGCAGCAGCGCGGGCGTCAGGCCGGCGCAGCAGCGAACAAGGCCGCCGCGGTGCGCGTCGCGCTGAACATCGCGGAGCGCGTGGAGGAGCTGCGCGGCGCCGGCATGAGCCTGGAGAGGATCGCGCAGCAGCTCCAGGCCGACGGTGTGCCGACAGCGCGCGGCGGGGCCTGGACGGGGACCGCGGTGCGGCGCGTCCTCCAGCGCGTCGCGTAATGCGGCGCGAGTGTGCCGTGGGCCGATATGTGTCGGCGTACCTCGCAGCACCCCGCACGCAAAAAAATCCGCTGCGGCTCACAGCTCACAGTATGCGGGCCGCTCCGCAGAGCGCCGCTCTAGGCTTGTGATGTGCGGCCCGGAAATCGCATCGCACGCAAAGAATGCCGCTGTGGCCGTCG
>NZ_SMOA01000390.1 GCF_004353985.1 Paracraurococcus ruber | reverse complement strand
GCCCCGCGCCGGGCCGGCGGCGGGGGCGCGGCCCGCCTACCCCAGCCCGCGTGCGGCGGGCAGCGCCAGCAGGCAGAGCGCCGCCATGGCCCAGAAGGCCTCCGCCCCGACCCAGCCGTAGAGCTGGCCGCCGATGACGGTCATCGCCGCGCCGGACAGGCCGATGCCGAAGGTGGCGTAGAGCGACTGCGCGGTGGCCGAGGCTTCCGGCGGGACCTGCCGCGCGATGACCGCCATGGCCGCCAGGTGCTGCGCGGCGAAGGTCAGCCCGTGCAGCGGCTGGGCCAGCAGCATGGCCGGCAGCGCGGCGGTGCCGGCCATGACGGACCAGCGCAGGATGCCGGCCAGCGCCGCCAGGGCGAAGACCCGCCCCGGCCCCAGCCGGGCCAGCAGCCGCGGCCCGGGGCCGGCGAAGACCAGGATCTCCGCCGCGACGGACAGCGCCCAGAGCCAGCCGATGGCCGCGGCGGAGATCCCCGCCTCCTGCCAGCGGAGCGTGGCATAGCCGGTCTGCAGCGCATGGCTGCCGCTGATCAGCGCGGTCAGCAGCAGCATACGGCGGAAGGCCGGCAGGCGCAGCAGCGGCAGGATGGCGCCGCGCCCAGGCACGGGCAGGGATGGCAGCGGCGGCGGCGCGGGCAGCGCCAGGGTGGCCGCCGCCGCCGCCAGGAAGCAGGCGGCATGCAGCCAGAGCACGACCCCCGCCGCGCCCGTCGCACCGACGGCCGTGCCCGCCAGCACGGTGCCGGCGACGAAGGCGGCGGAGCCGAGGCCGCGCAGCCGCCCATAGCCCAGCCTCGCCCCCGGCGCGGCGGCGGCGCGCACCGCCAGGGCATCGGGCAGCGGCCCGACCGGACCGGTCGCGGCATGCTGCAACGCGCCGGCCAGCAGCAGCGCGGCGAAGCCGGTGGCGGCGCCGTAGCCCAGGGCGGCCAGCGCCGCGAGCAGCAGGGCGGCGGCCAGCACCGCCCGCGGTGCCGCGTGGCGGTCGGCCATGCGCCCGGCCAGCGGCATCGCCGCCAGCCGCAGGGCGAGGCCGGCGCCGAGGATCACGCCGATCTCCCCGGGCGTGGCGCCCTGTTCCGCCAGGACCGCCGGCAGGAAGGGGCTCAGCACGCCCCAGCCGAGGAAGAGCGCAAGGTAGAGCAGGGCGTAGCGGGGCATGCCGGGGTCCGTTGCGTCGCCTGGGCCAACGCGCGGCGGAACGACGGGGATGCGGGGCGGGGCCGATCGCGGCGCAAGCAGCCGCACCGCATGGCGGGCGCGCCGGCGATGCGGCCGCGGGTGCCGGGCGCGGCCCGCGGCGGCGCGCCGGCCCCCCCCCCACAGCCCCTGCCCGGCGGGACCATGGCCCCAGAACCGGTTTCCGTTCGCCATGGCTCACGGCAACCGCCCTGGTCTTTTGATCCGACGAGCAGCTTCACCCGCTCAGGTGATTCCACCTGATCGGGATCTGCCCTGGCCGGCCGCCTCCGGGCAGCCCCCGCTGTCGGGACGGGCGTCCGGGTGCCCCGCCAGGGGCACCGGAGCGTCAGGCCCTACTCGCCGAGGCGGCGCAGGGCGGCGCAGACATGCTCCACCTGCGCATCCGTCAGTTCCGGATACATCGGCAGGCTGAAGACCTCCTCCGCCGCCCGCGCCGTCTCGGCGCAGCCGGCCGGGCCCAGCGCCACCCGGTCCCGGTAGGCGGATTGCAGATGCACCGGCACCGGGTAGTGGATGCCGGTGCCCACCCCCTCCGCCCGCAACCGCGCCATCAGGTCGGACCGGTGCCGGCTGCGCAGGACATACTGGTGGAAGACATGCTCGGCATCGGCGCGGCGCTCCGGCGGCGCCAGCGGGCCGCCCTGCAGCGCCGCGTCATAGGCAGCGGCGATGGCGCGGCGGCGCGCATTGCCGGCATCCAGCGCCGTCAGCTTCACCCGCAGGATCGCCGCCTGCACCTCGTCCAGCCGGCTGTTCACCCCGACCAGGGAGGAGACGTAGCGTTCCCGCCAGCCATATTGCCGGATCGCTGCGATGCGCTCGGCCAGCGCCTCGTCATCCGTCGCCAGCACGCCGCCATCGCCCAGCGCGCCGAGATTCTTGGTGGGATAGAGCGAGAAGGCGGCCGCCGCACCGAAGGTGCCGAGCTTGCGGCCATGCAGCGTCGCGCCGTGGCATTGCGCGCAATCCTCGATCAGCGCGACCTCGGCGGCGGCGCAGGCCTCCAGCATCGGGTCCAGCTCGCAGGCCTGGCCGTACAGGTGCACCGCGATGGCGGCGCGCACCGGCGGCAGGCCGGGCGGCGGATCCTCGAGCACCGAGGCGAGTTCCTCGGCATCCATCGTGTAGCTGTCGGGATCGATGTCGAGCAGCAGCGGCGTGGCGCCGGCCATCTCGATCGCCGCGACGGTGGCGACCGCGGTGTGGGACACGGTGGCGACCGTGCATCCTTCGCCGATCCCCATGCCGCGCAGGATCAGCGCCAGCGCATCGGTGCCGTTGGCGCAGCCGACGGCGCGGGCGGTGCCGAGCCAGGCGGCGAATTCGCGCTCGAACGCCTCGCCCTCCTTGCCCAGGATGTACCAGCCGGAGCCGAGCGCGCGCTGCACGGCGGCGTCGATCTCGGCCTTCTGCGCCAGGTAGCCGGCGCCCGGATTGGCCTGCGGGATCATGGTCTGCGGCGCATTCATGTCAGCGGTCCCGGATCTCGCCCACCCGACTCACGTATAGTCCTTGAGGCGCGCGCGATACCATTCGAGCGAGCGCGCCAGCCCTTCCGCCAGGCCGACCTGCGGCGCCCAGCCGGTGGCGGCGCGGAAGGCGCGGTCATCGGCGTGATAGCTGCCGATGTCGATGGGGGCGCGGTCGGCCGGAAAGCTCTTCACGGCATAGTGTCCCTGCCCGCCATTCGCCGCGATCAGCAAGTCCGCGAGCTCGAGCAGGGAGGCCGGCGGCGACCCGCCCAGGTTGAAGACGCGTCCCGCCAGCTCCGGCCGGGCCGCCTGCTCGGCCGCCAGCAGGAAGGCGCGCACCACGTCGTCCACATAGGTCAGGTCGCGCAGCTGCTCGCCGCCCCAGACCTCGAACCCCTCGTCCCGCAGGACCTGCCGCAGCCAGATGCCCAGGAAGGTCTGCTTGGCATCCCGGATGCGCAGCCGCGGGCCGTAGCAATTGGTCAGGCGCAGGGAGACGACGGGGCGGCCGAGCACCCGCTGCTCCAGCAGCCAGTACTGCTCGCCGGCGAATTTCGACACGCCATTGGCATCCGGCGGCTGAACCGGGTGCAGCTCATCGACCGGCAGGCGCAACGGCTTGCCGTAGAACTGCCGGGTGGAGGCGTGCACGACGGCCGCCTTCGGCGCCGCTTCCCGCATCACCCCGATCAGCCGCACCTGGGCGACGGCATTGATCGCGATGTCGGAGACCGGGTCCTTCTGGCCGCCCATATGGCTGGTCTGCGCCGCCATGTTGAACAGCACGTCGACATCCTGGCAGAGCGAGTGCAGCTCCACCTCCCGGATGTCGCCGCGCACCAGCAGGACCGAGGCGCCCTCGAGGTTGGCGATGTTCGCCCCGCCATCCGGCATCATGGCGTCGATGGCGGTGACGCGCGCGCCCAGCCGGGCCAGCTCATGGCAGAGGGCGCTGCCGAGGAAGCCCGCCCCGCCCGTCACGAGCACACGCTTGCCGCGCCACTGCGCCGCCCGCTCCGCGTCCGTCATCCGACCTGCACCTTTCCGCGGGACGCCGCGCAGCGCGGCCAGCCCCGGTCTCCTCATCGCCCAGGATTGCGGCGGAACCAAGCCTCCCGAGTGTCGCCATCCGGACTGTGACCGGATCAATCCCCGGTGCGGTCCGGCCCAGCCGCCGCCGGGCCCGGCCGCCCGGCCGCGCCGCC
>NZ_SMOA01000038.1 GCF_004353985.1 Paracraurococcus ruber | reverse complement strand
AACTGGCGGCGGCGCAGCGCGACGCCAATGCGCCGCGGCGGGAGGCCTCGCTGCCCCCGGTCGCCGGCCCGCCCCAGACCCGCACCCCCGCGCCGCGCAACGATGCCGCGCCGCCGGCCGCGCCCGCGGCGGGACAGCCGCGGATCTTCCTGCATCACCGCGCCGGGTCCGCCACGGCGGCGGATGCCGCCGCCGCCCTGGCCGCCCCCCTGCGGGATGGCGGCTTCGACCTTGCCGAGGTGCGGCCGACCCCGGCCGTGCCGTCCCAGCGGGTGGTTCGCTACTTCCATTCGGAGGATGCCCCGACCGCCGCCAGGCTGGCCGGGCGGCTCGGCCGGGGCTGGGCGATCCAGGATTTCCGCGGCTACGAGCCTTCGCCCGGCCCGGGCACGCTGGAAGTCTGGTTGCCGGATCGCTGACCGCGGAGGATGTCGGGGCCGGCACCGGCGACCGCCAGCCGATGGGACGGGAGCGCGCGGAGCGACGACGCGCCCGCCCGCCGGCGCGGTCCGGTCGGGACGCGCCCGGGGCGGCTGCCGCATGCCGCCCAGATCACGCCCGCCGGGCTGCCACCACCCGTCCCGGCCGGCGGCGGCCCCTCAGCCGGGGCGCCGGCGACGTTCCCGCAGCAGGCCGAGGCCGAGCAGCGCGGCGATGACGGCGACGGCGATCGGCGCCGCGGTCGGGATCACCTGCGGGAACCAGGCGAAGGCACCCCAGGAGAGGCCGAGCGCGGTGAGGGCGGCCCCCATGCCGTAGAACCGCGTCAGCGCGAAGCTGCCGGCCAGGCTGGCGAGGATGAGGATGGCCATCATGCGGTGCTGGTCCGGCGGGCAGGGGCGAAAGGGGACATGTCCCGAGCCTAATGCCGTCGCCGAGAGGATGTGAACGGCAAATCCGCGCCCTGGCCGCCGCCGTCCGCCGCGTCAGCGCCCGGTCCAGCGCCCGAGCAGGAAGCCCAGCAGGAAGACCGCGCCGAGCAGCGCCGCCACCTCCCCCAGGATGGCATGGGCCAGCGGCAGGCCGATGAGCGCGGCGAGCACCAGGATGCCGATCCAGCGCCAGCGCCGCCAACCCGCCAGCGGTCCGCCAGCGGCGCGCGCGAGGGAGGCGCGCGGGCCGCGCGGCGCCGGCCTGGCCTTGGGCGTCTGGCGGGTGCGGGCGGCCCCGCTCATGCCGCCCCACTCATGCTGGCGGGGCTTCGCCGAACATGCCGCCCTGGCGCGCCCGGTCGTACAGCGCGCCGATGAGGGCGGCGAAGGCGGGGTCCACCGCCTCGGCCGGCGCCATCCGGGGACGGGTATCGGCCAGGGCGACGCCATGGTCGCGCCAGGCGCGGCCGCCGCTGAGGACATTCTGCAGGAAGCCCTGCGTCCGGTCGCAGGCCATGGCGAAGCGGGCCTCGGGCGTCTCGCCGGCCTCGAACTCCTCCCACAGCGCGCGAAGGCGAGGCCCGAGGTCGGGGGGCAGCCTGGCGAAGACGATGTCGGCGGCGGCAAGTTCACGTTCGACCTGGGTGGCGCGGCCGGCGGGGTCGTAGGCGTAGGTGTCGCCGGCCTCGACCTCCACCAGGTCGTGCACCGCCAGCATCGACAGCACGCGGGCGAGGTCCGTCTCGGCCGCCACCTCCCGGTGCAGCAGCAGCGCGACAACGGCGATGGTCCAGCAATGCTCGGCGCTGTTCTCCCGGCGCAGGGTGCCGTCGGGCAGCGGCACCAGGCCGCGCCGCTCCACCGTCTTCAGCCGGTCGGCCAGGGCGAGGAAGCCGAGCAGCGCGTCGATCCGCTGCGGGTCCATCAGGCGCGGGCCGTGGCGCGGCCGATGGCGATGCCGGCGCCGAGCGCGACCAGCAGGCCGATGACCGGCAGGTGGAAGACGAAGGCCAGCACGCCCCAGACCAGGCCGGCCACCGCCAGCGTCGCCCAGAAGGCGAGCGCGACGCCGAGGACGACCAGCAGCAGCGGCAAGCCGAGGACCAGCAGCAGGCCGAGGATGACCCAGCCCATCTCAGCCGGCCTCCCGCCCCAGCACCTCCATCAGCTCCCGCCATTCGCGCTTGGACAGGCCGCTGCCCTCCTGCGCCACCGCCTCGCCGGCCAGCATGCGACGGACGATGCCGAGCATGCCGGCGGAGAGCGTCACCGCGCCCATGCGGTAGTCCCGGAAAGCCTCGAAGCAGGCGGGCACCCAGGCCTGCACGGTCTGCAGCATGGCGTCCGCATAGGCGCGGATCTCGTACTGCGCATGGGCATCGGCGCGCAGCGAGAGGAAGTGGAAGAGGTTGTGGAGATCCGTCTTCCAGTACCACTGGGTGTAGGTGTTGAGCGTGAGGTTCATCCGCGCCAGCTCGCGCGCCAGGCCAGAGCGGGCGGGGTCCACCGGGTTGCCCGCCTCGTCCTCGTTCAGCATCCAGGCATAGTGGTCGTAGGTCGCCATGGCGTCCTGCCGCAGCAGGCGCAGCACCTCCTCCGCCTCCGCGCCTTCCAGCAGGGTGCCGCGGCCCTGCCGGTTGGTGCTGGATTGCGCCGCCAGGTGCTCCGGCGCCGGGATGTAGAATTCGCGGTCGAGGATGGAGTAGCGGGCGGAATACTCGTTCACGTTCGCCGTGCGATGGCGGATCCATTGCCGCGCCACGAAGATCGGCAGCTTCACATGGTACTTGATCTCGCACATCTCGAAGGGGGTCGAGTGGCGGTGGCGCATGAGGTAGCGGATCAGGCCGCGATCCTCGTTGGCGGCGCGGGTGCCGCGGCCGTAGGAGACGCGGGCGGCCTGCACCACGGCAGCGTCGTCGCCCATGTAGTCCACCACGCGCAGGAAGCCGTGGTCGAGAACGGGGAGGGCCTGGTGCAGCAGCGCCTCCAGCCCCGGGGCGACGGGGCGGCGGGTGCGGCTTTCCGTGGCGCGGGCCGCCTCGATCTCCTGCGCCTGGGCGTCGGTGAGTGTCATGCCGGCTTTCTAGCGGCCCGGCCGAGTCGGTGCCACCGCCGCGGCGGGCCGGCCTGGACCCACCCTGGCGCCCGGCCGGGGCCGGGCGCAGGATGCACCGGAACAACCGACCTGCCCGAGGATCCTCCATGTCCGCCCTCGACGCCATCCGCCGGGACCTGCCGGCCCTGACCAGCCTCCGCCACGACCTGCACGCCCATCCCGAGCTCGGCATGACCGAGACCCGGACGGCCGAGGTCGTCGCGCAGCGCCTGGAGGCCATGGGGATCGAGGTGCATCGCGGGGTCGGCGGCACCGGCGTGGTGGGCGTGCTCCGCAGCGGCCGCGGCAACCGCGCCATCGGCCTGCGGGCCGACATGGACGCGCTGCCGATGGAGGAGCTGACCGACCTGCCCTTCCGCAGCCAGACCAAGGGCGTGATGCATGCCTGCGGCCATGACGGCCACACCACCATGCTGCTGGGCGCCGCCAAGTACCTGGCGGAGACGAAGAATTTCGACGGCATCGTCCACTTCATCTTCCAGCCGGGGGAGGAAGGCTGCGGCGGCGCGCTGGCCATGCTGCAGGACGGGCTGTTCGAGCGCTTCCCCTGCGATGCCATCTACGCCCTGCACAACCGCCCCGGCATGGCGGTGGGGGATTATGCGATCCGCCCGGGCCCGACCGCGGCGGGTGGCGCCTTCTTCGACATCACCGTGACCGGCAAGGGCAGCCATGGCGCACGGCCGGAGGCGAGCATCGATCCGGTGCTGACCGCCTGCCACATCGCCACCGCCCTGCAGTCCATCGTCTCCCGCAACCTGAGCCCGCGCGACCCGGCGGTGGTCAGCGTGACCAAGGTGCAGGGCGGCAACGCCTACAACGTGATCCCGGAGACCGCGACCATTTCCGGCACCGCCCGCTTCTTCAGCCGGGAGGTGGCGGCGCAGATCGAGGAGGCGCTGGCGCGGATGGCGCAGGGCGTCGCCGCCGGCTTCGGCGCCACCGCCTCGCTGGACTGGCGGCTGATCTTCGCCCCCACCGTGAACGACCCCGAGCAGACGGAGGCGCTGGCCGCCGCCGCGGCCGACCTGGTGGGGGAGGAGAAGGTGGCGCGCGACAAGCCGCCGGGCATGGGGTCGGAGGATTTCTCCTTCATGATGGAGAAGGTCCCGGGCGCCTATATCCAGATCGGCAATGGCGAGGGCGCGTCGCTGCACAACCCGCGCTACCAGTTCAACGATGCCGCCATCCCCTATGGCTCGGCGCTGTTCGCACGGGTGGTGGAGCGGGGGCTGCCGAAGGGCTGACCGGATCGGCCGCAGCCGGCCGTCCCGGGTGGCGTGGCTCCGGCGGGCCGGCGATCAGCGCGCCGCCCGCCCGATGATGCGCGGATAGAGCACCGGCAGCACCAGCAGCGTCAGCATCGTCGCCGTCACCAGGCCGCCGATCACCACGGTGGCGAGCGGGCGCTGCACCTCCGCCCCCGCGCTGGTCGAGATCGCCATGGGCAGGAAGCCCAGGCTGGCCACCGTCGCCGTCATCAGCACCGGCCGCAGCCGCTGGATGGCGGCGTCGCGCGCCGCCTGCATCGGCAGCTTCCCCTCCCGCCGCTGCTCCACGATGGTGCTCACCAGCACCACGCCGTTCAGCACCGCGATGCCGAACAGCGCGATGAAGCCGACCGCGGCGGAGATGCTGAAGGGCAGGCCGCGCAGCCACAGCGCCAGCACGCCGCCGGTCGCGGCGAAGGGCACGTTCACGAAGATCAGCGCCGAGAGCCTGAGGCTGCGGAACATGATGAACAGCAGGGCGAAGATCAGCGCCAGCGCCGCCGGCACCACCACGCTCAGCCGCGCCGTCGCCTGCTGCAGGTTCTGGAACTGCCCGCCCCATTCCATGGCGTAGCCGGGCGGCAGCCGCACCTCGCGCGCGACCAGCGCCTGCGCGTCCCCGACGAAGCTGGCGATGTCGCGGCCGCGCACATTGGCCTCCACCGTGATGCGGCGGCGGCCCTTCTCCCGGCTGATCTGCGCCGGCCCGTCCTCCGTCACCACCCGCGCCAGCTGCGTCAGCGGCACGGCGCGGCCGGCGCCATCGGCGATGCGCAATTCGCGGATGCGGTCGGGGTCCATCCGGTCCTCCGGCCGCAGGCGGACGCGGATGTCGAAGCGGGCATTGCCCTCGACCAGCGTGCCCACCGTCCTGCCGCCCAGCGCTTCCACCACATCCAGCACGTCGGAGGCGTTGAGGCCGTAGCGCGCCACCGCCTCCCGGTCCACGATAACCCGCAGATAGGGCTGGCCCACCGTCTGTTCGGCCTTCACATCCTCGGCGCCCGGCACCCGCGCCACCGCCTGGGCCGTCGCCTCCGCCGCCCGGCGCAGCTGAGCGGGGTCGTCGCCATAGATCAGGATGGCGACGTCGGAGCGGACTCCCTGCAGCAGGTCCTGCATCCGCATCTCGATCGGCTGCGACCAGGACAGGGCAAGGCCCGGCACCTCCCGGTCCAGCGCCGCGGCGAAGGCCTCGATCAGCCCTTCCCGGTCCGGCGCCGTCACCCATTGCTCGCGCGGCTTCAGCATGATGAAGGTGTCGTTCTGCTCGACACCCATCGGGTCGGTCGGGATCTCCGAACTGCCGGAGAGGCTGACCACCGTCTCCACCTCCGGGAAGCCCAGCAGGGTCTTCTCCACCAGGGTGGTGGTCTCGATGGCGGTCGAGAGGCCGATGCTCGGCAGCTTGGTGATGGTGACGGCCAGCGCGCCCTCGTCCAGCCGGGGGATGAATTCGGCGCCGAGGCGCGTCGCCAGCAGCCCGCTGCCGACCAGCAGCGCCAGCGCCAGCCCGATCACCGGCACCGGATGCCGCTCCGAGGCATCGAGCAGCGGGGCGTAGCGCCGGCGCACCCACCCCACCACGCGGCTGTCATGCTCGGCGATGCGGCCGCGCAGGGCGAAGCTGGCCAGCACCGGCATCAGCACCAGCGTCAGCACCAGGGAGGCGACCAGCGCATAGACCACGGTCAGGGCCATGGGCCGGAACATCTTGCCCTCCACCCCCTGGAGGCTGAGCAGCGGGAGATAGACCACCGTGATGATCGTCACGGCGAAGAGGATGGGGCGGCCGACCTCATGCGCCGCCTCCCGCACCACCGCATCGACCGGGCGGTCCGGATGCTCGGCGCGGCGGCGGACCACCGTCTCGATCATCACCACCGCGCCATCCACGATCAGGCCGAAATCGATGGCGCCCAGGCTCATCAGGTTGCCCGAAAGCCCCGAATGGACCATCGCCGTGGCCGCCGCCAGCATCGACAGCGGGATGGCGGCGGCGACCACCAGGCCGGCGCGGATATTGCCAAGCAGCACCAGCAGCACCACCACGACCAGCACGGCGCCCTCGATCAGGTTCTTCGCCACGGTGTGGATGGTCCGCTCGATCAGGTCGGCGCGGTCGTAGTAGGGGGCGATCTCGACACCGGGCGGCAGGGACTTGCCGATCTCGGCGGCGGCCGCCTTCACCCGTTCCCCCACCTCCCGCGTGTTCTCGCCCAGCAGCATCAGGGCGACGCCCACCACCGCCTCCCCCTTGCCGTCGCGGGTGACGGCGCCGAGGCGGGGGCGGGCGGCCGGCACCACCCGGGCGATGTCGCGGACATACAGGGGCACGCCGCCCTCCCCGGTGCGCAGCACGATGCGGCCGATGTCGTCGGGGTCCTGGATCAGGCCCTCGCCGCGGATGACCGCCTGCTCGCCATTGCGCTCGAGGGTGGCGCCGCCGCGGGCGCCGTTGTTGCGCTGGATGGCGGCGAAGACCTCGGCCAGCGAAAGCCCGTAGCGGGTCAGCGCATCGGCGGCGACCTGCACCTCATAGGTCTTCAGCTCGCCGCCATTGGCGTTCATGTCGATGACGCCCGGCACCTGGCGGAGCCTGGGCGCCACCTGCCAGTCCAGGATGGTGCGCAGCTCCATCAGGCTGCGGCCGGGGCCACGCACCTCGAACTGGAAGATCTCGCCGAGGCCGGTGGAGACCGGCCCCATCTGCGGCGTCCCCGCCTCCGGCGGCACCTGCACCGACGGCAGGCGGGAGAACACCAGGTTGCGCGCGGCATAGATGTCCATGTCATCGGCGAAGCGGACATAGACGACCGAGAGCCCGTAGCGCGTGACGGAGCGGAGATTCTCCATCCGCGGCAGGCCCTGCAGGGCCAGTTCCACCGGGAAGGTGACGAAGCGCTCCACCTCCAACGGGCCGAGGCCGGGCGCCTGGGTGATGACCAGCACCTGGCGCGGCGAGATGTCGGGCTGGGCGTCGATCGGCAGCCGGCGCAGGTCGTAGAGGCCCATGGCCACCAGCATGGCGACCAGCACCAGCACCACGGCGCGGTTGGCCAGCGCCGCATCGGTCAGGCGGGCGATCACGCGGTCACGGCCCTCGGCGACGGCCCGCGGCATGCCCTGGCGAGGCCCTCGGGCGCCGGGCGGCGCCCTGGCTCGCCGGCTGGTCGGCGGGCGCCATCCGGCGCCACGGCCGGCTGCGCCGACCGCGGGTCATCGCAGGAGATCGCCGGCATCACTCCGCCGCCGCCCGGCTCTGTAGCAGCAGGGATTTCAGGCGGAAGCTGCCCTCCGTCGCCACCACCTCGCCCGGCTGCAGCCCTTCCATCATCTCGGTCCAGCCGGACTGGCGCAGGCCGGGGCGGACCTCGCGGCGGGCGAAGCGCCCGTCTCCCAGCCGCACGAAGACCACCGGCTGGTCGTCCACCGCCTGCAGCGCGGCATCGGGCACCACCACGCCCTCCCGTCCCAGCGGCGCGGCGATCTCCACCGTTGCGAACATGTTCACCCGCAGCACGCCCTCGGGGTTCGGGATCTCGCAGCGGACCCTGGCGGTGCCGGTGCGGGCATCCAGCTGGTCCGCGACATAGGCGACGCGGCCGGTGAAGCGCCGTCCCGGATAGGCCTCGACCGCGATGGAGACGGCGGCGCCCAGCTGCACCGCGCCCAGCTCCCGCTCCGGCACATCCGCCATCACCCAGACCACCGAGAGGTCGGCCAGGGTGAAGATCTCCCGGTTGGTGTCCACCAGCTCGCCCGGCGTGGCGCCCACCGTCAGGATGGCGCCGTCGAAGGGGGCCAGGATGGCGCCGCGCGCGTCGCTCGGCGTCGGGGCGGAAAGGCTGACGCTGCCCGGCGGCAAGGGGCCGCCGACGGCCGGGCTGTAGCGCGCCAGCATCTCCCGCCAGTGCTCCACCTCGGTCTTGCGGGTTTCCACCGCCGCCCCGGCGCGGGCCAGGTCGGCACGGCGGCGTTCCAGCTCGCTCTGCGCCAGCGCGCCGCTGCGGACGAGTTCCTGGGCGCGGTTGAAGGCGGCGCGGGCGGTCTGGATCTCGGCCTGCGCCTGGTTCAACGCCGCCTCCGCGCCGGAAAGCTGATGCCGGGCCTCGGCCAGGTCCAGGGCGTCGAGGATGGCCAGGCGCTGGCCGGCGCGGACCCGGTCGCCGATCGCCACCTCCACCGCCTGCACCCGGCCGCGGGCGAGCGGCTGGATATGCGCCAGGCGCAATTCGTTGAAGCCCACGCTGCCGGTGACGCGCACGCTGCGGGTCAGCGGCCGGCGTTCCGCGGCGGCGGTCCGCAGGCCGAAATTGCGCGCGGCCTCGGGCGAGAGCGCGACCTCCGCCGGCAGTGGCGGCGGGGCGGCGGCGCCGGCGGGCGCGGGCGGCGCCGCCCCGTCCCGCTGGCCCAGCCAGAACCCGCCGGCACCGGCCGCGAGCCCCGTGAGCAGAAGCGGCAGCAGCAGCCCGCGCCGGGTGCGGTCGCGCGGCGGGCCGGTCAAATCGGGGAGTGAATCCATCCGCCTGCCGCGCCTCCGCCCCGCATCCGCGGATACCGCCTGGAACCCGGCCGCGCCTTGGCCTATATCAACGCCGTCGCGCGGGAGCGATCCCGCAAGACTATGGTGATAAACACGGCTCGGGATAAGCGTTGCGGACCCGGGGGCAGTGCCCGGCGCCTCCACCAATCACCCGTCTTTGTCGGGACGGTGGCGAGGGGGCGAAACAGGCTCGACGCGCGTGGTAAGGGGGCCGCTTTTGCCCGGCATGGTTCCGCCGTCATCGGGCCATTGATAAGTGCGAACGATAACGTCCGCGAGGACGTCGCACTCGCTGCCTGAATAAGGTAAGCGCGGTTCGGGGGGGCACCGGGCAACAGAAGCCCCCCCACTCTTCCGCACCACAGTATACAAATTTGTCATCCCGCCGGGGCCGGTTCACGAATCCTCGCACTTCCGTGAGGCGATCCTGTCCTCTATGTAGTGGACAAGGGTTGGATCATGAACGAACCGATTGCGCCTGCAGAAAGCCTGCTGCCCTATGCCGCCTGGTCCGAGGAAGCGCTGCGCGCCGTCGCGCTGGAAGCGCTGGAGCATGCCGCGAAGCAGGGGCTGCCGGGCGAGCATCATTTCTACCTGACATTCCAGACCAGCTACCCGGGCGTGAACATCCCGGGGCACCTGAAGGCCCGCTACCCGCAGGACATGACGATCGTCCTGCAGCACAAATTCTGGGACCTCAAGGTGGATCGCGGCGCCGGCACCTTCTCGGTCGGCCTGTCCTTCGGGGGCGTCCCGGCAACGCTGGTGGTGCCCTTCAAGGCGCTGACCGCCTTCGCCGATCCCAAGGCCCGCTTCGGCCTGCGCTTCACCGCGCCGGAACCGGCGGCGGCGTCCCTGCCCGAGGTGCGGGCGCCGGAGATGGTGGGCGAGGCGAAGCCGCAGGTCGTCAGCCTCGACGCCTTCCGCCGCAAGCGGGACTGATCCGCGCCGGAGCCGGCCTGGGGGAGCCAACCTGGGACGGCGCGCCTGCCGCCGCCGGCCCGGGCGTGGCCGTCGCGCCGGTTGGCTTCGCGGACGCGCTGCGGTAATCCCGCCGGGACCCGAACGCGCCGCCCGTCCGCCCCTGCACCCGGCACGGGCCCCCGCGGCGCCCCCGCGCGGAGACCGCCCGTGACCCCTCCCCTCGACGTCGATGCCGGCCCGGTGACGCAGCCCGCGCGTCCGTCCGGCTTCCTCTACAGCCCGATGTTCCCGCTGGCGGAAGACACCACACCCTACCGAAAGCTGGACATCCAGGGCGTCTCGACCATCGATGTGGCGGGCAAGCGCGTGCTGCGGGTGACGCCGGAGGCGCTGGAGCAGCTGGCCTTCGCGGCCTGCCACGACGTCTCCCACCTGTTGCGGCCGGGCCACCTGCAGAGCCTGGCGAACATCCTGAAGGACCCCGAGGCGAGCGCGAATGACCGCTTCGTCGCGCTCGACCTGCTGAAGAACGCCGCCATCGCCGCCGGCGGCACCCTGCCGATGTGCCAGGACACCGGCACCGCCATCGTCTTCGGCAAGAAGGGCCAACGCGTCTGGGTCGAGGGCGACGAGGAGGAGGCGCTGAGCTACGGCGTCCACCGCACCTATACCGAGACGAACCTGCGCTACTCGCAGATGGCGCCGCTGTCGATGTTCGAGGAGGTGAACACCGGCAACAACCTGCCGGTGGACTTCTCCATCATGGCCGCGCCCGGCGAGCACCATGCCGACGAGTTCCACCTGATGTTCGTCCTGAAGGGCGGCGGCAGCGCGAACAAGACCTTCCTCTACCAGCAGACGCGGGCGGTGCTGAACAAGCCGAAGCTGCTGGCCTTCCTCGAGGAGAAGATCAAGACGCTGGGCACCAGCGCCTGCCCGCCCTACCACTTGGCGATCGTCATCGGCGGCACCACGGCGGAGACGGCGCTGAAGGCGGTGAAGCTGGCCAGCACCAAGTGGCTGGACGGGCTGCCCACCAGCGGCGACCGCAGCGGCCACGCCTTCCGCGACACGGCGCTGGAGGCGGAGGTCCACAAGCTGACCCAGGGCCTCGGTATCGGCGCGCAATTCGGCGGCAAGTATTTCTGCCACGACGTGCGGGTGGTGCGGCTGCCGCGGCATGGCGCGTCCCTGCCGATCAGCATCGGCGTGTCCTGCTCCGCCGACCGGCAGATCAAGGCGAAGATCACCGCCGAGGGCGTGTTCCTCGAGGATCTGGAGCACGACCCGGCGAGATACCTGCCGGAAGCGACCGACGAGATCCTCGGCGGCGAGGTGGTGAAGATCGACCTGAACCGGCCGATGGACGAGATCCGCGCCACCCTGTCGCAGTACCCGGTGAAGACCCGCGTCTCGCTGACCGGCACCATGGTGGTGGCGCGCGACATCGCGCATGCCAAGCTGCAGGAGCGGCTGGAGGCCGGCGGCGGGCTGCCGGACTACGTCAAGAACCACCCGGTCTACTATGCCGGCCCGGCCAAGACGCCGCAGGGCTACGCCACCGGCAGCTTCGGCCCGACCACCGCCGGCCGCATGGACAGCTACGTGGAGGCCTTCCAGAAGGCCGGCGGCAGCTTCGTCATGCTGGCCAAGGGCAACCGCAGCAAGGCGGTGCTGAATGCCTGCAAGACCCATGGCGGGTTCTACCTGGGCTCGGTCGGCGGCCCGGCGGCACGGCTGGCGCAGGACTGCATCCGGAAGGTCGAGGTGCTGGAATACCCCGAACTGGGCATGGAAGCGGTCTGGCGGATCGAGGTCGAGGATTTCCCGGCCTTCATCGTCATGGACGACAAGGGCAACGACTTCTACGAAGGGCTGGAATAGCGGGGGGAAGGCAGCGATGACCGGCTACCGCATCCATGTCTGGTACGATCCGGACGGCCTCGACCGGGGCGAGCCGATCCACGATGACGGCGTGGTGGTGCTGCCGGTGATCCCGCAGATCGGCATGGAGATCCGCGACGCCGCCGGCCAGCTTGCGGTGGTGCGGCGGGTGGTGCTCTTCGCCACGCCCGGCAAGGACAATGCCGTCGCCGCCATCGTCTGCGAGGCCGGGGCATGACCCGCCGCCTGATCTCCTCGGGCAGCCGCTTCGAGGAGGAGATCGGCTACAGCCGCGCCGTGGTGGATGGCGACCTTGTCTGGGTCTCCGGCACCACCGGCTACGACTATGCCCGCATGACCATCGCGGAGGATGTGGTGGCGCAGGCCGACCAGGCCTTCCGCAACATCGCCGCCGCGCTGGCCGAGGCCGGGGCCAGCCTGGACGACGTGGTGCGCGTGCTGTTCATCGTCCCCCGGCGGGAGGACTGGGAGCCCTGCTGGCCGGTGGTGAAGCGCCACCTCGGCAAGGCCCGCCCGACCTCCACCCTCATCCATGCAGGGCTGCAGACCGATGCCATGCGCATCGAGATCGAGGTCACCGCCCGCCTTCCGAAGTAAACCGCCGTCCGATGCCCGGAGCGCCAGCGGCGCAAGGGGTTGAATCGGCCGGCCAAAAGGATGCTTCCATGCGCTTCCAGGTCGATCGTCTGGATCACCTCGTCATCAACTGCCGCGACATCGAGGTGATGGCGAGCTGGTACCAGCGCGTCCTCGGCATGGAGCGGGAGGATTTCGGCAGCCCGCCGCGCGTCGCGCTGAAATTCGGCGGCCAGAAGATCAACCTGCGGCCGGCCGACCACCCGACCGAGGACTGGATCGCCGCCGAGACCTGCCTGCCCGGCACCCAGGACCTGTGCTTCATCGTCGCCGTCGCGGTGGACGACATCGTCGGGCAGTTCCACAGCTGCGGCGTCCGGATCGAGCAGGGCCCGGTCACCCGCCAGGGCGCCCTCGGCCCGATGGGGTCGGTCTATTGCCGCGACCCGGAGGGCAATCTGGTCGAGGTCTCCTCCTACTCTCCCTGACCGCGTCGCCGCTGGCACGCGGCTTGCGGTGGTTGCCCCGGGACCATCCTCTCCCGGGGAGTGCCACCATGAACCGCCGTCATTTCATGCAGGCGGGCGCCGCGGCGCTCGCGCTGCCGTCCATCGCGCGGGCGCAGCACGCCACCACGCTCCGCTTCGTGCCCTATGCCGACCTAGCCGTGCTGGACCCGCTGACCAGCAGCTTCATGACGCGCAACCACGTCATGGCGGTCTATGACACGCTCTATGCGCTGGATGCCCGGGGGCGGCCGCAGCCGCAGCTGGTCGAAGGCGCGGCGGTCGAGGACGACGGCAAGCTCTGGCGCCTGACCCTGCGGCAGGGCCCGCGCTTCCATGACGGCACGCCGGTGCTGGCGCGGGACGCGGTGGCCAGCCTGCGCCGCTGGGCCACCCGCGACAGCTTCGGCATGTCGCTGCTGGCGGTGACGGAGGAGCTGTCCGCCCCGGACGACCGCACCGTCCAGTTCCGCCTGAAGCGCCCCTTCCCGCTGCTGCCGGACGCCCTGGCCAAGCCGACCAACCTGATGGCGGCCATCATGCCGGAGCGGCTGGCCGGGACGCCGCCCGGCCAGCCGCTGCCCGAGGTCGTCGGCAGCGGCCCCTTCCGCTTCGTCGCCGAAGAACGCGTCCCCGGCGCCCGCAACATCTACCGGAAATTCGACCGCTACGTCCCGCGCCCGGACGGCACGCCGAGCTTCGCCGCCGGCCCGCGGATCGCGCATTTCGACCGGGTGGAATGGCTGACCATGCCGGACCCCGCCACCCAGATCGCCGCCCTGCAGCAGGGGGAGGTGGACTGGGTCGAGCAGCCGCTGATGGACCTGGTGCCCCGCCTGAAGCGCGACCGCAACCTGGCGCTGCAGGTGGTGGAGGATACCGGGCTGATCGGCTTCATCCGCTTCAACTGCCTGCATCCGCCCTTCGACAATGCCGCGGTGCGCCGCGTGCTGCTGAAGGCGGTCCGGCAGCGGGAGTTCATGACCGCGGTGGTCGGCCCCGACGCGGCGGCGATGAACGACCGGGTCGGCATCTTCACCCCGAACATGCCCAGCGCGAGCGAGGCCGGCCTCGAGGTCATGCAGGGCCCGGTGGACCTGCCGACGCTGAAGGCGGAGCTCGCCGCCGCCGGCTACAAGGGGGAGCGGGTGGTGCTGCTGGCCGCCACCGACGTGCCGCGCATCAATGCCATCTGCGAGGTGACGGGCGCAACCTGCCGCGCGCTCGGCATGAACCTCGACTACGTCCAGACCGACTGGGGCACGGTGACGCAGCGCATCCCGAACCGGGCGCCACCGGGCCAGGGCGGCTGGAACATCTTCCTGGCCTATTCCGGCGGCTACGACCTGTCCTCGCCGGCCACCCACAGCCAGATCCGCGGCAACGGCCCGAATGCCTGGATCGGCTGGCCGGACGCGCCGCGGCTGGAGGAATTGCGCGATGCCTGGCTGGCCGAGCCGGATGCGGCGAGGCAGAAATCGCTGGCCGGGGAGATCCAGCAGGAAGCCTGGCGGCAGGCGATCTACCTGCCGGTCGGGGCCTATTACCAGCCGGTCGCCTACCGGAAGGAGCTGACGGGCATGCTGACCGGCCTGCCCATCATGTGGAACATCCGGCGCGGGTAGCGCTTGACGGGCGCGGCATCTTCCCCGCCCATCGGCGTTCTTCCGGGGACCACCATTGCCGGAGGGCGCCATGGCCGCCGAGACCCGCACCGAGACCGACTCGCTGGGGACCATCGAGATCCCCGCCGACCGCTACTGGGGCCCGCAGACGGAACGGGCGCGACGCCTGTTCCGCATCGGCTCGGAGCGCTTCCCGCCCGGCCTGATCCGTGCCGTCGGCCTGCACAAATCGGCCTGCGCCGAGGCCAATGGCCGGCTCGGCGAGTTGCCGGCCGAGCTGGTCGGACCCATCCGGCAGGCCGCCGAGGAGATCGCCGCCGGCACGCGCGACGCCGACTTCCCCCTGCCCGTCTGGCAGACCGGGTCGGGCACCCAGACCAACATGAACGCGAACGAGGTCATCTCCAACCGCGCCAACGAGATCCTCGGCCAGCCGCTCGGCAGGCGGAAGCCGGTGCATCCGAACGACCACGTCAATCGTGGCCAGAGCTCCAACGACAATTTCCCGACCATGATGCATATCGCCGCGGCCGAGGCGGTGGAGGGGCGGCTGCTGCCCGCGCTCGGGACGCTGCAGGCGGCGCTGGAGCAGCGCGCCAGGGACTGGGCCGACATCATCAAGATCGGCCGCACCCACATGATGGATGCCGTGCCGGTCACGCTGGGCCAGGAATTCGCCGCC
Source organism: Paracraurococcus ruber (assembly GCF_004353985.1). Lineage (GTDB taxonomy): Bacteria > Pseudomonadota > Alphaproteobacteria > Acetobacterales > Acetobacteraceae > Paracraurococcus > Paracraurococcus ruber. The sequence goes on along the minus strand of NZ_SMOA01000038.1, from coordinate 24,849 downwards.
TGGGCCCGGCAGGTGGCGCTGGGGCAGGACAGGCTGCGGGCGGTGATGCCGCGCCTGCTGCTGCTGCCGCAGGGCGGCACCGCGGTCGGCACCGGGCTGAACCGCCATGCCGATTTCGACCGGGTGTTCTGCGCCATCGTGGCCGACCGCACCGGCCTGGCCTTCGCGCCCAGCCCGAACAAGTTCGAAGGGATGGGCGCGCATGACGCCTTCGTCGAGCTGCAGGGGGCGATGAACGTCATCGCCGTCTCGCTCAACAAGCTGGGCAACGACATCCGCCTGCTGGGCAGCGGGCCGCGATCGGGCCTTGGGGAACTCATCGTGCCGGCGGACGGCCTCTCCTCCTCCATCATGCCGGGCAAGACCAACCCGACGCAGGCGGAGGCGCTGACCATGGTCTGCGCCCAGGTGATGGGCAACACCACCACGGTGACGGTGGCCGGGGCGCAGAGCTTCCTCGAGCTCAATGTCTTCAAGCCGGTGATCATCCAGGCAGTGCTGCAATCGGCGACGCTGCTGGCCGATGCCGCGGAGAGCTTCGCCGCGAACATGGTGGCGAAGCTGGAGCCGAACCGGGAGCACATCGCCCAGAACCTGGCGAAATCGCTGATGCTGGTGACGGCGCTGAACCCGCATATCGGCTACGACAAGGCCGTTCGCATCGGCAAGAAGGCGCTGGCGGAGAACCTGACCCTGCGCGATGCCGCCGAGCAGCTTGGCTTCGTGAAGCCCGAGGATTTCGACCGCTGGGTCCGGCCGGAGACGATGATCGCGCCCGGCGCCTCGCTCGGCGACTGAGCGCGGCGGTCGATGCAGGCGGCCCGCCATCTCCGCAAGCGCAGCTTCGCGCTGGCGGGCCACCGCACCTCCGTGGCGCTGGAGCCGGAATTCTGGCTGGTGCTGGAGGAGGCAGCGCGCCGCCTCGGCCTCAGCCTGGCGGCGCTGGTGACGGAGGTGGACACCGCGCGCGCGGATGCCGCGCAGCCGCTGGCCAGCGCGCTGAGGCTGCGCGCGCTGGCGGAAGCGCGGCGGGGCTAGAGCAGATCCCGATCAGGTGGAACCACATGATCGGGTGAAGATGCCCGTCGAATCAAAAGACTACAGCGGTTGCCGTGAGCCATGGCGAACGGAAAGCGCTCGGAATCAGAGCCCGAGGCGCTTGCGGAACGCTTCGTCCCGCATGGAGGCATCCTGCCCCGCCATGTCGTCCGCCGCCGCCGTGCAGAGATAGACCAGCCCCTGCACCGCCTCGGCCACCGGCGAAAGCTGCTCGCGCGGGATCTGGCTGATGACGTTCATCTTCGATGCCCGGATCTTCACCTGCATCTCGGTGTCGATGGTTCCCGGCGAGAAGCCGAAGGCGCGGATGCCCTTCGCCCCCGCCTCCAGCGCGATGGCGCGGGTGAACATCGCCAGCCCCGCCTTGCCGGAGCAATAGGCGCTCCAGCCCTCCAGCGGCCGATAGGCGGCGCCGGAGGAGACGTTGACGATCGTGCCGCCGCCCGCCGCGACCATCCCCGGCATGGCGACCCGCACGGCGTTGTAGGGCCCGACCAGGTTGACGGCGATGTTGCGCGCCCAGGCCTCGGGGTCCGACGCGGCGATCTCGGCGATCGGCTCGATCACGCCGGCATTGTTCACCAGGATGTCGAGCCCGCCGCAGCGCAGCCGCGCCTGGGCCACCAGCCGTTCCACCTGCGCGAAGTCGGCGACGTCGCAGGCCAGGGCGAAGGCGCGGCCGCCGGCGGCGGTGATCTCCGCCGCCACGCGCTCCACCGCCGCGACATCCCGCGCCGCCAGCATCACCGCCGCCCCCGCTTGCGCCAGCGCCCGCGCCACGCCCTCGCCCAGGCCGCGGCTGGCGCCGGTCACCAGCGCGGATTTTCCCTTCAACTGTGCCATCGGCTTCGCCCCCTTCTGTGGCCGGCATTCCAGGCGCGGCCCGCCGCCCGGTCAACCAGCCGGCCCGCCGCGCCACGGCGCCGCACCGGGCCGGCACCCGCACGCCGACGTGTCCCGGTGGCGGGTCGCACCCACTGCCGGGCGGGCGCATGATCCGCGTGCCGGGGCACCCCAAGCCGGACGCAACCCTTGCGCAACGACAGGTCGTTGCGGCCGGGTCCGTTGTGGGGCAAGCTTCGTGCGCCCGGAAGGGTGTGGGAGGAACAGAATGGGATTCGCGGCCGTCCGGCCTGACCTGGCGACAGGGCTTGGCCGGCATGCGCCCTCCCGCTGCCCGACAAGCATCCCCGCAACGAGGGAAACGTCCGCTTGAAGCCGACCGACATCCAGCAGCCGGATACCTTCCACAAGGTCGTCGATTGCCAGTGGGCCTGCCCCGCCCACACGCCGGTGCCCGAATACATCAGGCTGATCGCCGCGGGCCGGTACAGCGACGCCTACATGGTCAACTGGCACTCCAACGTCTTTCCCGGGATCCTCGGCCGCACCTGCGACCGCCCCTGCGAGCCGGCCTGCCGCCGCGGCCGGGTGGAGGAGGAGCCGGTCGCCATCTGCCGCCTGAAGCGCGTGGCGGCCGACAACAAGGCCGACATCCGCGGCCGGCTGACGCCGATTCCCGCCCAGGGCAACGGCAAGCGCGTGGCCTGCATCGGCGCCGGCCCGTCCAGCCTGACCGTCGCGCGCGACCTCGTCCCGCTGGGCTACGAGGTGCATGTCTATGACGGCGCGGCGCAGGGCGGCGGCTTCATCCGCAGCCAGATCCCGCGCTTCCGCCTGCCGGCCGAGGTGATCGACGAGGAGGTCGGCTACATCACCGACCGCGGCGGCGTCGTGACGCATTACGGCCAGCGCGTCGAAAGCCTGAAGGCGCTGCTGGACGAGGGCTTCGACGCGGTCTTCGTCGGGTCCGGCGCGCCGCGTGGGCGGGAGCTGGACGTGCCCGGCCGGGCCGAGGCCGCGGAGCACATCCACATCGGCATCGACTGGCTCTCCTCCGTCTCCTTCGGCCATGTCACGGAGGTGGGCAAGCGCGTCATCGTGCTGGGCGGCGGCAACACGGCGATGGATTGCTGCCGCAGCGCCCGCCGCCTGGGCGGCGAGGAGGTGACGGTCGTCGTCCGCTCCGGCTTCGAGGAGATGAAGGCCAGCCCCTGGGAGAAGGAGGATGCGCTGCGGGAAGGGATCCCGATCCGCAACTACCTCGTCCCCAAGCAGGTGCTGCACGACCAGGGCCGCCTGACCGGCATGGTGTTCGAGAAGGTCAGGGCGGAATACGACGCCAAGGGCCGCCGCAGCCTGGTGCCGGCCGGCGAGCCGGACGTGACCATCGCCGCCGACACGGTGCTGGTCGCCATCGGGCAGGAGAACGCCTTCCCCTGGATCGAGCGGGACCTCGGGCTGGAATTCAACAGGTGGGGCCTGCCCGTCCTGGACGAGGCGACGCACCAGTCCACGCTGCCGAAGGCCTTCTTCGGGGGCGATGCCGCCTTCGGGCCGAAGAACATCATCTGGGCGGTGGCGCATGGCCATGCCGCGGCCATCTCCATCGACCTCTTCTGCCGCGGTGAGGATGTGCGGAACCGGCCGCCGCCGGAAGCGCGCCTCATCTCGCAGAAGATGGGCATCCATGAATGGAGCTATGACAACGACGTCTCGCCGGACCTGCGGTTCAAGGTGCCGCATGCCCCGGACGAGGTGGCGCTGCGCGACATCACGCTGGAGGTCGAGCTCGGCTACGACCGGGAGATGGCCTTCAAGGAGGCCGAGCGCTGCCTGAACTGCGACGTGCAGACCGTGTTCAGCGCCAAGCTCTGCATCGAATGCGATGCCTGCGTCGACATCTGCCCAACCGACTGCATCACCTTCACCGCGAATGGCGAGGAAGCCGATCTGCGGCAGCGGCTGAAGGCGCCGGCGCTCAACCTCGACCAGGCGCTCTATGTCGCGGATGGCCTGAAGACCGGCCGCGTCATGGTGAAGGACGAGGATGTCTGCCTGCATTGCGGCATGTGCGCGGAACGCTGCCCGACCGGCGCCTGGGACATGCAGAAATTCATCCTCGAGGCCGCGAAATCCGTGCCGCCGGTGCACGCCGCGGCGGCGGAGTAGCCGAGATGCCCCGGAACGCGGTCAACGACTTCGTCGTCAAATTCGCCAATGTCAACGGCTCCGGCTCGGCCAGCGCCAACCAGCTGTTTGCCAAGTCGATCCTGCGCATGGGCATCCCCATCGCCAGCCGCAACATCTTCCCCAGCAACATCCAGGGCCTGCCCACCTGGTTCGAGGTGCGCGTCTCCGGCGAAGGCCATCTCGGCCGCCGCGGCGGCGTGGATCTGATGGTGGCGATGAACCCGCAGACCTGGGACCGCGACATCGCCGAGATCGATAGCGGCGGCTATCTGCTGTACGACAGCACGCGGCCCATGCCGGCCTCCCGCTTCCGGGACGACGTGCAGGTCATCGGCGTCCCGCTGACCCAGATCTGCAACACCGCCTATACCGACCCGCGGCAGCGGCAGCTTCTCAAGAACATCATGTATGTCGGCGCGCTGTCGGCCCTGCTGGGCATCGAGCCGGCGGTGATCGAGCAGCTGCTCGCCGAGCAGTACAAGGGCAAGGAGAAGCTGGCCAAGCCCAACCGCGACGCCTTCCACATGGGCCGCGACTGGGCGCTGCGGAACCTCGACTGCCCGCTCGGCCTCACGCTGCAGCGGGCGGATGCGGTCGGCGACCGCATCTATGTCGAAGGCAATGCGGCGGCCGCCCTCGGCGCGGTCTATGGCGGCGCGACGGTCTGCGCCTGGTACCCGATCACGCCCTCGACCTCCCTCGCCGAGGCCTTCGAGCGGCACTGCAAGCGCTTCCGCACCGATCCCAACACTGGCAAGAAGCGCTACGCCATCGTGCAGGCGGAGGACGAGCTTGCGTCCATCGGCGTGGTCATCGGCGCCGCCTGGAACGGCGCGCGGTCCTTCACCGCCACCTCCGGCCCCGGCATCTCCCTGATGCAGGAATTCGTCGGCCTGGCCTATTTCGCCGAGATCCCGGCGGTGATCTTCGACGTCCAGCGCGCCGGCCCGTCCACCGGCATGCCGACCCGCACCCAGCAATCCGACCTGCTGGCCGCCGCCTATGCCAGCCATGGCGACACCAAGCATGTGGTGCTGCTGCCCGAGGATCCGCGGGAATGTTTCGATTTCGGCGCCGCCAGCTTCGACCTGGCGGACCGGCTGCAGACCCCGGTCTTCGTCCTGCTCGACCTCGATATCGGCATGAATGACTGGCTGTGCGAGCCCTTCGCCTGGGACGACACAAGGCAGCTCGACCGCGGCAAGGTCATGTCGGCGGAGGAGTTGGAGGCCGGGCGCACCTTCGGCCGCTACCTGGACGTGGACGGGGACGGCATCCCCTTCCGCACCTATCCTGGCACGCATGCGCAGAAGGGCGCCTTCTTCACCCGCGGCACCAGCCGCGACCGCTTCGCCAAATACACCGAAGTGGGCAGCGCCTATGTCGACAACATGCAGCGGCTGCTGAAGAAGTTCGACACCGCGAAGTCCCTGGTGCCGCACCCGGTGGAACGCCACGCCGCCCAGCCGACGCGCACCGGCGTCCTCTACTACGGCAGCAGCAGCGCGGCGATGAAGGAAGCGCTCTCGGCGCTGGAAGCGGATGGCATCCATCTCGACGCCATGCGCATCCGTGCCTTCCCCTTCCATGACGACATCATGGACTTCATCGCCAGGCATGACCGGGTCTTCGTGGTGGAGCAGAACCGCGATGCCCAGCTGCGCACCCTGATCATGACGGAGGGGAATATCGACCCCGCCAAGCTGATCCCCGTCCTTCACTACGACGGCACGCCGATCACCGCCCGCTACATCCACGCGGCCATCGCCGACCGCGCCGCGGCGATGAAGGTCGTGCCCTTTGCCGGAGCCGCCGCGGAATGAGCTTCCTTCCCAAGCCCAAGCTGCACCACCCGAAGCTGCCGACCAACGATCTCGGCTTCACCCGGCGCGACTACGAAGGCGCCATCAGCACGCTCTGCGCCGGCTGCGGCCACGACTCGATATCGGCCGCCATCATCCAGGCCTGCTGGGAGCTGTCGATCGAGCCGCACCGCGTCGCCAAGATGAGCGGCATCGGCTGCTCCTCCAAGACGCCGGACTATTTCCTCGGCGCCTCGCACGGCTTCAACTCCGTGCATGGCCGCATGCCCAGCGTGCTGACCGGCGCCAACCTGGCAAACCGGGACTTGATCTATCTCGGCGTCTCCGGCGATGGCGACAGCGCCTCGATCGGCTTCGGCCAGTTCGCGCACAGCATCCGCCGCGCCGTGAACATGACCTATATCGTGGAGAACAACGGGGTCTATGGCCTGACCAAGGGGCAGTTCTCCGCCACCTCCGACAAGGGCTCCAAGGCCAAGAAGGGCACGGTCAACACCGACGAGCCGATCGACCTGGTCGGGATCGCGCTGCAGCTCGGCGCCAGCTATGTCGCCCGCAGCTTCTCCGGCGACAAGGCGCAGCTCGTGCCGCTGATCAAGGGCGCGCTGCGGCATCCGGGGCCCGCCTTCATCGACTGCATCAGCCCCTGCGTCGCCTTCAACAACCATGAAGGCTCCACGAAGTCCTACGACTTCGTGCGCGAGCACAACGAGGCGATGAACCAGCTCGACGTCATCCTGGGGCGGGATGCGATCACCACCGAATACGCGCCCGGCGAGGTGCGGGAGGTGACGCAGCACGATGGCAGCGTGCTGCGCCTGCGCAAGCTGCACAACCAGTACGACCCCACGGATCGCGTCGCGGCCATGCACCATCTGCACGAACGCAAGGCGGCGGGCGAGATCGTGACCGGGCTGCTCTTCATCGACCCCGACCCGCAGGACCTGCATGCGCATCTGGACACGGTCGCGGCGCCGCTGAACCGGCTGGGCACCGCGGATCTGGTGCCCGGGGCCGCGGCGCTGGCGAAGGTCAATGCGGCGCTGCGCTGACGCGGATCACCTGGTTTGCGGCGTCCAAAGTTGGCCGCCACTGTCGGCGCCCTTCGGTTCGGGCCACTCGCCGTTGTTTGCAGTGGCCTCCTGATCCGCGGAGTTCGCAGCCGGTGGCTGCGAACGCTGCGGGCAAGACACTGCAGCGGTTTCCGTTCGCCACGGCAGACGGCAACCACTCGAGCCACTTGAATCGACGAGCATCTTCATCCGATCAGGTGATCCAACCTGATCGTGATCGGCTCTGCAGGCCCCGAGATTGGGCGCCGGGGATCAGCTGGCTCGCCGAACGGCACCACCGCGGATGACGCGGCGCGGCATGGCGGGCGGGGCCAATGCCACTCCCACCGGCTCACAGCCTGGAGCGACGGACGACGTGACGCCACCGCCCGCGCGGCGGCGCTACCGGCACGCCGCCGCGATGCAGCCGGCGAAGCGTCAGCCCGTTCCTCGCGGCTGACGCGGGCGCGGGGTCAGCGCCGGGTGGAGCAACCGTCTCGGACGAAGGCGGCTTCCTGCGGGGTCAGGCGCTCGCCCTGCTGGAAGCGGTACAACGCCTGGGTGCAGGCACGATCGAACCGGGGCGCCGGCGCCGCAGCCTTGGGCGGCGCCTTGGGCGCGACCGGCGGCAGCGGCAGGCTGACGGCGACGGTCTCGACCGGGTCGTTCGCGGGCGGCGGCAGGGTTGCCGCGGGTTCGGGCACGACGGGGTCCGCCTGGGCCGGCGGCGCCGCCTCCGGCTCTGGCGGCATTGGCGAGGCCGGCAGCGGGACGGCTGCCGGCGCCAGGGCAACCACCGGCACCGGCATTGGCACCGGCTCGGGACGGGCGACGGCCTGGACCGGCGCAGGTGGCTCCGCAAGCGTGGCAGCCACGGGTGCCGCGGACACCATGGACGGGACGGCAGCGGGCGCTGCGGCCACCGTCACCGGCCGCGATTCGGAGAACAGGGCAGCACCGGCCGCCAGGCCCAGGGCGAAGGTGGCGAGGAAGCCGAGGGCGAGCATCGGGCCGCGCCGCTGCAGGCGGGGCGGCGGCAGGGGCTCCTCCCCGCCATCCTCCTCGAATGCCGGCTCGGCCTGCGCCGCGGTGCCCGGCACGTCCCATCCGCCATCCGTGGCCAGGGCCGCGCGCGCCGCCGCGATCCAGGCGGCACGGCCCGGCACGGTCAATGGCGGCAGTTCGGAAAAGCCCTCGGCCATGATGCCGGGCAGCGCCCGCCAGGCGGCAAGCTCGATCCGGCCGTGCCAGACCGGCAGGTAGCCGGGGAAGGCCGGCCAGAAATTCGCCGCGCTGAGCGCCCGCCGCAGGCGGCTTTCGGCATTGGGCGTCGCGTCCGGTGCCACATCCACCAGCGCCACGCCGGTCGCCGGATGCGCCAGGGCATAGCAGCCCGTGGGGTAGCTGGCCGGCCCGGCGGCGCCGATGCGGCAGCGGCCGAGCAACTCCCAGCCTTCCGGCAGGGCACGCAACAGCCCGATGGAACTGCCCGGCGGTTCGGGCGTCGCCACCGGCCAGGATCCTGTTGGATGCAGCCTCGCGTCCTCGTCCACCGCGTTTCCCCCGCTTCCCTCCTTTTGCTTTAGGCAACGGTGGGGCGGGGCGGCGGTTGCAATGCCGTGATTGCGAACGGTTCCCTTGAGGGTGTCTCCTGCGCGACGACATCGCCCGCCGGCATGATCGGCCGCGGCGAAGCGCGTGCCGCCGGCGCGCCCTGACCTGCCGCACATGCCTGGCACCTACGCGCGTGGCGTCCGCGCCCTACAGATCGGCGCGCCAGATCCAAAGGCCGGTGCCACCGGCCACCAGCGCGCCGAGCGCGAGCGGCAGCGCGCCCTCCGCCCCCAAATCGCGCGCCAGCGCGACCCACAGCACGAAGACACCGATGGCGACGGCGATGCCGCCGATCAGCGATGCGCGGGATGTCTTGATGCCGCCGCCATCCAGCGGCGTCAGCGCGGCCATGGGGCCTTACTCCGCCGGCAGGATGCGGGCGCGCGGCGTGCCGGCGCGCGGGTCGTCCAGCGTGTTCCGCACGCGCTTCAGGTCGCCGCGGACGAAGCGCGTCTCGTAGCCGTTCAGCAGGTGGCCCAGCAGACCGCGCTTCAGGTCGCTGGTGCCGAAGATCCAGTCTGCGATCGGATAGGTCAGGTTGAAATTCCGCTCCATCATGATCGCCGTGTTGTGGTGCGCGGCATGGTGCCGGCGGATGGTGTTGATGAAGGGGATGTGGCGGACCAGCCGGTCGTCCTTCACGTGGCAGCAGAAATGGAAGAACTCGTAGTTCAGGTACAGCGCGGTATTGGTGATCAGCAGCAGCCAGCCGGCATCCGGCAGGCCTGCGGCATTCAGCAGCAGCGCCGGGACCAGCGACATGGCCAGGAAGGTGATCAGCGCATAGGGTGGGAAGAAGACGATGCGGAAGTCGCGCGCATTGTCGATGGTGTACTCGTTCTCGGTGAAGAACTGGTGATGCGCCAGGGTATGCCGCTTGTAGATCCCCATCAGGCCCGGCAGCGGCCGGTGCATGACGTATTTGTGGATCCACCATTCGAAGATGTTGGCGGCCAGGAAGGCGGCGGGCACCACCAGCCATTCGTACCAGGCAGGGGCGGCGATCTGCCGCGCGCAGTACCAGATGGCAGCGCCACCGATCGCGTAGATCAACGCGACATGCGCCCAGCCATGGTAGAGCCGGCCGATCTTGGCGCGGAAATCCGCCCGGAAGGCCTGCTGCCGCCGCGACAGCCGTTCCCGCTTCAGGGCTGCCGTCGCATTGCCTGTCGTGCCGTCCATCACGGCGCCCTCCCGCCTAGGTATGGAACTGATATATCAGCCCGCCGGCGCGGCGGTCAACTCGGCCGCCCGGCCTCCAGCGTCGCGCGGGTGAAGGCCTCGATGTAGTCCAGCAGCGCGTCGGATGCCGCCGCGGCCGCATTCGCGTCCCCCGCCGCGACGGCGCGGGCCAGCGCCGCATGCTCGGCCGCCGCGGCCGGAAGCCCGGCCGGCCCGCGCCCGTGGATGAACCAGAAGCGGCGCGACAGGCCGTGCATCAGCGCCATGGCGGCAGCGGCGAACTCGTTCCGAGCGGCCTCCAGCACCAGCAGGTTCAGGGCCCGGTCGAGCCGCAGGAACTGCGTCGCGTCGCGCGAATCCGCCACCGCTTCCATCCCCGCGGCGATCTCGCGGAAGCGCGTCCGCTGCGCCTCATCGGCGCGCCGTGCGGCGGTGCGGGCGATCAGCCGTTCGATCTCGCGCCGCACCTCCAGCAGGCGAAGCTGTTCCCCGACATCCACGGCCGAGACGACGATGCCGCGCCGCGGCAGGATGCGCACCAGCCTCTCCCGCGCCAGGCGTTGCAGCGCTTCCCGCACCGGCGTGCGGCCGAAGCCCAGGCGCTGGGACAGCTGCGCCTCGCTCACCACCTCGCCCGGCGGGACGGCCAGCGTGACGATGGCTTCCTCGATGGCGCGATAGGCCTGTTCGGTCAGCGTCGCCTGGGCTTCGGGCGGTGCCCGGCGCCCGCGCAAGGTGGGGCCGGCGCGGCGGCGCGGCGACGAAGGTCGGGGCATGGTGCAGCCTTGGCGGGTAAGTTCAACTCAGCCAACCACCGTCCATTGACAGGTTGGCCAGGACTGGGTCACTCTCTGGGACGCGAGAGATATATCACTCGCGCACACAGAAAAGAGCCGAGTTTGGGGAGGGTTGGTGACGGGTCGCTTTGGCGGGGTCCGGCGGGTGTTCTGCACCCATACGGCCGGCCGATGCGACCCGTTCGCTGTTCAGGTCACGCGATCGCCGCCTCGATCTCCTCACTCGTCAGCAGCCATGCATTGTCTAGGTCGGCGACGACGCGGCGCATGAAGTCCTCGGTCAGCGCCAGCGCACGTTGCGGGTCGCCGAGGTGGTCGCACAGCAAGGCGAGCGCCAATTGCCGCGGCCCGTCGCCCTCATAGGTCCATTCGAATCCCATTGGCGAGAAGCGCTTCACGTCGAAGCGCGGGTCCAGCGGTGCGCCGTCCACCGTCACCTGCGCGCCGGCGAGGCCACGCCCGCCCTCATACACCTTCATCGAACACCACCACCGACCGGACGGCGTCGCCGCGCTTCAGCGCCGCGAAGCCCTCGTTGATCTGCTCAAGCGAAATGCGTGCCGTGATCAGGCTGTCCAGATCCAGCCGGCCGTCGATCCAGGCCTGCGCCATGGCCGGGAAATCCTCCGCCGGCCGTGCCCCGCCATAGCTGCTGCGGGTGATGCGCTTTTCCTGCATCAGCGCGCCCCAGCGGAAGGCGACATCCTCGTTCACCCCGACCTTGCCGAGCCAGACCACCTGCCCGCCCGGCCGCGTCGCCTCGACACTGGCACGGAACGCCGGGGGCACGCCGGCGGCCTCGATCACCACATCGGCGCCGCGGCCCGCCGTCAGGGATTTCGCCAGGGCCGCGGGATCCTCGGCGCGCGGATCGCACAGCGTGGCGGCGCCGGCGCGTTCCGCCATCGCCCGCCGCGCCGGGTTCGGATCCACGGCGATGATCCGCCCCGCACCGGCCAGCCGCGCGCCCTGGATGGCCGCCAGGCCGACCGCGCCGGCGCCGATCACCATCACCGTCGCGCCCCAGTCGATATCGGCAATATGGGTGGCCGCACCGAAGCCCGTCATCACCGCGCAGCCCAGCAGGCAGGCATGGTCCGGCGGGATTGCCCGCGGCACGCGCACCGCCTGCTGCGCCGGCACGACCGTGTATTCGCTGAAGCCGCCGAGATACATCAGCTGGTGCAGCGTGCCGCCATCGTCGCACTGCAACCGTGGCGTGCCGTCGAAATGCATGGATCGCGGACCATTCGCCAGGTAGCGCTCGCACAGGATCGGCTGCGCCCGCGCGCACTGGAAGCAGTGGCCGCAATGCGGGTTCCAGGACAGCACCACCGGATCGCCGACCGACAGGGACGTCACGCCATCGCCGAGTGCCGCCACCTCGCCCGCGACCTCATGCCCCAGCACCGCCGGCAGGCGGCAGGCCAGCTGGCCCTCGATCACCTCCAGATCCGTGTGGCAGAGCGAGGCGGCGCGGACGCGCACCAGCACGTCGCCGGCGGCGACGGGGCCGACCTGCACCCGCTCGATCGCCATGGGGCGGCCGACCTCGCGCAACACCGCCGCGCGGCATGCAAGACCCTGGTCCATTCGCTCACACCAGAAGCGGGGGAATAGCCCCCGCTCCCCCCTTCATGCCTGGGAGTCCTTCAGGAGCACTTCACCAGCCCGTCCACGGCGAGGCAGCCCCACTCGCCAGCGATCAGCGGGTTCGCCTCCGCCTCCTCGATCCGGTCGCCCGCCTCCGCCAGCAGGACGGAGAAGGCCGAGACGGCGCGGGCCACCGCCGCGATGTCCGCCTTCGGCGCGCCGCGGAATCCGTCCAGCAGCGGAAAGCCCTTCAGGCTGCGCAGCATCTGCTCCGCCCGTGCCGGCGTCACCGGCGCAATGTCCAGCGCCACGTCCTTCCACAATTCCGCCTGCACGCCGCCGGTCCCGACCAGGACCATGGGGCCGAACTGCCCGTCCCGCCGCCCGCCCAGGATCAGCTCGACACCCTTGCGCGCCATGGGCTGCACCAGCACGCCATCGACCCGTGCCTCTGGCGCATGCCGCCGCGCGCCGGCGACGATCTCGGCGAAGGCCGCGCGTACGGCCGCGGCATCGCCGAGGTGCAGCTTCACCCCGCCCACTTCGGTCTTGTGGGCGATGTCCGGGCTGTCGAGCTTGAGGACCACCGGGAAGCCCAGCGCCGCCGCCTGGTCCGCCGCCGCATCGGCCGTCGCGGCGCGCCGCTCCTCCGTCACCGGCACGCCGACGCGGGCGAACAGCGCCTTCGCCGCCGTCTCGGTCAGCACCGCGCCCTGGCCGGACAGGGCCGCCAGCGCGTCCCCTAGGCCCGCGGGACGCTCCGGCGCGCCCTGTTCCTCCCGTGCGTAGAATTCCTGCCAGAGCTGCACCGCCCGCATCAGCCGCCGCATGGAGCGGAACAGGATCAGCTCCGGCACGCTGTCGGCATGCACCGCGCCCGGGCCTTCCAGCTGTTCCGGGATCCAGGCGATCAGCAGCGGCTTGCCGAATTTCGCTGCATAGGGCCGCAGCGATTCCATGCGGCCTACGGTCGTCGCATGGTGGGAATAGACCTGCGGGATCACCGCGCAGCCATATTGCGGGTCCGACAGCATGGCCTCCATGCAGGCATCGTAGCTGGCCGGGTTGCTCGCCACCTGCGCCGTCAGGTCGCAGGGGTTGCGCGGCGCGCCGAAATCCGGGATGGCGGCGCGAAGGACCTTCTCCGTCTCGGGCAGCGGCTGCGGCATGTCGAGGCCCAGCGCCTCCGCATGGTCGGCCGCCATGATGCCGGCGCCGCCGGAAGGCGTGATGATGGCGACGCCCTTCGCCTTCGGCTGCGGCGCCTTGGCGAAGAGTCCCGCCGTCTCCAGCAGGGCGTCGAAATCCTCCACCTCCACCATGCCGGCGCGGCGGAAGGCGGCGGACCAGGCCAGCGCGCTGCCGGCCAGCGACCCGGTATGGGATGCCGCCGCCGCCGCCCCGGCATCGCCGCGGCCGAGCTTCAGCGCGACGATGGGCTTGCCGGCCTTGCGCGCCGCCTCCCCCAGCAGCAGCAGCCGCCTGCCGTCGCGCAGGCCTTCCACCGCCAGGGCGACCGCGCGGCATTCCGGCATGGAAAGCTGGTAGGCCGCGAGGTCGCAGACATCGAGGTCGGTCGCATTCCCCGCCGTGGTCATGTGGCAGACGGAGAAGCCGCGCTCCGCCGCCTGCATCAGCGCATAGCCCAGCGCGCCGGACTGGCTGGTGATGGCGACGCCGCCCGCGGGCGCCGTCATGCGCACATATTCCGGCATGAAGGTGACGCCGGCCTTCCGCACATGGTCCACCATGCCCAGGCAGTTCACGCCCAGCAGCGGCAGCCCCGCCTCGCGGCAGCGGGCCCGCAGCGCCTCTTCCTCGGCCACCCGCTCCGGCAGCCCGGTCTCGCCATAGCCGGACGCGAAGGCGATGATGCCGCCGGCGCCCTTGCGGATGCAGGCCTCCAACGCCGGCATGAGTTGCTCCCGCGGCAGGGCGATCAGCACGCAGTCGGGGCTGTCCGGGATCTCCTCCAGGCTCGCCAGGCAGGGGCGGCCATGCAATTGCTGCCCGGCATATTTCGGGTTCACGCCCCAGACCGGTCCGTCGAAGTTCACCAGGTTCGTCACGGTGCGGCCGCCGAAGCGCGTCGCCTCGGCCGAGACGCCGATGACCGCGACGCTGCGGGGGGAGAGCAGGCGACGGAGCGTCGCCGGGTCGCGCAGCGCTTCCGGTCCCGCCCCGCCGGACGGAGTCCGGGCCTCGACTGGCTGCTGCACGCTGTTCCTCCCCCAGTGTCGTCTTCGCCGCGAAGGGTAATCCGGGGCATCGGGGGGTCAACCCGGCGCCGGTCCTGCCGCCGCGGCACCGGCAGCCGCCATGGGACGGGGGACGGTCGCCCGACCGTCTCCATGGTTGACAGACCCCCACCGCATGACCCGATATAGATAGCTAGCGATCGAAATACGCCCTGGAGCGAGGAATGTCCGAGAGCGAGACCAAGCCGCTGCCCGCCAGCCTGGACGTCATCATCGTCGGCGCCGGCTTCGGCGGGATGTACATGCTGCATCGCCTGCGCGGGCTCGGCCTGTCCGCCCGCATCCTGGAAGGGGCGGATGGCGTCGGCGGCACCTGGTACTGGAACCGCTACCCCGGCGCCCGCTGCGACGTGGAGAGCATGCAGTACAGCTTCTCCTTCGACGAGGCGCTGCAGCAGGAATGGCAGTGGTCCGAGCGCTTCGCCGCCCAGCCGGAGATCCTGCGCTACGCCAACCATGTCGCCGACCGCTTCGACCTGCGCCGCGACATCCATTTCGAGACCCGCGTGGCCAGCGCCCGCTTCGACGAGGCCGCTTCGCGCTGGACCATCACCACCGACAAGGGCCAGGTCGTCTCCGCCCGCTTCTGCGTCATGGCGACGGGGTGCCTGTCCGCCGCCCGCCTGCCGGACATCCCGGGCATCCGCGACTACACCGGCGAGACCTACCACACCGGCTTCTGGCCGCATCGCAGGGTGGATTTCGCCGGGAAGCGGGTGGCCGTCATCGGCACCGGCTCCTCCGCCATCCAGGCCATTCCCGTCATCGCCGCGGAGGCGGCGCAGGTCACCGTTTTTCAGCGCACGCCCAACTTCTCCATCCCGTCCCGCAACGCGCCGATGGATGCGGAGTACGAGGGCTGGTGGAAGCGGGACTACCGCGAGAAGCGGCAGCAGGCGCGCATGATGCGCACCGGCATCCTCTACGCGCTCAACCCGCTCTCGGCGCTCGAAGTTTCGGAGGAGGAGCGCAACGCGGAATATGAGCGGCGCTGGACCAATGGCGGCACCGCCTTCATGGGCGCCTTCAGCGACCTGATCCTGAACAAGACGGCCAACGACACCGCCGCCGAATTCGTCCGGAACAAGATCCGCGCGACGGTCAAGGACCCCGCGACGGCCGAGGCGCTGGCGCCGAAGGATCACCCGATCGGCACCAAGCGCATCTGCGTGGATACGCATTACTACGAGACCTACAACCGGCCGAATGTCCGCCTGGTCAATCTGCGGCAGACGCCGATCGAGACGATCACCGCGACCGGCATCCGCACCAGCGCCGAGAGCCTGGAGTTCGACGCCATCGTCTTCGCCACCGGCTTCGACGCCATGACCGGCGCGCTGCTGAAGATCGACTTCGAGGGCCGCGGCGGTCGCCGCCTCTCGGCCGAATGGGAGCACGGGCCGCGCAGCTATCTCGGCCTGATGGTCGCGGGCTTCCCCAACCTCCTCACCATCACCGGGCCCGGCAGCCCCTCCGTGCTGTCGAACATGATCGTGTCCATCGAGCAGCATGTGGACTGGATCGCCGGCCTGCTCGGCGACATGCAGGCGCGCGGCCGGACCTGCGTCGAGGCGACCGACACGGCGCAGGAAGACTGGGTCAGGCACGGGGAGGAGGTGGCGAACCGCACGCTCTATCCCTCCGCCGCGTCCTGGTACATGGGCGCCAACATCCCGGGCAAGCCGCGCGTCTTCATGCCCTATATCGGCGGCGTCGGCGTGTACCGGGAGAAGTGCGACGAGATCGCCGCCGGCGGATACACCGGCTTCGCGTTCACGCCGGCGCGGGTGGCCGCCGCGGCCGAGTAGCGCCGTCGCCGCGGGCCCTGCCCTGCCGCAGCGCCGTTGGGGAGGGCCCCGCCCTCCCCTCGCATCGGCGGCAGCGCCGCCGATCCGCCAAGGGCCGAAAAGGCCCTTGGCGACCTCACGTCAGAACGCGATCCTTCCCGCCGCGCGCAGCGCCAGCAGAAGCGGGCCGAGATGCGCGGCATGGGTGACCAGGCCGCGCGGAATGCCCTCCAGCACCTCCGCCACCGGCAGCAGCACCGTCTGCATCTCCTCGCCGGCCTCGTGCTCAGGCACCCCGGCCTCCGCCGCATCCTCGGCAAGCACCACATGGATGCGGTTCGTGTTGTGCGCCGGGTCCGACCACAGGCTGCCGACCAGGCGCAGCCGCGTCGCCGCGAACCCCGTCTCCTCCCGCAACTCGCGCGCCGCGGTCACGCAGGGATCGCCATCCTCGGCATCCATCACGCCGCCCGGCGGCTCCAGCGACCAGGCCTTCGCCGCTTCCCGCCATTGCCGCACCAGCACCAGCTGGTCATCGGCGGTGAGCGTGATAGCCAGCACCCAGTCGGGGTAGTCCATCACCCAATAGGGGTCGAGGACGGCGCCGCGGCGCGTCGCCACCGCCTCGGCATCCAGGTTCAGGAACCGGTTGCGCACCACAGCGCGGGAGGAGACGACCCGCCAGGGCCGCGCCTCCTCCGGCACCGGGTCCAGGGTCCAGCCCTTGGCGCCGCTCACTCCGCCGCCTGCAGCTGCATCCGCTCGGCATAGGCCTCCAGCGGCGCGCAGGTGCAGACCAGGTTGCGGTCGCCATGGACATTGTCCACGCGCTTCACCGGTGGCCAGTACTTGTGCGCCCGGACGAAGGGCAGCGGGAAGGCCGCCTCCTCCCGCGTGTAGGCGTGGCGCCAATCGTCGGCCATCACCTCGGCCGCGGTGTGCGGCGCGTTCTTCAGCGGGTTGTCCGCCTTGTCCGCCCGCCCCTGCTCCACCGCCCGGATCTCGGCGCGGATGGCGATCATGGCGTCGCAGAAGCGGTCCAGTTCCTCCTTCGGCTCGGACTCGGTCGGCTCCACCATCAGCGTGCCCGCCACCGGCCAGGACATGGTCGGGGCATGGTAGCCATAGTCCTGCAGCCGCTTGGCGATGTCCTCCACCAGCACGCCGCCGCCCTGCTGGAAGCCGCGGCAGTCCAGGATGCATTCATGCGCCACCATGCCGCGCTTGCCGCGGTACAGCACGGGGTAATGCGCCTCCAGCCGCTTCGCCATGTAGTTGGCGCTGAGGATCGCCACGGCGGTCGCCCGCGTCAGCCCTTCCGCGCTCATCATGCGGATATAGGCGTAGGAGATGGGCAGGATGGCCGCGCTGCCGAAGGGCGCGGCCGAGACCGGGCCATAGCCCGTCGCCGGCCCCGCCTCCGCCAGCAGCGGGTGGTTCGGCAGGTGCGGCGCCAGATGCGCCGCGACGCCGATCGGGCCGACGCCCGGGCCGCCGCCGCCATGCGGGATGCAGAAGGTCTTGTGCAGGTTCAGGTGGCAGACATCGGCGCCGATGGCGGCCGGCGAGGTCAGGCCGACCTGCGCATTCATGTTGGCGCCGTCCATGTAGACCTGGCCGCCATGCGCATGCACGAGGTCGCAGATGGCGCGGATCTCCTCCTCGAACACGCCGTGCGTGCTGGGGTAGGTGACCATCAGCGCCGCCAGGCGGTCGGCATGCTGCCCGGCCTTCGCCTTCAGGTCGGCCAGGTCCACATTGCCGTCGCGGTCGCAGCCGACCACCACCACCTTCATCCCGGCCATCACCGCGCTGGCCGGGTTGGTGCCATGCGCGCTGGACGGGATCAGGCAGACATCGCGCTGCGCATCGCCCCGCGCCCGATGATACGCGCGGATCGCCAGCAGCCCGGCATATTCGCCCTGGCTGCCGGCATTCGGCTGCAGGGACACGGCGGCGAAGCCGGTGACGGCGCAAAGCCAGGATTCGAGCCGCCGGATCAGTTCGAGATACCCCTCTGCCTGGTCCGCCGGGGCGAAGGGATGAATGTCGGAAAAACCCGGGAAGGTCACGGGGATCATCTCCGCCGTGGCGTTCAGCTTCATCGTGCAGGACCCCAGCGGGATCATGCTGCGGTTCAGCGCGACGTCCTTCTCCTCCAGCCGCTTGAGGTAGCGGAGCATCGCGTGCTCGGAATGGTGGCTGTTGAAGACCTCGGCGGTGCAGAAGCCGCTGCGGCGCGCGAGCGCCGCGGGCAGGCCGCCTTCGGGCGACAGCCCGGCCAGGTCGCCGCCGCCGAGCAGGTCGGCGAGCGCGGCGAGGTCGTCCCGCGTCACCGTCTCGTCCAGCGCGATGCAGACCAGGTCGCCCTCGCGCCGCAGGTTGAAGCCGCGCGCCAGCGCGCCCTGCATCAGCGCCTCGGCGCGCTCGCCCGCCTCGATCGCGATGGTGTCGAAGAAGCCGCCGTGGCGCAGCGCGAAGCCGCCGCGCCGCGCCGCCGCGCCCAGCAGCCGCGCCTGCAGCGCCACCCGCCGGGCGATGCGCTTCAGCCCCTCCGGCCCATGCCACACGGCGTACATGCCGGCCATGACGGCCAGCAGCACCTGCGCCGTGCAGATGTTGCTCGTCGCCTTCTCGCGGCGGATATGCTGCTCCCGCGTCTGCAGGGCGAGGCGCATGGCGGGGTTGCCGGCGGCGTCGATCGAGACGCCGACCAGCCGCCCCGGCAGCAGCCGCTTATGCGCATCCTTCACCGCCATGTAGGCGGCATGCGGCCCGCCATAGCCCAGGGGCACGCCGAAGCGCTGGGTGGACCCGACAACGACATCGGCGCCCATCTCGCCGGGTGGCGTCAGCAGCGTCAGGGACAGCGGGTCGGCCGCGACGATGGCCAGGCCGCCGGCCGCATGCACCGCGGCGATCTCCGCCGTCAGGTCGCGCACCTCCCCGGTGGTTCCGGGGTATTGCAGCAGCACCGCGAAGGGTTTTTCAGCGTTGGCGCGCGCCACGATCTCGGCCGGCGGCGCGACCAGGACCTTGATGCCGACGGGTTCCGCCCGCACCCGCACCACGGCCAGCGTCTGCGGATGCAGGTCGGCCGCCACCAGCAGCGTGTCGCCCTTGCCCTTGTGCGCGGCATGCGCCAGCGCCACCGCCTCGGCCGCCGCCGTCGCCTCGTCCAGCAGGGACGCATTGGCCACCGGCAGGCCGGTGAGGTCGGCGACCATGGTCTGGAAATTCACCAGGGCTTCCAGCCGCCCCTGGGCGATCTCCGCCTGGTAGGGCGTGTAGGCGGTGTACCAGCCCGGATTCTCCAGCACGTTGCGCAGGATCACCGGCGGCACATGCGTCCCGTTGTAGCCAAGGCCGATCAGCGACTTGACGCGCCGGTTCCGCTCGGACAGCGCCCGCAATTCGGCGATCGCCTCGGCCTCGGTCGCCGGCGGCGGCAGGGCGGACAGGTCGGCGCCCGCGATCGCGGCCGGCACGGTGCGGCCGGCCAGCGCCTCCAGGCTCTCGGCGCCCACCACCTGCAGCATGGCCGTGATGTCGTCCGGCCCCGGCCCGATATGCCGGCGGGCGAATTCGCCGCGATCCTCCAGGGCTTCGAGTTCGGCCAGGATGCTCATGCCTGGCTCTCCACGAAGGCGGCATAGGCCTCGGCATCCATCATCGCCGCGATCTCGCCGGCGTCCTTCGGCTCGATCTTGAAGAACCAGCCCTCGCCGGTCGGGGCGCTGTTGATCAGGGCCGGGTTCTCGGCGAGCGCGGTGTTCACCTCCACCACTCGGCCGGCGATCGGCGCATAGACGTCGGACGCCGCCTTCACGCTCTCCACCACGGCGCAGGCCTCGCCCGCCGCGACCTCCCGCCCCACCTCGGGCAGGTCGACGAACACCACGTCGCCCAGCGCATTCTGCGCATGGTCGGTGATGCCGATGGTGGCGGCATCGCCGTCCTGGCGGACCCATTCATGATCCTTGGTGAACCTCAGCTCGGGCATCTCGGGGCTCTCCTGAAGGGGTGCGGCGCGTCAGCGCTTGTAGCGATTCGGGACGAAGGGGGTCGGGGCGACGCGGGCGGCCAGCGGCTTGCCGCGCACCAGCAATCCCAACGGCGTGCCGTCCCCGGCCTGGGCGCGGGCGACATAGCCCATGGCGACGGGGCCGTTGACGGAAGGGCCGAAGCCGCCGGAGGTCACCTCGCCGACCGGCGTGCCGTCGGCGGCCTGGATCGGGGTATGGGCGCGGGCGGGCTGCCGTCCCTCCGGCTTCAGGCCCACGCGCAGGCGCGCGGGGCCGTTCGCCAGTTCCTCCCGCACCCGCTCGGCGCCCGGGAAATTCCATTCCATCCGCCGCCGCTTGCCGATGGACCAGGTCAGCGCCGCCTCGACCGGGCTGGTCGTCTCGTCGATGTCGTTGCCATAGAGGCAGAGCCCGGCTTCCAGCCGCAGCGAATCCCGGGCGCCCAGGCCGGCCGGCTGCACGCCGGGCTGGGCCAGCAGCAGCCGCGCCAGCGCCTCCGCCCGGTCGGCGGCGACGCTGATCTCGTAGCCATCCTCCCCGGTGTAGCCGGACCGGGACGCCAGCACGGGGATCCCGCCGATCTCCGCCCGCGCCACCCCCATGAAGGAGAGCGCGGCGAGGCCGGGCGCCAGGGGGGCAATGGCCGCCTCCGCCGCCGGGCCCTGCAGCGCCAGCAGGGCCCGGTCGGCCAGGATGTTGAGCCGGAGGCCGGGCGGCAGCGCCGCCTCGACCAGGGCGAAATCCTCCGCCTTCCGGCTGGCATTCACCACCAGGAACAGCCGGTCGCCGAGATTGGCGACCATGCAGTCGTCGAAGATGCCGCCGGCCATGGTGGTCAGCAGGGCGTAGCGCTGGCGGTGCGGCTTCAGGCCCTGCAGGTCGGCCGGGGTCAGCTGCTCCAGCGCCGCCGCGGCGCCCTCGCCCAGGATCTCCGCCTGGCCCATATGGGACACGTCGAAGAGCGCGGCGCCGCTGCGGCACTGCAGGTGCTCGGCCATGATGCCGGCGGGGTACTGCACGGGCATGGCATAGCCCGCGAAGGGCACCATGCGGGCGCCCAGCGCCCGGTGCAGCCCCGCCAGGGGCGTCTCGAGAAGCGAATCGGAATCGGCCACGGGTCCCCCAGCCGCCAATGCGCGGCAATGGTTGCTAGTCCGTGGCCCCCCTCTGTCCCGTGACCTGAGAGATTCGGCCCCCTGGCTTCAGGGCCTTACTCCGTCGGTGCCGAAGCCTTGCGGCCGCGGGCTTTCCAGAGGTCCCTCCCCCACGCGGCCCTTCTGCCTGAGCGTTTCCGGGGGCCGGTTGCGCCTTCGGCGGAAGTCGCGCCCCTTGCCTGCGCCGGGGGCCGACTCCTCTCTCCCGCGCGGGATCTGCGGGTGGCGGGGGAGATACGCCAAACCACCCCCGAAGTCCATCGCGGCCGCCGGGGTCAGAGGAAGATCGCCCCGGCGGTGAGGCTGGCGACGCCGGCCAGCTGGATCTGGAGATCCGCCGCGCCGTCGCCATCCACATCCCCTTCCAGCACGCCGCCGGCGAAGCGGAGCTGTCCCGCGACGTTGGAGAAGGCGGCGGAGCCGAGCCAGGCGAAGGCCTGGTTGCCATCCACCAGGGTGTTGGCATCGATCTGCGCCAGGTCGATGCGGTCGCCCGCCGCGGCGCTGAAATCGGTGATCACGTCGCGGCCCGCACCGGCAGGGCTGTGGCCGACCGCGGTGAAGCGGAAGATATCACCGCCCAGGCCGCCCGTCAGGCTGTCGGCGCCGGCGCCGCCGATCAGGAGATCGTTGCCCGTGCCGCCGATCAGCGTATCGGCGAAGCTCGTCCCGGTGAAGGTCGTGTTCGTGGCGTTGCCGGCATTGCTCACGGTCCAGCCCGTGCCGCCGGTGGCGGCCCCGAGGTTCACCTTGAACCCGGCCGCGGTGATGCTCGCGGTGCCGGCATTGCTGGTGGCCGCGCTCGCCGTCCAGTTCGCTGCCAGCGTCGCGGCCACGCTGGCACCGGCCGACACCACCACCGTGTCGCTGCCACCCAGGGCGAGATCGCCGATGGTGTTGGCACCCGAGGTGATGGCGAAGCGATCGAGGCCCAGGCCGCCCATCAGGCTGTCATTGCCCGGCCCGCCGACCAGCGTATCGTTGCCGCTGCCGCCGATGAGCGTATCGGCGAAGGCGGAGCCGGTCAGGGCGGTCGCCGTGCCAGTGCCGGCATTGGACACGGTCCACCCGGTGCCGCCGCCCGCCGCCGCCAGGTTCACGCGGTAGCCCAGCGCGCTGATGCTGGCCGTGCCGGCATTGCTGGTGGCGGCGGTCGCCGTCCAGTTCGCCGCCAGGCTGGCGGTCACCGACCCGCTGGCGGAGACGACGACCGTGTCGTTGCCGCCCAGGCCAAGATCGCCGATCACGTCCAGCCCGGCGCCGATCACGAAGCGGTCCGCCCCGGTGCCGCCCGACAGGGTATCGTTGCCGGCGCCGCCATTCAGCGTATCGCCGGCGGTGCCACCCACCAGCACGTCGCCGAAGGCCGAGCCGGTCAGCGCGACGCCGGTCGCGCTGGCGGCATTGGTCAGGGTCCAGCCCTGGCCGCCGGTGGCATTCGTCAGGTTGGCCCAGAAGCCGTTGGCCAGGACGGTGCCGGTGCCGGCATTGCTGCTGGCGACGGTTGCCGTCCAATTCGCGGCCAGCGTGGCGGACGCGCTGCCGCCGGCCTGGACGATCAGCGTATCGTTGCCGCCCAGCCCCAGGTCGGTGACGCTGGACGCGCCGGCACCGACCACGAAACGGTCGAGGCCGAGGCCGCCGGTCAGCGTATCGCTGCCGCCGGCACCCTGCAGCGTATCGTTGCCGCCGCTGCCGCTCAGCAGGTTGGCATCGGCATCGCCTTCCAGGAAATCGGCGAAGCCGGAGCCGAGCAGGTTGTTGAAGCCGAGGATGGTGGCACCGCCGCCATCGCCGAAGACCTGGCCGCTGGTGAGGCTGGCGAAGACCGGCGAGCTGGCGGCAGCGAAGGTGACGGTCACCAGCTTGCCCGCGGTGTAGGTGCCCTCATCCGCCGCGAGATTCGCCACCGTGTCCGTCACGGCGGCATAGGTCAGCGTCCCGGTCGTCGCGGCATCGATCGCGGCGAGCTGGGCGATGGTTGCCGCGCCGGAGATCGCAACATCCTTGCCGGTGACGAAGGTGCCGGCGCCGCCATTGGTGGCCGCATCCGCGGCCAGGCTGGCGGCCGTATCGGCGACCGAGGCATAGTCGAGGGCCAACGTGGTCCGCGCCGCGATCACCTGCAGCTGCGCCACGGTCGGGATGTCGGTGACCGTGATGCCATAGGCATTGCCGCTGCCGGTCAGCGCCGCGAGCGTGGCCGCCGTGCCGGCGATGCTGGCCGTGACGACCCCGGTGGTCAGGGCGTCCAGCTGGTTCAGCTCGGCCACCGTCGCCGCATCGGTCACCGTCAGGGCATAGGCATTGCCGCTGCCCGTCAGGCCGAGAAGCTCCGTCACCGTGCCGCTGAGGCCGGCCGTCACGACACCGGAGGTCAGCGCATCGATCGCATTCAACTCGGTGACCGTCGGCGTCCCGAGCACGCTGATGGCCTTGCCCGCCAGGTACCCGGCAGCCGGGCCGGCGAGAAGGTTGCCGACGGTGTCCGCGACCGCGCTGTACCCGATGGTCCCGGTGGTCGCGGCGTCGATGGCCGTGAGCTCGGCGATGGTCGGGGTGTCGGTGATGGTGACGGCATAGGCATTGCCTGTGCCGGTCAGGGTGGCGAGGGCCGCCGCCGTGCCGCTGACCGCGCCGGTGACCACGCCCGTGGTCGCCGCGTCGATGCTGTTGGCCTGGGTGACGGTAGCCGTGTCGGTGATGGTCACCGGCTTGCCGGCCAGGTAGGTCGCCGCGCCACCCGCCGCCAGGTTGGCCGCCGTGTCGGACACCGACGCGTAGGTCAGCGTGCCCGTGGTCGCCGCGTCGATGGCTGTCAGCTGGACGATGGTCGGGGTGTCGGTGATGGTGACGGCATAGGCGTTGCCCGTGCCGGTCAGGGTGGCGAGGGCCGCCGCCGTGCCGCTGACCGCGCCGGTGACCACGCCCGTGGTCGCCGCGTCGATGCTGTTGGCCTGGGTGACGGTGGCTGTATCGGTGATGGTCACCGGCTTGCCGGCCAGGTAGGTCGCCGCGCCGCCCGCCGCCAGGTTCGCCGCCGTATCCGAGACCGACGCGTAGGTCAGCGTGCCCGTGGTCGCCGCGTCGATGGCCGTGAGCTGGGCGATGGTCGGGGTGTCGGTGATGGTGACCGTGTAGGCGTTGCCCGTGCCGGTCAGCCCGGCCAAGGTCGCCGCCGTGCCGCTGATGCTGGCCGTCACCACGCCGCTGGTCAGGGCGTCAATGGCATTCAGCTCGGCAACCGTCGCCGTGCCCTGCACGGTCACGTCCTTGCCGGCCAGGTAGGTCGCCGCGCCACCGGCCGTCAGGTTCGCCGCCGTGTCGGACACGGCCGTGTAGGTCAGGCTGCCGGTGGTCGCGGCGTCGATGGCCGTGAGCTCGGCGATGGTCGGGGTGTCGGTGATGGTGACGGCATAGGCATTGCCTGTGCCGGTCAGGGTGGCGAGGGCCGCCGCCGTGCCGCTGACCG
>NZ_SMOA01000389.1 GCF_004353985.1 Paracraurococcus ruber | reverse complement strand
GGGTGGGATGCGGCGGCCGCGGCGACCAGCGCCAGGAACCAGGGCGCGCCCAGGCTGCCGCCCGCGCCCGGCGCCGACAGCAGCAGCGCGCCGCGCGGCCCGGCAAGGCCGAGGGCGAGGGCCGCGCCGGCCGCGTCATGCACCGTGACGGCGGGCATGTCGGGCGGCGGCGCCCCGCTGCGCTGGCGTTGACCCTGCCCGGTCACCATGCCAAGCCTTGCAGCACGCCCGGAATCCCGCGTCCAGCGCGGCCGGCGATGGCAGTTTCGGATGGGGCATGAGCGACGCGGCGAGTAACCCTGTGGCGCTGGCGGCAGCCCGGCTGGAGACCGCCGTGGAAAAGCTCGCCGAGGCGTTGTCCCGCCCGCGTCCCGCCGCCGAGGAGACCGACATGGTGCCCCGCGCCGAGGTCGCCGCCATGGCGGAGCGGTTGGACGCCACCATCGCCCGGCTGCGCCTGGCGCTGGCCGAGGAGTTGCGGGCCGGCGAGCGGGAAGGGGAGTAGGGCGTGGGGCAGGTCACCGTCCGGGTCAACGGCTACCAGCACACGATCGGCTGCAAGGATGGTGAGGAGGGGCATGTCCTCGACCTCATCCAGCAGATCGAGGAGAAGGTGCGGCTGATCCGCGCCATGGGCGGGCAGTTCTCCGAAAGCCGCATGCTGCTGCATGTCGCGTTGCTGCTGGCCGACGAGGCGGGCGACCTGCGCACCGAATTGCAGCGCGCCCGCGCCGGCATCGCCCCCGCCATCCCGGCGGCGCCGCAGCCGGACCCGATGCTGGCCGAACGCCTGGCCCGCATCGCCGAGCGGATCGAAGGGCTGGCGCAGACCCTCGACAGGACCTGACGCCAGGCGCCGCAGGGCATCGCCGGCGGCTGGCACCACCGGCCCCGGGCGACCCGCCCTTCCCGGTGCTTCGCATGCCCCCGGGCACCCCCGAGCCGCGGATGGGCCGCGGTCGCGGCCGGAACCCGTGCCGGCCGCCCGGCGGCACCGCGCCCGCCACGCCGAAGGGCAGCAGCGGCACGGCCCGCGCGATGAGGCGCGGCGCCGGCACGGCCGGCACCAGCACGAACAGCGCGGCGGGGAACAGCACCGCCGCCGCAGCATCGGCACCACAGCATCGGCGCTTGGTCCGCCGGCGCGCGGACGGGGGCACCGCCCCGGACCGCCGGCATGGCACCGCCGCGGTTTTCCGTCGCGCCCGGGGTGGTCCCGGCCCAGGCGCCGCCTTATATCGCTGGGGCGGGGCTGCCCGGCGCGTCAGGCAATTCATCCCCGGGGCCAATAAGCATCCTCCGGGAGCTGGCTCTGTCCGGATCTTGGTCCGGGTATCTGGCGCCCACCTGCGCTAGCAGGCCTTGGGAGGGTGAGACGCCAACGGCCCATGGTGGCTCCGCACTTTTCATCCGCGCCGCACTGCGACGTCCTCCTGCGGGAGATGAAGGCCGAGGCGCGGCGCCTCGCCCTCGCGCGGCGGGAGGGCTGCGACCCGGCCCTCGGCGCGCAGCTCGCCGCGCATGTGCTGCGGGATTGGCTGCCGCCCGCCGGCGCCGTCGTCGCCGGCTTCTGGCCCATGGGGCCGGAGATCGACATCCGCCCGCTGCTGCTGGCGCTGCAGGATCGCGGCCACCCGGTCGTGCTGCCGGTCACGCCGAAGCGTGGCCAGCCGCTGACCTTCCGCCGCTGGCGGCCGGGAGAGCCGCTGGCGCGCGGCCGCTTCGGCACGCAGCACCCGGCGGCGGGCGAGACGCTGGCGCCGGAATTCCTGCTGGTGCCGCTGCTGGCCTTCGACCGCGCCGGGCGCCGCCTGGGCTATGGCGCCGGCTATTACGACCGCACGCTGGCCGGGCTGCCGGGCGCCGCGACGCTCGGCTGCGCCTATGCCTGCCAGGAGGTGCCGGAGGTTCCCGCGGGGCCGGAGGACGTGGCGCTGCAGGCGATCGCGACCGAGGCCGGGATCATCCGCCGCGCCTGACCCTGCCCATGGCCGCCGGCGCCACCATTCTGTAGGACAGCGCCGCGCGGCCCCAAGGCCGGGGCGCGTGGCGGAGCGAGCGGGTTGCGAATTCTCTTCCTGGGTGACGTGGTCGGCCGGTCTGGCCGGGATGCGGTGGTCGCCGGCCTGCCCGGCCTGAAATCGGCGCTCAAGGCCGACCTCGTGGTGGTGAATGGCGAGAATGCCAGCCATGGCTTCGGCCTCGCCCCCGACATGGCGCGCGCCATCCTCGCCGCCGGTGCCGATGTCATCACCCTCGGCAACCATGCCTGGGACCGGAAGGAGATCATCCCCTTCCTCGAGCAGGAGCCGCGCGTCATCCGCCCGGCCAATTTCCCGCCCGGCACGCCCGGCCGCGGCGCCGCGGTGGTGGAGGTGCCGGGCAACCGCCGCGCCCTGGTGGTGAACGTCATGGGCCGGCTGTTCATGGATGCGCTCGACGACCCCTTCCGCGCCGTCCAGGCCGAGATCCAGAAGCACCGGCTGGGCGCCGGCGGCACCATCCAGGCCAGCCTGGTGGATGTGCATGCCGAGGCAAGCTCGGAGAAATCCGCCTTCGGCCACAGCTTCGACGGGCTGGTGAGCCTCGTGGTCGGCACCCACACCCACACGCCGACCGCGGACCACCAGGTGCTGCCCGGCGGCACCGCCTACATGACCGATGCCGGCATGTGCGGCGACTATGACAGCGTCATCGGCATGCAGAAGGGCGGCGCCGCCCTGCGGTTCTGGCGCAAGATGCCCGGCGAGCGCCTGGCCCCGGCCGAGGGGCCGGCGACCCTCTGCGGGGTCTGGGTGGAGACCGACGATGCCACCGGCCTCGCCACCCGGATCGAGCCGGTGCGGCAGGGTGGCCGGCTGTCGCAGGCGCTGCCGGTGGTTTGAGCGGCGGGCCGGACATGGCCCCGCTCAATTCCGCTGAGTCCGATGCGGCCCGATCCACGGCAAGCCGGCCTTTCGCCGCGGGTTCCGCCACGTGCCGGTTGAGGAATTGAGGAATTGAGGGATTTATTCCCTGGGCCGGCGGTCGCGGCGGATGCGCCCGCCTGCCTCCGCCCGTGGGCGGCGACGGGGGGCGGGCGACGCATCCTCGGCCCTCGCAGGCAAGGCGGAGGCAGGTTCGGACGGCAGGATCGTCCTGGCCGGCCGACGGGCGGGGCGGGCAGGGGCACCGGTGGGTCGCCGCCTCGCGCAAGGATGGGACTTTGACAATATTCCTATACGCCCTGTCGTCGTCGCGGCGCAAGGCGGAAGCGGGTGGCGACCCCCTTGCCGCCGCAACGCGGTCGCGGCCCCGGGCGGTGCGGCTTGGCGCCGCGCCGCCGGGCGCCTTGGCCGCACGGGCGGGGCAGGGTGCCGCGTTACCCGCCCGCGCCGCATGCGCCGATGCGGCATCGCCGGGGGATCCTCCCCCGTCCGGACCCGATCCGTGCCAGGCCGCCCGCCCTGGCCTGTCGGCCACGCTGTGGCCCGGTGCGGCGCCACAACTTCTTGGTGATTCGTTACGGTTTCCTGCAATCAATCGTTTTTCATCGCCGAAGCCGCCCGGTTTTGGGCACACTCGCATTCGGGAGAGTGGGGAGAGGACCATGAGTCGCCGGTCAGACCGGCCGATGCTGCCAGGTGCCTCCGTGCTGGGCGGCGCGGCCTGCGGATTGAGCTATGAGGGCCTGCTGCGCGACGCCATGGCGCAGGAGGAACGGCACCGCCGGCGGGAGATGGGGCGAAGCCGGGAAACGCCGCGCAGCCAGGTGCAGGCCGGCAAGGCCGATCCCGGGCACGCCGAGCAGGCGCGCATCGCCGGCCGCTGACCGGGCCGGGCGCCTGGCGCCGCCGGGCCGGAGGATGTCCGCCCCCCGGGCGGGCGGCCATCGCGCCCGCCGGCAGGGGCCCAGGGTGGGGCTGCCGCGCGGGTGTCGCCGC
>NZ_SMOA01000388.1 GCF_004353985.1 Paracraurococcus ruber | reverse complement strand
CCCGCCAGCCCCGCGCGCGATGCCGGCGTCCGGACGGCAGGCCGTCTGCGCCCCGGTCGCCGGCGCCGCAGGGCCCGGCCACCGCGGGCCGCGCTGGCGATCGTCGCGGGTGTGTCCGGGTGGGCTGGGCGGCGACCCACGGGGGCCTTGGCCCCTTGCCCCCGGCGCCGGGGCCCGGATGACGGCGCCTCCTGCCGGGTGGCGGGTGGGCGGGTGCTGCCCCCGGTGAACCGGAAGCGGTACAAGGGCCTGCGCGGGCACCGGGCCCGCCGCGGCGGGGATGGTGCATAGGGCAGGCGCCGGAGGAGGGAGACAGCGATGCGGGCTCGCCCGGAGGCATCCCGAAGACGGGCGTTGCAGGCCGGGCTCGGCGCCGCGGCCGGCCTTGCCGCGAGCATCCCGCTGGCCCGGCCGGCGCGCGCCCTGCTTCCCACCACCGCGACGCTGCTGGTGCCGGGGCCGGAGGACGGGCCGCTCGCCCGGCTGGCCGGGCGCCTGGCCGGGTCGCTCGGCCGCGGCGCGACCACGGCGCTGCGGCTGGACCTGACCGTGCTGGGCGGCCCGGACGGTGTCACCGCCGCCAACCGCTTCGTCACCGATGCCGCGCCGGATGGCCGCAGCCTGCTGCTGCTGCCGGGCATCGCCGCCCTGTCCCGCATGGTGGGCGACCCGCGGGCCCGCTTCGACCCCGCCGGCTGGGTGCCGGTCTGCGCCCTGCAGGGCGGCGCCATGGTGGTGGGGCGGGACGCGATGCCCCCGCCGGGCAGCGCGCCCCGCTTCGGCCTGGGCGGGCCGGACATGCCCGGCGCGGCGGGGCTGCTGGCCCTGGACCTGCTGGGCCTGGCGGCCAGCCCGGTGCTCGGCCTGCCATCGCCGAAGGCCGAGGCGGCGCTGGCCCAGGGCATCGCCGAGGCGGCGCTGCTGCACGGGCCGGACCTGCCGGCCAGGCTGACGGCGGCCGGCGCCCGCCCCTGGTTCGCGCTGGACGGGGTCGCCGGCCGCGACGCGATGCTGCCGGAAGTGCCGGCGCTGCATGACCTGCCGCTGGGCGGCCCGGCCGAGTTGCGCGGCGCGCTGACGACCGCCACTGCCTGCCTGCGCCTGCTGGCGGCGGTGGTGCTGCCGCCGCTGACCCCGGCCGATACCGTGGCGACCTGGCGGGTGGCGGCGCAGCGCTGGCTGGAGGAGGAGGCGAGGACGGGCTGGGCCCCGGGCCTGCGGCCGCTCTCGGGCATGGAGGCGGGCCCGCTGGTCGCCGCCCTGGCCCCCGCCCCGGCGACGGTGCTGGCCTATCGGGAATGGCTGCTGCGGCGGCTGAACTGGCGGGCGGATTGACGCGGGCCGCGGGGCGGTCGGGGCATCCAGGCACGACCGGCCGGGCAGCCATGTCCGGCCGGACCTGAAGGCGGCACCGGCCTTGGCCAGGGCCGGCGCCTCGCGCCCGTCCGGCACTGCCGGCACCGGCGGCACTGGCGGATCGCGGCCCGGCCCGGACACCGATCCGCCTCGGCCGGGTGCCGGCCGCGCGGCGCGACGCGCCGGCAACGCCATCCTGCCGCGCGATCCGTCGAGGAGCATGACGCATCGGCATCCGCTCCTGCCGCCCGGTCCCGTGCATCATCCCCGGCGCATCGTCGCCCGTCCGGATGCCTCCGTCCGGGCACGGTCCGCCTCGTGTCCTGCCCGCTGCATTCGCAGCCACGGTCTGCGAATGCAACGGGCCAGCAGGCCACTGCAAGCAAAGGCAAGTGGCCCGGACCGTAGGACGCCAGCAGTGGCGGCGAATTTCGGCTGCGGGACACCAGGGCGGTCGCCGTTCGCCATGGCTCACGGCAACCGCCCCAGCCATGGGAATCCTTGGGCATCTTCACCCGCTCAGGTGATTCCGCCCGAGCGGGATCCGCCCTAGCGCTGCGCCCAGGGCGTCCGCTGCCAGAGCGCGCGGTACTCCGCCGCCTGGCCGCGCAGCCGGGTGAACCAGGCCTCGCCCGGCTCCCAGGCCGGCTCGGTGAAGCGGCCCTCAAGCTGCTGCATGAACTCCGCGTCGCGGGCGATGTCCTCCGTCGCCTCCCGCAGCCGCGCCAGGATGGGCGCCGGCGTGCCGGCGGGCGCCACCACCCCGCGCTCGGAGCCCATCACCACCGGGATGCCGAGCTCGGTCAGCGTCGGGACATCCGGGCGGAAGCGGCTGCGCGCGGCGCCGGCATGCGCCAGCAGGCGGAGATTGTCCGGCACCTGCAGCACCGCGCCCAGGTTCAGCCCGGTGCAGTCCACCTGCCTGCCCAGCACCGCCTGGCGCAGTTGCGGATCGCCCTGGAAGACCACATGGGTCATGCGGATGCCGGTCGCGGCTTCCATCAGCACCAGTTGCATGTGGTCGTCCGACCCGACGCCGGGCGAGGCATAGGTCAGCCGCTCCGGCGCCGCCCGCGCCGCCGCCAGCAGGTCGGCCAGCGTGCGATGCGGGCTTTCGGCATGCACGGTGATGGCGCTCGGGTCCTTCACCAGGTTGCCGAGCGGGGCGAAATCCTCCAGCCGGAACTGCGCCTGCCGCTCGATCGGGATGGTGAGAAGGCCGGGGAAATTGGTGGTGCCCAGGGTGTGCCCGTCCGGCCGGGCGCGGGCGACGGCGGCCAGCGCCAACTCCCCGCCCGCGCCGGCGCGGTTGGTGACGACGACGCTGCCGCCGATGCGCTTCTCCAGCGCCCGGGCATAGCTGCGGGCGTCGAGGTCGGTGCCGCCGCCGGCGGTGAAGCCGACCTGGATCTCGATCGGCCGGTCGGGCCAGCGCGGCTGGCCCAGCGCCGGCGCGGCGAGCAGCGCGGCGCCGGCCGCCAGCGTGGCGCGGCGCGCGATCATGCCGCCGCCCTCGCCTCGTTGGAATCGCGCCAGGCGATCAGCCGGCGCAGCCCTTCCCGCATGTCCACCTCGGGCCGCCAGCCGATGGCGCGCGCCGCTTCCTCATGCGCGATGCGGAAGGCGCCGCCGCTGGTCAGCCGCACCTTGCCCGGCTCGTTGCCGACGAAGCGCGGCTCGGGGCCGCCGCCGGCGAGTTCCGTGACCAGCCTGACCAGTTCCAGCGTGGTGACCGGCGCGGGGCCGGAGGTGTTGACGGCGACATCCGTCGCCGCGCTCTCGAAGGCCATGCGGTTGGCGCGGGCGAGGTCGCCGACATAGACGAAATGCTTGGTCTCGGAGCCGTCGCCGAACACCTCCGGCGGCTCGCCGCGCCGCACCCTCTCCAGCGTCTCGATGATGTAGAGCGCGTTGGCGGCGCGGTAGTGCTGGCGTTCGCCATAGACGGTGGAATAGCGCAGCACGACATAGTGCTGGCCGTGCTTGCGGTGGGCGTCGCGGCAGAGCTGCTCGCCGATGATCTTGCTCGCGCCGTAGAGGATGGCGGCCGGCGGCGCCCCCGCGGAATGGAAGGGCGTGCCCTCCACCAGCTCCCCCGCCACGCCCGGCCCGTAGCCATAGACGGCGTTGGAGGAGGCGAAGACCAGCTTGCCAACGGCATTGGCGCGGCAGGCTTCCAGCGCGTGCTGCACGCCGCGGATGTTGACGTCGAGCCCGCCCCAGGCGTCACGGTCCATGGACAGGGTCATGTAGGCCGCCAGCTGGAGGACGCCGGCCATGCCTGCGGTGGCGCGCAGCAGGTCGGGCAGGCGCATCACGTCGCCGCGCACCAGCCGCAGCCGCGGATGGTCGTTCAGATGCTCGATCGCCGCCTCCGACCCGAAGGCGAAATTGTCGAACAGCACGACCTCGGCGGCGCCGTGGTCCAGCAATTCGCCGGCGGTGGCGGAGCCGACGAGGCTGGCGCCGCCGACGATGCAGAAGCGGTTGCCGGCGATGGGCACGGCCGGGTCGGTGGACATGGTTCCTCTCCCGCGAGTCGGTCTTGCCGGGCATCGAAGCGCGGGCCGGGCGCCAGGGGAAGGGCCGACCCCCGGGCACGGCTGGCACGGCCGGCGCGGCGGCCGGCGCGGCGCCGGCACGGGCTGCCCCGCGTCCTGCGGTC
>NZ_SMOA01000387.1 GCF_004353985.1 Paracraurococcus ruber | reverse complement strand
GGCGCGCCGGCCGCCGCGCTGCTGCCCCGCCGGCCAACCCCCGCCGCGCGGCCCGCGCCTGCCGCCGGGGCGAATGCGGCGCGCCCAGGCCGCTCAGGTCAGGAAGGCGCCGCCATTCACATGGATCGTCTGGCCGGTGACATAGCCGCCTTCCGGCCCGGCCAGCAGCCGCACCATCTCGGCGATCTCCTCGGCCGATCCCTTGCGCCCCAGCGGAATGCCGCTGCCGGCCAGGGTGGGCGGCAGCGCGCCGGCCGAGGCGCCCCGCGCGGTGTCGATCGTGCCCGGCGCCACGCTATTGCAGCGGATGCCGAGCGGCGCGAGCTCCACCGCCAGCGCCCGCATCAACCCCTCCAGCCCCGCCTTGCTGGCCGAGACATGCGCCCGCTGCGGCGTGCCGAGATGCGTCGAGATGCCCGACAGCGCGACGATGGCGCCGCCGCCCCGCCGCGCCATGATCGGCGCCGCTGCCCGCGCGACGAGGAAGGCGCCGTCCAGCGCCACCGACAGGATCTCCCGCCACTCGGCGAAGCCCATGTCCAAGAAGGCGGTCTGCCGCCGCAACCCGGCATTGCACACAACGATGTCGAGGCCGCCGAACGCCGCCTCGGCCACCGCCATGAGGCCGGCGACCGCATCGGGGTCGGCGATATCGGCGAGGTGGGGCAGGGCGCGGCCGCCCTGCGCCGCGATCTCGGCCGACACGGCCTCGATCGCGGCGCGGTCCTGGCGGCCATTGACCACGACGGCGGCGCCGTCGCGCGCCAGGCGCAGCGCGATGGCCCGGCCGATATTCCTGCCCGCGCCGGTCACCAGCGCCACCTTGTCGTCCAGCCCGCCCGCCATGCGCCGCCCCCACCCGATGCCCTGGGGTTGTCGCGCCGGCCCGGCATGCTGTCCATGCGTCCACTGTCCATCCATGCGCCGACGCCACGGCGCGCGGAGATGCGGTCGATGGTTGCGGCGCATCGCGCGGCACAGGGACGCTGTCGTCCGCCGCGCGGCATCGCCGAAAAAGAAAGGCCGCCGGCCCCGAAGGGCGGCGGCCCAAGTCAACAGGGAGGCTTCACGTCTGGGAGACGAAGGGGTTCGGGAAAGCGCCCGAGTTACCCTGCCGGACCGCTCGGGCCCGGCAGGAGGAAGCCTACGCCGGTGATTGCCATGCAGGTCTGGTCAAACCTGCCAGCACCCATGCGGAACATGCATATCGATGCATCGCTCCGCTCAATGTGCCCCCGCCAGTTCGGCGACGAGGAAGTCGCGGAACACGGCCACGCGCTTCGAATGCCGCATCTCCTCGGGATAGACGAAATAGGCATCCAGCCGCGGCGCCTTCAGCTCCGGCAGGACATGCAGCAGCCCGTCCAGCTCGGCGCCCATGTAGTCCGGCAGGGCGGCGAGGCCGAGGCCGCTCTGCACCGCCCGCAGCATGGCGGTGGTGCTGTTCACCTCGACCGTGGCGCGGCGCGGCGCGCCCGGGCGGCGGCCGGCCTCGGTCAGCCAGTTCACCTCGTCATGCGGCGGCCGGTGGTCGCCCCAGACGATCAGGCGGTGGCCATCCAGCTCCTCCGCCCGCTGCGGGATGCCGGCGCCCTTGAGGTAGGCGGGCGCGCCCACCACCCGCCAGCCGAAGCTCGCCAGGTGCCGCTGGATCAGGTCCGGCTGTCGCGGCGGATGCATGCGGATCGCCACATCGGCCTCCCGCATCGCCAGGTCCAAGTCGCTGTCGTCCAGCAGCAGCGAAACGCTGACATCCGGGTACAACGTCAGGAACCGCGCCAGCCGCGGCGCCAGCCAGGTATTGCCGAAGCCGGTGGTGCTGGTGACCTTGATGCGGCCGGCCGGCCGTTCCCGGCTCTCGGTCAGCAGCGCCTCGGTCATCGCCAGCTTCGCGAAGACCTCCCGCACCGTGCGGTTCAGCGTCTCCCCCGGCTCGGTCAGGATCAGACCGCGGGCATGGCGGTGGAACAGCGGGACCTGCAGCGCCTCCTCCAGCGCCTGGATCTGGCGGGAGACGGCGGACTGGCTGAGGTTCAGCGTCTCGCCGGCATGGGTGAAGGATCCGGCTTCCGCGACCGCGTGGAAGACGCGGAGCTTGTCCCAGTCGAGCGGCATGTCCGGCTCAGGTCCAGGCTTCGACGGCGGGCGCCGATTCGGGCATGTGCGCCAGCCACTTCTCCGCTTCCAGCGCGGCCATGCAGCCGGTGCCGGCGGCGGTGACCGCCTGGCGGTAGATGCGGTCCTGCACGTCGCCGGCGGCGAAGACGCCGGGGATGGTCGTGCGGGTGCTGCCCGGCTCGGTAAGGATGTAGCCTTCGGCATCCATGCCGACCTGGCCGCGGAACAGCGCCGTCGCCGGGTCATGCCCGATGGCGACGAAGACGCCGTCGAAGGGCCGCTCCGCCACGGCGCCGGTCTTCACGTTGCGGATGCGGACTCCGCGCAGCGCGCGGAAGCGGCCCTCGGTCGCCAGCATCTCCTCCACCACCGTGTCCCACAGCACGGTGATGTTGGCCTTGGCGCGGATCCGGTCCTGCATGATCCGCTCGCCGCGGAAGGCATCCCGGCGATGGATGACGGTGACGTCGCGCGCGAGGTTCGAGAGGTAGAGCGCCTCCTCCATGGCGGTGTTCCCGCCGCCGATGACCGCCACGCTCTTGCCGCGGAAGAAGAAGCCGTCGCAGGTGGCGCAGGCGGAGACGCCGAAGCCGCCCAGTTCCTTCTCGCCGGGCACGCCCAGCCAGCGGGCCTGGGCGCCGGTGGCGATGACGAGGCTCTCGGCGCGGTAGGTGTCGCCGGAATCGCCGCGGGCGAGAATCGGCCGCGCCGCCAGGTCGATCTCCGTCACTACGTCCTGCAGGATGGTGGCGCCGCAGTGCTCGGCCTGGGCGCGGAACTGGTCCATCAGCCAGGGGCCCTGGATCGGCGCGGCGAAGCCCGGATAGTTCTCGACATCGGTGGTGATGGTGAGTTGCCCGCCGGGCTGCAGCCCGGCCACGACCAGCGGCTTGAGGCCGGCGCGCGCGGCATAGATCGCCGCGGTGTAGCCGGCCGGGCCGGCGCCGAGGATGAGAAGGCGCGTATGGTGCGTGTCGGGCAAGGCTCGATTCCCAGGCGACTGGAGCAGGCGCAGGCTGACCGGAAAGCGCGGGCAGGCTCCAGGATTTTGTTGGTGGCATGGAGTCCCGCCGGCTGGCCCGAAGGCCCGCCGGCGATCCGCCCGCATATCCTGCAACGGATCGGCGCCGCCCGGCCATGCGGCCCGGTGGCGATCCGCCATCGCCGCCCGCGCCGCATCCCGGCGGCGGGCCGGACGGCCCGGCGAGGGTCCCGCCGCGCTGCCCACACCATATTTGGCGCCGCGGCATCGGTCACAAGCGCAACCCTTGCGGCGCGATGGCCGAGAAAGGATATTGCGCGGGAAGCGTCTCCCCGGCAATCAACCTTCCCCGACACGGCAATGTACCAGGAGAGCATGAGCGCCGCGCCCGATACGAGTCTGGACGAAGTGGACCGGCAGATCCTGGCGGAGCTGCAGGCCGATGGCCGGATGACGAATGTGGAACTGGCCCGCCGCGTCGGCCTCTCCGCGCCGCCCTGCCTGCGCCGCGTGCGCCGGCTGGAGGAGGAGCGGATCATCCGCGGCTACAATGCCGACCTGGACCCGGTCGCCCTCGGCTTCGAGATCACCTTCTTCGCCCTGGTCGGGCTGGAGAGCCAGAAGGAGGTCGTACTGACCGCCTTCGAGCGGCGGATGCGCGACTGGCCGGAGGTGCGGGAATGCCACATGATCCGCGGCGGCGGCGATTTCCTGCTGCGGCTGGTGGCGCGCGACACCGCGCATGAGAATGCCCTGACCGCGCGCCTGACCGCGGCCGAGGAGGTGGCGCGGGTGCAGACCCTGCAGACCATCCGCACCTCGAAGGACGAGGCGGGCGTGCCGCTGGCAGCCGCCCCGGCCTGAGACGCGGCGCGGCCCCCCGGCGCGGTCCCGCCGCGCCGGGGGGCCGCGCCGATGGGGCC
>NZ_SMOA01000386.1 GCF_004353985.1 Paracraurococcus ruber | reverse complement strand
CGGCGGCTGCGGGGGCAGCCCGCGCGGCGGCGGCGGTGCCGCCCCGGCGCGGTCCTGCCGCCGATCCGCCTGCCGCCCCGGCGCCTGCGGCTTTCGCAGGCAGGGCGGGAGGCAGGCTGCCGCGCCGCTGGGCGGGGCACGGACCCGTCCCGCCCGCAGGGAGAGGCCGATGACCGACCGCCGCCGCATGCACCTGGTCGCCTACCTGAAGGCCGGGCCGAATTTCAGCTATCCCAGCACCTGGCGGCACCCGGAAGCGACGCTGGACGACCTGTTCGATCCCGGCCGCTGGGAACACTGCGCCCGGGTGCTGGAAGCCGGGCTGTTCGATGCCTGCTTCTTCGCCGACGGCCTCGGCATCCCCGACCTCTACAAGGGCAGCTATGCCGACTATGTCGGCCGCGGCGGGCAGCTGACCCTGGTGGACCCCATGGTGCTGCTGCCGCAGATGGCGCGGGTGACGCGGCATCTCGGCCTGGGCGTCACCCTCTCCACCAGCTTCACGCCCGCCTACACCGCGGCGCGCTGGCTCGCCTCGCTCGACCTCGTCAGCAACGGCCGCGCCGCCTGGAACGTCGTCACCACCGGCCGCGACTTCGAGGCGCGGAACATGGGCCAGCCGGGCCTGCCGCCGAAGGACCAGCGCTACGACATGGCCGACGAGGTGCTGGAGGCCTGCGACGCGCTCTGGCAGGGCTGGGACGCGGACGCCCTGGTGCTGGACCGCGAGAGGGGGGTCTTCGCCGACGCCGCGAAGATCCGCCGCGCCGACTACGAAGGCCGCTGGGTGCGGACCGAGGGACCGCTCTCCGTGCCCCGCAGCCCGCAGGTGCGGCCCGTCCTCATGCAGGCCGGCTCCTCCCCCCGCGGCCGCGCCTTCGCCGCCCGCTGGGCGGAGGTGATCTTCTGCACCCCGGCGACGAAGGCCGACGCCCTGGCCTATCGCACCGACATCCGCGCCCGCATGGCGGCGATCGGGCGCGACCCGGACCACTGCGCCGTGCTGCCCAGCGTGACCGTGGTGCTGGGCGAGACGGCCACCATCGCGCGGGACCGCGCCGCCTTCCTGGAATCCCTGGTGGATCCGGAACTCGTCCTCGCCGCCTCCTCCTGGTCGGTGGTCGCCGACCTCAGCCGGGTGGAGGATGCGGCGGCGCTGGACGCCGGCGGCACCAACCAGGGCGTCCAGGGGCATCGCGACCGCATGCTGCAGGTGGCGCGGCAGAAGGGGATCAGCTTCGCCGAGGCGGTGCGCCGCCCCCGCGACCTGCTGGCCGGCACCCCGGCGCAGGTCGCCGACATGATGGAGGACTGGTTCAGGGCCGGCGCCTGCGACGGCTTCATCCTGCCGCCCACCGTCTTCCCCGGCACCTTCGAGGAGGTGGCGCGGCTGCTGGTGCCGGAGCTGCAGCGCCGCGGGCTGTACCGGACGGCCTATGCCGGGGCGACGCTGCGGGAGAATCTGCGGGCCGGGTAGCCCGAGGGGGGCGCCGCCCCCCTCGACCCCCCGCCAGAGGCCGAAAGGCCTCTGGACACCGGGGGTTTGGCGCAGGGATTGCTACCCCGGGGGTCACCGCTATCCGGGAGGACCCTGTCCATGAGCCTGTTCCACCGCGCCGCGGGCCTCGGCCTCGTCGCGCTGCTGGCCGCCACGCCGGCGCTGGCGCAGCAGAAGACGCTGCGCATCGCCATGACCGCGGCCGATGTCCCTACCACCACCGGCATGCCGAACAACGGGTTCGAGGGCATGCGCTTCCTCGGCTACCCGGTCTTCGAGGCGCCGGTGCTCTGGGATCTGTCGCGCGCCGACCGGCCCGCCGGCCTCCGCCCCGGGCTGGCCGAGCGCTGGGAACAGGACCCGGCCGACCCGAAGACCTGGATCTTCCACCTCCGCCGCGGGGTGAAATTCCATGACGGCACGGACTTCAACGCCGATGCCATGGTCTGGAACCTGGACCGGTTCTTCAAGAACGACAGCCCGCAATTCGAGGCGGCCGGCAGCGGCATCACCCGCGCCCGCATCCCGATCATGGCGGGCTACCGGAAGATCGACGACTTCACCGTGGCGCTGACGACGACGCGCGTCGCCAGCTACTTCCCCTTCATGGCCGTCTACCTGCTGATGACCAGCCCCAACAGCTGGGAACAGGGCGGCCGCGACTGGGCGCGGGTCGCGCAGCTTCCCCCCGCCGGCACCGGGCCCTTCCGCCTGTCGCGGTTCACCCCGCGCGTCTCGGCCGAGCTTTCGAAGAACGAGGGATACTGGGACCCGGCGCGGGTGCCGAAGCTGGACCGCGTGCTGCTGCTGCCGGTGCCGGAGGCGAATGCCCGCCTGGCGGCGCTGCGCAGCGGCCAGGTGGACTGGATCGAGGTGCCGCCGCCGGATGCCATCCCCAGCCTGCGGCAGGCGAATTTCAACGTCGTCACCAACAGCTACCCGCATGTCTGGCCCTGGTTCTACCAGATGGGCGGCAGCGCCACGCCCTTCCGCGATGTCCGCGTCCGGCAGGGGCTGAATTACTGCGTCGACCGCGCCGGCCTCGTCTCCCTGCTGAACGGCACCGCCGAGCCCTCGGTCGGCTGGCTGAAGCCGTCCGACCCGAATTTCGGCCGGCCGGAGAACCGCTACGGCTTCGACCCGGCGAAGGGCCGCGCGCTGCTCGCCGCCGCCGGCTTCACGCCGCAGCGGCCACTGGCCTTCAAGGTGATGATCTCGGCCAGCGGGTCCGGCCAGATGCTGCCGCTGCCGATGAACGAGTACATGCAGCAGAACCTGCGCGAGGCCTGCGGCGTGAACGTCTCCTTCGAGGTGACGGAGTGGAACACGCTGCTGACCGCGGTGCGCAGCGGGCCGGAGGCGCCGATCCTCAACGGCTCGACCGCGGTGAACCCCTCCTCGCCCTCCTCCGACCCCTCGGTCGCGGCGCGCTACTTCCTGCAGGCCTTCGTCCCGCCCAACGGCTTCAACTGGCCGCAATGGAACGACCCGGCCTTCGAGGAAGCCTTCGCCGCGCTGGAGAATGCGAAGGGGGAGGCGGAATTCAACGCCGCCTATGCCAAGGCGCATGAGCGGCTCGTGGACAACCCGCCCTGGCTCTACATCGTCCACGACCTGAACCCGCGGGCGATGTCGCGCCGGGTGCGCGGCTTCGTCTCCGCCCAGTCCTGGTTCCAGGACCTGGTGACCGTCGACCTGCAGTGACGCGCAGCCGGTGAGCAGGCGCGGTCCGCGCGGCCATCCGGCCGGGCGGACCGCCCCTGGCGGCCAATCATGCGGCGGCATCCCGCCGGCCCGCGCCCCATCAGCCCAGGCCTGGCCGGGCGGCCTCACCCTGCGCGGTGCACTGCCGGGAATTGGGGTCGGGGAGGCGCCGCGCGCCGCGGCCGTCCTGCCGCGCCGCGATCGGACCCGGCGACCGCGGCTCGGGGGGGCCAGCCAATGGCCCGGCGGCGAAACCTTCTGCCGAAGCGCCCGACAAGCCGGGCCCGATGTCCGGCCACGGGCCGACGCGGCCGGCATCCGATGCCGTATCCTTCCGCGACCGCGGGCCGGGACCAACCCTTGGCAACGTTTCATCATGCCGCGTACCGTCCCGATACGGCGGACAACTGTCGAAACCCTTTGCACTTCTTATTCAGACGCGCGAATCCTTTCCTCCACACCCTTTTCCCCGATCTTTTCCACAGTTTTTCGTGTGTGACCTGCACTCCAGAACTTGTGGGGGACCACCGCGTTGGCCTACCGTATCTAGTGGGTGACAACATCTGGTGGGTCGGGGCAGGGGAACACCACATGGACTGGACGAATGAGGCGATCGAACAGCTCCGTATCCTCTGGGCGGAAGGTCATTCGACCGCCGAGATCGGCCGTCGGATGGGCGTTTCAAAGAACGCCATCGTCGGCAAGGCCCACCGGCTGAACCTGCCGGCCCGGCCCAGCCCGATCCGGCGGGATGCGCATGCGACGCCGCGGCCGGCCCCGGCGCCGCGCCGCCCGGTGGCCCCGCCGCCGCTGCAGCGCGAAGCCGTCGCCCC
>NZ_SMOA01000385.1 GCF_004353985.1 Paracraurococcus ruber | reverse complement strand
CCGCGCCGCCATGCCGCTGCGCGCCGGGATGGTGCTGCTCGCTTTGCTGGCGGCGGCGCCGGCCGCGGCGCAGCGCGGCGCCCCGGCGGGGGAGGCCGACCCGGCGCTCGCCACCCGCCTCGCCTATGTCGTCACCGGCGATGCCTCGCTCGACGAGACGCAGCGCATGGGCCTGCTCGGCCTCTCCGACTTCGTCAACCGCCGCACCGCCGCGGCGCTGGCCGAGCCGGCGGCGGTGACGCCGGGGCAGGACGACCTCTCGCTCTTCCCGCTGCTCTACTGGGTGGTGACGGCGGAGGCGCCGCAGCCGGACGCCGCGGCGGTGAAGGCGCTGAACGACTTCATGCGCCAGGGCGGCATCATCCTGTTCGACACGCGCGACGAGGGCAGCGGCGAGGGTTTCGCCAGTGGCGCCCGCGCGGCGTTGCGCCGCGTCACGCGCGACCTCGCCATCCCGCCGCTGGCGCCGGTGCCGGAGGACCATGTCCTCAAGCGCGCCTTCTACCTGCTGCCCGACCTGCCCGGGCGCTTCGCCGGCGGCCAGGTCTGGGTGGCGCGCGACCAGGACCGCGCCAATGACAGCGTCAGCCCGGTGATCGTCGGCGGGCATGACTGGGCCAGTGCCTGGGCGATCGACGCCCGCGGCAACAACCCCTTCGCGGTGATCCCGGGCGGCACGCGGCAGCGCACCCTCGCCTACCGCTTCGGCGTCAACCTCGTCATGTACGCGCTGACCGGCAACTACAAGGGCGACCAGGTGCATGTGCCGGCGATCCTCGAAAGGCTCGGCAACTAGATGCGGCCCCGGCCCGCGCCCCCTGCCGTGACCCACCGCCCGGGCGCCCCGTGCCGGGGCCGGCCGGCAGCCCGACAGCGCGCCGCGACGCCGCGGCAGGAAAGGCATCGTCGCTGAATGCAGCAGGCCCTCGCCGGCATCGACCTCGCGCCCATCCTGCCGCCCTGGCTGATCGGCGCGCTCGGCCTCGTCGCCCTGCTCTCGCTCCTCCCCGCGCTGTGGCGGCGGGCGCGCGGGGCCGGGCTGCGGGCGCTGGTCTTCGCCCTCATCCTCCTCGCCCTCGCCAATCCCCGCCTGGTCGAGGAGACGCGGGAGGTGCGGCCCGACATCGCGCTGCTGGTGGTCGACCGCTCCGACAGCGCCCGCATCGGCGACCGCGCCCGGCAGATCGAGGCCGCCCGCGCCGCCATCGAGGCCCGCGCCGGCCGGCTGCCCGAGCTCGAGCTGCGCACGGTCGAGGTGCCGGAGGGCGGCAACCAGGGCACCCGCCTGTTCGCCGCCATGGAGCGGGCGCTGGCGGACATCCCGCGCGCCCGCCTGGCCGGCGTCATCGCGCTGACCGACGGGCAGGTGCATGACGTCCCCGCGGCGTCCCCGATCGACGCCCCCTTCCACGCCCTGCTGCCCGGCCGCGCCGGGGAGACGGACCGGCGGCTGCGCGTCATCGAGGCGCCGGGCTTCGGCATCGTCGGCCGCAGCGTCGAACTGCGCGTCGCGGTGGACGATCTCGGCGTGCCCAATGTCGCCGGCTCGGCCCGCCTCTCCATCCGCCGGGACGGCCAGCCGCCGCGGGTCGAGAGCGTGCCCGTGGGGCGCGAGCACCGCATCGAGGTGCCGATCGAGCGCGGCGGCCCGACCGTCATCGAGCTGGCGGCCGAGGCGCGGCCGGGCGAGGTCAGCGACCTCAACAACCGCGCCGTCGTCACGGTGACCGGCGTGCGCGACCGGCTGCGCGTGCTGCTGGTGAGCGGCGAACCCCACGCGGGCGAGCGCACCTGGCGGCGCCTGCTGAAGGCCGATCCCGGCGTCGACCTGGTGCATTTCACCATCCTCCGCCCGCCGGAGAAGGACGACCTGACGCCGCTGAACGAGCTGGCGCTGATCGCCTTCCCGGTGCGCGAGCTGTTCCAGGTGAAGCTGCGCGAGTTCGACCTGATCGTCTTCGACCGCTTCGCCAATCGCGGCATCCTGCCGCCGGCCTATCTGCGCAACATCGCCGACTACGTGCGCGGCGGCGGCGCGCTGCTGATGTCGGTGGGGCCGGAATTCGCCGGCTCGGTCAGCCTGGCGGCGACGCCGCTCGGCGCCGTGCTGCCGGCGCGGCCGGTGGCCGGCCTCGGCCAGTCCGGCGCGGCCGAGGGCGCCTTCCGCCCCCGCGTCACCGGCATCGGCGCCCGCCACCCGGTGACGGAGGGGCTGACCGGCGCCAACCGCGACGAGAATTCCGAGGCGAGCTGGGGCCGCTGGTACCGCAGCATGCGCGCCGACCCGCGGGCCGGCACCACCGTGATGGAAGCCGCCGGCGGGGCGCCGCTGCTGGTGCTGGACCGCGTCGGCGATGGCCGCGTCGCGCTGCTGCTGTCCGACCATATCTGGCTGTGGTCGCGCGGCCATGACGGCGGCGGGCCGCAGGCGGAACTGCTCCGCCGCGCCGCGCATTGGCTGATGCGGGAGCCGGAACTGGAGGAGGAGGACCTGACGGCGCGGATCGAGGGCGGCCACCTGCGGATCGAGCGCCGCAGCCTGGAAGCCGGGCCGCCGCCCGAGGCGGTGGTGACCGCGCCGGATGGCAGCACCCGCCGCGCGCCGCTCACGGCCGGCGCCGGCGGCCGCGCCACGGCGGAGCTTCCGGCCGACCAGCCGGGGGTGTGGCAGGTCTCGGATGTGCGGCGCAGCGCCTTCGTGGCCGCCGCCGCCGCCAACCCGCCGGAGGTCGCCGACCTGCGCGCCGATGCGGCCCGGCTGGCGCCCATCCTGGCGGCGACCGGCGGGGCGCAGCGGTGGCTGGGCGCCGGGCCGGAGCCGGCGCTGCCGGAGCTTCGCCGCGTCGGGCCGGGGCGGGATGCGCAGGGCGCCGCCTGGATCGGCCTGCGCCGCAACGGCGACCATACCGTGACCGGCATCGCCGCCCTGCCGCTGCTGCCGCCCTGGCTGGCCCTGCCGCTGGTCCTCGGCCTGGCCGTGCTGGCCTGGCGGCGGGAGGGACGCTGATGCGCCGCGCCCTGCCGGCCACGCGGCCGGCCGCGCTGCTGGCGGCGCTGCTGGCCCTAGCGGCCTGCGCGCAGG
Source organism: Paracraurococcus ruber (assembly GCF_004353985.1). Taxonomy (GTDB): domain Bacteria; phylum Pseudomonadota; class Alphaproteobacteria; order Acetobacterales; family Acetobacteraceae; genus Paracraurococcus; species Paracraurococcus ruber. The sequence continues at coordinate 955 of NZ_SMOA01000385.1, read as the reverse complement.
AGCCGCCGCTGGAGACGCGGCTGCAGCCCTATGTCGGCCAGACCGAGGCGCAGCTGGTCGGCGCCCTGGGCGTGCCGAACGCCACCTATGCCACGGAGGGCACGCGGTTCCTGCAATTCCAGGAGGCGTCGAGCACCGTCTATCCCGGCGACCCCTTCTGGCCCGGCCCCTTCTACGGCCGGCGCTTCGGCGGCCCGATCTACGCGCCGCCGCTGGTGGTGACCCGCACCTGCGCCATCACCTTCGCGGTGCAGGAGGGCCGGGTGACCGGCTTCACCTTCCGGGGCAATGGCTGCCGCTAGGGAGGGTCGGGTTCGTCCGAACCGGCCAGTGGCGCCGGGAGACCGGCCGCCGGGCGCATCCATGCCGCGCGGCATCGCGCGGCGCGGCATCCGGCCCGCGATGCCTGGCCCGAAGCCGCAGGCGTGGTGCGGCGAACACGCGGCGCGCGACGGGCGGGCGGGCCGCCCGGCCCCCGGCTGGCCACCCCGCGCCCCGCGCGGTAAGCAGACGGCATGCGCCGTTCCGCCCCGCTCCTGCCGCTGCTCCTGCTCGCCAGCCTCGTCCTGCCGGCGGGGGAAGCCGCAGCGCAGCTCTCCCGCGGCGGCCGCGGCCCGCTGACGCCGGAGGGCGGCAACCGGGCCGTCCGCCCGCCGCCGCCGGCCCTGCCCGGGCTGCAGAACCGCACCGCCCCGGCGCCGATTCCCGCCGACCCGAACCAGGTCCTCTCGCCCAATGCGGCGCTGTTCGACGCCATCAACCGCGGGGACATCGCCGCGGCGCGGGATGCCGTGGCGCGCGGCGCCGACCTCGAGGCGCGGAACGTGCTCGGCCTGACGGCCGTGGATGCGGCGGTGGACCAGGGGCGCACGGAGATCATGTTCTACCTTCTCTCGGTCCGGTCCGGGACGCGGGTGCAGGGCCCGCCGCCGGAGGAGCCGGCGCCGCCCCGCCC
>NZ_SMOA01000384.1 GCF_004353985.1 Paracraurococcus ruber | reverse complement strand
GGCGGCCCTCCGGCGCGCGGGCGGGCGGGTGGCCAGGCGCCCGGGCGCGGACCGGCGCCGGCCGCCCGCCATCCTCCCGCCGGAGGAGGAGCAAGGCCAGCCCACCGGCCGCGGCGAGGACAGCGAGGATCGGATTGGGGGGATGCTCCGCCGGCATGGTGTCTCCTGAGCGCGAGGGGAAGCGGCCTGCCAACGCGCGAACCCCGCCAGGGTGCCCGGCGCGGCGATTGGACGCGCGGCCGGTTTGGCGGCATGGAGCGGCAGGACCGTCCGGGACCATCCGCATGCGCCTCAAGCGCCGCCCATTGCTCGCCGCTCTTGCGTCCGCCCTGCCCGGTGCGCGTCGCGCCGTCGCCCAGGCCTGGCCGGACCGGCCGATCAGCGTGGTGGTGCCCTTCCTGGCCGGCGGGTCCACCGACATCGCGGCACGCATCCTGGCGGAACGCATGGGGCCGAAGCTCGGGCCACAGGTCCGGCTGATCGTCGAGAACAGGGCCGGCGCCGGCGGCTCGGTCGGCGCCGAATGGGTGCGGCACCGGCCGGCGGATGGCTACACGCTGCTGCTCGCCTCCGCCTCCGCGCTCGGCACCAATCCGGCGGCGCTGCCGCAGACCACGCCCTACGACCCGGTGGAGGATTTCACCCAGATCGCCGTGGTCGGCGGCGGGCCGATCGTGCTGGTGGTGCCGGCGGCCTCGCCCTTCCGCACCGCGCGCGACCTGCTGGCGGCGGTGCGGGCCAGCCCGGGGCGCTATTCCTGGGCCACCAGCGGCGCCGGCGGCATCGGCCACCTCACCGGGGAATTCCTGAAGCTCAGGGCGGGGGGCCTGCAATCCGACCGCGGCGGGCCGGAGGCGCGGGGCGTCAACCGGCCGGCCGAGCCGCTGAAGGCGGAGCACGTCCCTTATCGCGGCGGCTCGGCGGTGATGGAGGCGCTGGCGAAGGGAGAGGTGGACTACTCGCTGGAAGTGCTTGCCTCCACCGCGGCGCATCTGCGCGACGGGCTCTCCCGCGGCCTCGCCGTCAGTTCCCTGCAGCGCCACCCGTTGTTTCCCGACATCCCGACACTGGACGAGATCGGCCTGACCGGCTTCGAGGTGACCACCTGGAACATCCTCTGCGCTCCGCGCGGCCTGCCGCCGGAGATCGCCGAGCGGCTGTCGCGCGCCGCGGTGGCGGCGCTGGCCGAAGCGCAGACGGCGGAGCGGCTGACGCAGGCCGGCGTGGACCCGGCGAAGCCGACCACGCCGGCGGAGACGCGGGCCTTCCTGGCGGCGGAGGTCGCGAAGTTCCGCGGCATCGTCCAGCAGGCCGGCCTCACGCTCGGCCGCTGATCCGGGGTTCCGCCCGTCGGCGGCGGTGCCGCCGACCCCTCGAAAAACGGGCGAAGCCCCGCTTCGGGACCCTCCGTCAGGGTTTCGCCCGCTGCTCCCGGGCATTCCGCAGCAGCGCCAGGCCGCGATACAGGCCATGCACCATCTTGCTGTAGGGCAGCGCCACGAACAGCGCGAGCACCAGGCCGAGATGGATCGCCATGGTCAGCCCCATCGCGCCGGTGTGCCGCACCGCCAGCAGCAGCAGCCCGGTGGCGGAGACCAGGAACAGCAGCGCCAGCAGCGCATATTCCCCGCCCATCAACTGCCGCGCGACCGGCGCCGGGTCGGTGACGGTCTTCACCCAGATCAGCCCCGCCGTGCCCAGGCAGAGCAGCACGCCGCCCCAGGTGCCAAGCTGCACCGGCAGGCTCCAGAAGGCATGCGGCGACACCCAGCCGAGGAAATGATGGTAGAAGGCGCCCGTGGTGGTCGCGGCGAAGCACAGCAGGAAGCCGTAGAACATGGCGTGGTGCAGCCAGCGGCGGGTCTGCGAGAAGCCCTCATCCATGTCGTTGCAGCCATGCCCGCCGCCGCCCAGGTTGCGCAGCGCCAGGATGTCCACCGTGGCGTCCAGCACCGCCGGCGCCGTCACCGGCGCGCCGCCGCCCTGCCCGGTGCCGCGCCAGTAGCGCAGCGCGCCCATGCCCAGCGCCAGCAGCGCGAACAGGAAGGTCCCGCCCGTCAGCAGGTTCATGAGCCAGAGCGGGATGATGCGGTAGAAGGCGCCCGGGCCGGTCTGCGGCGCGTAGAGCACCGCCGGATCCTGGATCGCCGCCACCAGCACCAGGGCCAGGGCGACGAAGCCGGCCATCAGCAGCGACAGCAGCGTGCCGTTGCGGGCAAACAGCCGCCCGGCGCCGTCCGGCCAGGCATATTCGGCATAGCTCTCCTGCCGCAGCGTGGCGAAGGTCTGCGGCAGGTTGATGCCGAAGGCATGCGGCGGCGCATACTGGCAGGCGTGGAAGCACCCCTTGCAGTTGTGGCAGAGATTGGCGAGGTGCGTCAGGTCGCCCGTCGTGAATTCCCGCCGCAGGGTCATGGCGGGGAAGACGGCGCAATAGCCTTCGCAGTAGCGGCAGGCATTGCACACCGCCATGTGCCGCCGCGCCTCGGCGACGGTCTCCGACCCGTCCAGCGGATGCGCCGCGGCGCCCGTCATGTCAGTTGCGGACAAGGCGCGCCGCCTCCTCTCCCGCGATGCGGCCGAACACCGTGCCGATCGCCATGCCGAAGCCCGCCAGGTAGCCCTGGCCCAGGATGTTGCCGGACATGATCTCGCCCGAGGCGAAGATGTTCGCGCTGGGCCTGCCATCGGCCATCATCACCCGCGCCCGGTCGTTCACCTTGACCGAGAGGAAGGTGAAGGTGATGCCCGGCCGCATCGGGTGGCCGATGAAGGGCGGCGTGTCGATCCGCCGCGCCCAGTGGCTCTTCGGCGGCGTCAGCCCCTCGGTCCGGCAATCATCCAGCGCCTGCGGCCGGAAGGTGCCGGGGCGGACGGCGGCGTTGTACTCCGCCACCACGCGGTCCAGCTTCTGCGGGTCGAGCCCGAGCTTCTCCGCCAGTTCGGGGATCGTCTCGGCCTTGGCCGGGGGGAAGACGCTCGGCAGGTAGTCCATCTCCGCCTTGCTGTCGGTGATGGCGAAGGCCTGCTGGTCCGGCTGCCGGGCGATCAGCCTTCCCCAGATGGCGTAGCGCTTCGGCCAGGTATCCTCGCCCTCGTCGTAGAAGCGCTCGACATTCTTGTTCACCACGATGGCGAAGGGCGTGCAGTCCAGCCGCATCGCCAGGCCGCCATCCTCCATCGGCGCGCGGGCGTCGTTGCACACCGCGTGGAACTGCGTGGGGTCGCCCACCTGCTGCACGCCCTGGCCCAGCAGGTCCTTCAGGATGGTGCCCTGGGCATAGGGCGTGCCGCGGATCTGGAAATTGTCGGCGGCATCGCCCCAGTACTGCCGCAGCCAGTCGCGATTGGCCTGGAAGCCGCCGGCCGAGGCGACCACCGCCTTGAACCGCACCCGCTGCGGGAAGCCGTGATGCGACAGGATCGCCTCGCTGGCGAAGCCGTCCTGCAGCGCGATGTGCTGCACCTCGGTGTCGTAGAGGATCTCGATCCCCAAGCGCTCCGCCGTGCGGTACAGCGCATTCACCAGCGCCTTGCCGCCGCCGAGGAAGAAGGCGTTGGTGCGGGAAAGGGAGAGGGTGCCGGAGAGCGAGGGCTGGAACACCACGCCGCAGCTCTTCAGGAAGCCCGGCGCGTGCTGGCTGGCGCGGATGCAGGTGCGGGCCAGGTGCTCATCCGTCTTGCCGCCGGTGACCTTCAGCAGGTCGTCCCAGTATTCCTCCTCGAGATAGGCCTCGACCTGCACGTCGGTCGGCGCCGGATGCAGCGCCCGGACATTGCGCGTGTGCCGGCTGTTGCCGCCGCGCATGGGCTTCGGCGCGTGCTCGGCGACCAGCACGCTGGCGCCGGCACGGCGCGCCTCGATGGCGGCGCAGAGGGCGGCATTCCCCCCGCCCACGACCAGCACGTCCCAGGGACGGTCGAAATCCGGCATGGACACCTGTGTATCCACCGGGATACGGAGTTGTCCAGATGCCCCGCCCCGCCACCAGCCGCCGCGCCCCGGCCGGGGACGCCGCCGACCCGCCTGCCGGCGGCAGCCGCCCGCCCGGACCGCCTGCCCCCGCCCGCCGC
>NZ_SMOA01000383.1 GCF_004353985.1 Paracraurococcus ruber | reverse complement strand
CCGGCGCCGCGCTGCATGCCCTGCTGCCGCCGGCGCCGGAGGCCGGGCCGGCGGCGCTCTGGCACCGCAGCGCGCTGGCCAGCACGCTGCTGGCGGGGCTGGAGCTGGCGCGCGACGGCGCCGCCCGGCTGGACCAGGACGACCCCTTCGGCGAGGTGCGGCTGCGTCCGCTGCCGCCGGGGCCGCAGGCCACGACGGAGGCGGCGGCGGAGTGACGCCGCCCCCTCAGCCCGCCGCGCCGCCGCCCGTCGCCGTCTCGTAGTCGAAGGCCATGGCCAGCAGCGCCGCCTCGCTCCACATGCCGCCGACGAGGATGAGGCCGAAGGGCGCGCCGGAGGCATGCCGCCCGGCCGGGAAGGTCACGCCCGGCAGGCCGGCGATGTTGATCTCGCTGACCGTCGTCTCCGCGATCTGCCGGCCGGCATGCAGCGCCGGCAGCGCGGAGCGCGCCTGCGGGAAGACCAGCGCATCCAGCCGCTGCGCCCGCATCACCGCGTCGAAGATGCGGCGATAGGCGGCGCGCACGGCGGTGAACTCCCGCAGCGGCGGCGGCAGCAGCGGATCCGCCAGCGCCGCGGCGAATTCCGGCAGCAGGTGCAGGTAGTGCAGCGTGCCGCCCGGCGCGAAGGCGTCCTTCGCCGCGGTCGCCCGCGCGAAATCGGCGAAGCTGCGCAGCGCCGCCCGCGGCCCCAGCCGTTCCAGGTAGCGCTGCAGGTCATGCGCCACGGATTCCAGGCCGCGCGCATCGAACTGGTATTCGTCCGAGACCGGCCGGCGCAGCGCGGCGAAGCCGCTGCCGGCGAAGGGGTCGTCCACCAGCACCGCGCCGCGCGCCCGCAGCACCGCCTGCGCCGCCGCGTAGAGGTCCGCGGTCTCGGCCGAGAGCGGCTGGTCGCGCCAGCCGGGGCCATAGAGGCCGATCCGCCTGCCGGCCAGCGCCGTCGGCGACAGCTGGGCGGCATAGCCGCCATCCGGGATGTTGCCGACGCCGGCGACGGTCTTCGGATCCTCCGTGGTGAAGCCGGCCAGCACGTCGAGCGTGAGCGCGGCGTCGCGCACGCAGCGGGCGATCGGCCCCACCACGTCGCGCTGGCTGGCCAGCGGCATGACGCCGGCATTCGGCACCAGGCCGAAGCTGGGCTTGATCCCGACCAGGCCCTGCGCCGCGGCGGGGTTCTGGATGGACCCGCCGGTCTCCTCCGCCAGCCCCAGCACCGCCATGCCGGCGGCGACGGCGGTGGCGGTGCCGGCGGAACTGCCGCCCGGCACCAGGTCGGGCGCCACGGCATTCAGCGTCGGCCCGGCCCAGCTGTTGTTGGCATGCGTGCCGCTGGCGCTCAGCACCGGGACATTGGTCTTGCCCAGGATGACGGCGCCGGCGGCCCGCAGCCGCGCCACCACCGGCGCGTCGGTGCCCGGCAGCAGGTCCACGCCGCCGGTCCGCGCGCACAGCAGCGACCAGCCGCCGGTGCTGGGGAAGCCGGCCATGTCCATGGTGTCCTTCACCACCACCGGCACGCCGGCCAGCGGCCCCAGCGCCTCCCCGGCGGCGCGGCGGGCGTCGATCGCCCGCGCCTCGGCCATCGCCTCGGGGTTGCCGATGATGATGGCGTTCAGCCGCGGGTTCTCGGCGGCGATGCGGTCCAGGCAGGCGGCGGCCGCCTGCTCGGCGGAGAGGCGGCCGCTGGCGAAGCCTTCCTGCAGGTCGGCGACGGTCGGCGCCGCCGGGTCGGGATGCGCATGGGTCATCGGGCGAGCCTCCTGCCAGGGCGTGGTCCCCGCCGTCCTGGCAGGTTCGGGGCCATGCCGTCGAGGGCCTGTCCGAGGCCGGCGCGTCCGGCGCAGCCCGGCATCGCGCCGGCTCGGCTGCCGGCTCGGCGCAGGAAGGCGGGCCGCGCCGCGGGGGCGGCGCGCGGCGACGGCGCATCGCGTCCGGGTCGCGGGGCCGCCTCACGCGCCGCGATGGTCGCGCTGCGCCGCGACCGGCTTCAGCACGCGCACCGGGCCGAAGCGCGCCACCTCCTCGAAGCGGGCGGCGAGATAGTCGTCGAGGCGCGTCACCCCGCTCGAGCGGCTGGAGGCATTCGGCTCGGCCGCCGCGTCCCATTGCTCGGACAGCACGACCAGGGCGGGCGGCGCGGCCTCGAACTCCCGGATCATCGCGTCCTGCACCGCCGCGGTGGTCTGGATGCCTGGATGCAGCTCCTGCCAGCGCGTGGCGCTGCGCCGTTCCGCCATCCAGTAGAAGGACATGTTGTTCACGAAGATCCGGTCGTGCCGCCCGGTGCCGACATAGATGCGGTCGGTGGGCGCCGAATGCGCCCGGACATAGGCCGCCGCCTGCAGGCTGGCAGGGTCGCTGGTCACGCAGCGCAGCCGCGGCAGCACCGGGTCCCGGCACAGCCGCAGCAGGCTGTGCGGCCCGGTGGCGAGATGGCCGAGGCCCTGGGCCACCAACTGGCCCCCCAGTTCCACCGGCGGCGCCAGCAGCAGCGCGACCAGGCCGAACAGGGGCGCCAGCAGGACCCGCGGGCCGGGGCGCGCCCAGGGCATCCGGGCGAAGGCGACCGGCAGCAGGATCATGGCCGGCACCAGCGCCGGCGCCATGTGCACCGGGGAGACGCGGACCAGCCCCTTCAGCGTGAAGAACAGGCAGATCAGCGCCAGGGCGGGGATCAGCACCCAGCCCTCCGCCACCAGGGCGGCCATCGGGCGTCCCGCCCTTCGGTCGGCGCGCCGCCGCAGCGCCTCGACCGCCAGGGCCGCGGGCACGGCCAGGAAGGGCGCATAGACCGCGTAGTCCGACAGGCCCAGCGCACCGTGATGGGCGGCGGCGCGCAGGTTCGCCGGGCCCGGGAAGGGCAGCGCCCGCATGGCGGGGTAGATGGTCGCCGGCACGGTGATGAGGTTCCAGGCCAGGTCGGGCAGCGGCACGGCCTGCAGCAGCAGCGCCATCGCCGGCAGGACCACCAGGGCGATGCCGCCGGCCAGCGCCGCCCAGTGCCGCAGCAGCAGGGCGCGGTTCGCGGCCCAGGGCATCTCCCGCCGCCGCAGCCAGGCCAGCAGCAAGGCGGCAAGGCCCAGCGCGGCGGCGTTGTAGGCGCCGAGGTCGTGGCGGAACAGCGTGCCGAGGCCGATGCAGGTCCCGGCCAGGACGCAGTATCGCAGGCCGCGCCGCGCCCCCGCCTCGAAGGCGAGCAGCGAGGCGAGGGCCAGCGCCAGCGGCGGGAAGACCGGGAAGCCATCCTGCCGCAGGCCGAGGAGCAGCAGCAGGATCGCCGCCGCGGTCGCCAGCGCCGCCGGGCGCGGCAGGAAGCGCGCGGCGATGGCATGGGACAGGGCGGCGACCAGCGCCTTGGCCGAGAAGCCGATGCCGCGCAGCGCCAGGTCGGAAATCCCGAAGACCTGCTGCAGCGCCGCCAGCAGGTAGAACTGGCCGGGGCCGTACATGGTCCAGAAGTCGCGATAGGGCACCTCGCCCTGCAGCACGCGCTCCGCCCCGACCAGGATGATCCCCTCGTCATAGGGGTTCAGCACGCGCTCGTAGCCGGCAAGCTGCAGGGCCAGCGCCGCCAGGAAGACCAGGGCGGGCAGCGCGAGGCCCGGCCGGCGCGGCGGGGTCTGGCCGGGCGGGGCCGGGGCAGGGGGCATGCGGGCAATCCCAGGGGCAAGCAGGCCGGGGCGACGCGGCCGAGGGAATGGGGCCCGGGGAGATGGGCCAGGAGAAACGGCGGGGCGGCCCCTGCCGCCGCGGCGCCCGGCCCCGGGACCGGGAAAGGGACGCGTCGAAGGGCAGGGAAGAATCGCGGCCGCTGTAGCGGCGGCCTGCCGGCGCGGCCAATGAACTGCCCGTTGCCCGCGACGGCGCTTGACCGCTGGCCTGCCGGCTTGGCATGGCGCAGTTGTGACCCGCCCCATCCGCGCCGCGCTACCCGCCCTTCTTCTCCTGCTCGCGCTGCCGGACCCTGGCCCGGCATGGGGGCAGACCAGCCTCGGCCAGCCGGGCAGCCTGCCGCCGCCCCGCCCGGCGGAGCCGGCGCCGCGGCCGCCCGCCGGCCGCCCGCCGGCCGATTCGGCGCCGCGGTC
>NZ_SMOA01000382.1 GCF_004353985.1 Paracraurococcus ruber | reverse complement strand
GCCGCGGCGGATCCGCCCGCCGGCCGGCCGGCCGCGGCCCCTGCCGCCGGGCCCTGCGCGGCCCGCGCGGAAGCCCCCCAGGCACCCGCCCTCGGGCACCCCTCGCTTCAGGCACACCAACCGCGCCGGCCCCCGCACGCGCCGCCAGCGCGACCCTGCCGCTCCCTTCGGGATGGCTGGCGCGGCCCCCCCAAAGGCGGCGTCGCTTTGCGCCAGATCAATTCATGGCCGCCGCGTCCCTGGCATCATGGAGGATCGCGCCGAAATCCGGAGTCGCTTGCCCATGCTGCAGCCGCCGCCCGCCGAGCCAGGGATGATGGAGGAGGAGGTGGACACCCCCGCCCTGCTCCTCGACCTCGATGCCTTCGAGGCCAACCTGGATGCGATGGCGGCGCTGCTGGCGCCCACCGGGGCGAAGCTCCGCGCCCATGCCAAGACCCACAAATCGGCGGTGATCGCCCGGCTGCAGCTGGCCCGAGGCGCCATCGGCCAATGCGTGCAGAAGGTGGGGGAGGCGGAGGCGCTGGCCTGGGGCGGCGTCCCCGACATCCTGGTCAGCAACCAGGTGGTCGGCGCCGCGAAGCTCGCCCGGCTGGCGGCGCTGTCCGGCATCGCGCAGGTGGCCGTCTGCGCCGACGATGCCGGCCAGGTGGCCGAGATCGCCGCCGCGGCCGAGGCCGCCGGGGTGCGGCTGCCGGTGCTGGTGGAGATCGATTGCGGCGCGTCCCGCTGCGGGGTGGAGCCGGGGCCGGCGGCGGTGGCGCTGGCCGAGCGCATCGCCGCCAGCCCGCATCTCCGCTTCGGCGGGCTGCAGAGCTACCACGGCAGCGCCCAGCACAAGCGCAGCCCGGGGGAGCGCGAGGCGGCCATCGCCCATGCCGCCGAGGTCACCCGCCGCACGGTGGAGCAGCTGCGGCAGCGCGGCCTCGACTGCCCGGTGGTGGGCGGCGGTGGCACCGGCACCTTCGCGCTGGAGGCGGCGAGCGGCGTCTATACCGAGATCCAGGCGGGTTCCTACGCCTTCATGGATGCCGACTATGCCCGCAACGACGTGCCGCCGCCCTTCCGCCAGAGCCTTTTCGTCCTGGCGACGGTGATGAGCCGGGCGGTGCCCGGCGTCGCGGTGGTGGATGCCGGGCACAAGGCGGTGGCGGTGGATAGCGGCCTGCCCCTGGTGCATGGCAGGCCGGGCCTGCGCTTCGCCTCGGCTTCCGACGAGCACGGCAAGCTGCTGGTGGAGGATGGGGCGGCGCCGGCGCTGGGCGAGAAATTGCGCCTGGTGCCGGGCCATTGCGACCCGACGGTCGATCGCTACGACTGGTATGTCGGGGTGCGCAAGGGCCGGGTGGAGTGCCTCTGGCCGATCGCCGCCCGCGGGCTGATGGCGTAGGCCTGCGGGACGGGCAGGGGGTGCTCCGGCCTCCGGGCCGGCAGGCGTCCGGGCGATGATGGCCTGGGCGGGTGGCATTCGCGGCCTTCCCGATGCGCGCCGGTCCGGCAGATGCGGGCGTGGGCTGCCCGACGCCAGGATCCCGGTGCCGCACGCCGGGGCCGAAGGCGGCGGGGACCATGGCGGCCGCGGCGACCACCTTTGTCGGCCAGCCACGCCATCCTCGGCGGCGCGACCGGGGCCGGCGCAGCCCCGACCGGGATCGCGGCGACCGCGCGGCCGCCGCATCGCCGGGGGCGTCGTCCGGCCTGGCGCGAGGTCGGGCGATGAGCGCCCGGCCGGGGCCGAGGCCGGCATCCGGCGGGCCGGTGGCGGGCGCTTCCGCCGGGTCGGGATCGGCTTCGGCACCCCGTCCGGCGGCAGCGCCGGTCGCCGGGCGCCCGCCCGAAGGAGCACGGCGTCGGGCTCGACGGGCGGCTCGCCGGTGGACGCAGCGGCCCGGCCAGCATCGCCACGCCGGCCGGCTTCGCCGCGATCGCCGCGCCGGGCGTGACGGTCCGGCACGTCGCCGGCATCCTCCTCCTCCCGCCGTCGGCCATGCACCGGTCCGTCGCCGGGCTCCGGCGCCCTGATCGGCGGCGGGATCGCCGGGCCTGGCCCCATCGGCCCGCAGGGTCGCCCGAGCCGCCGCCAGCGCAGGCCCGGCGGCGGGCGTCGCGGCCGCCGGCCGTGCAGGGGCAGGCCCTCGCCGGGGCGGTGGCGCCGCAGGCCCCGGGCCCATTGACAGGGTGCGGGATCGCCCGTTCCGGTAGGCGCATCGATCGCCGCCGCGGATCCGGCGGCGGCGAGATCGGGGGAAACCGCATCCATGACCCTGCGCCTCGGCCGCCGTGCCGCGCTGGCCGGCCTGGCCATCCTGCCCATCGCGGCGCGCGCCGCCCTGCCGGACCGGCCGCTGCGGATCCTGCTGGGCTTCGCCGCCGGCAGCGGCCCGGACCTGCTGGCCCGGCTGGTGGCGGATGCGTTGAAGGATGCGGTGCCGGCCGGCGTGGTGGTGGATAACCGGCCCGGCGCCGGCGGGCTGATCGCGGCGCAAGAGGCGGCGAAATCCGCCCCCGCCGACGGCACCACCCTCCTGCTCGGGGAGGTCGGGCAGTTGGCCATGGCGCCCAGCACCTATGCAAGGCTGGCCTATGACCCGGCGCGTGACTTCGCCGCGGTGGCGCGGCTGGCGGCGGCCGATTTCGCCCTGGTGGTCCCGGCGGCGCTGCCGGTGGAGGACCTGGCCAGCTATGTCCGCTGGGCCAAGGCCCAGGCGCAGCTGTCCATGGGCACCTTCGGCGCCGGCACCCCGGGGCATTTCGGCGCCGCCATGCTGGGCGCGGCGGAAGCGCTGCCGGTGGAGCCGGTGCATTTCCGCGCCACCGGCGATGCCATGGGGGCGGTGCTGAACGGCACGGTGCACGGGATGTTCGGCACGATGGCGGTGGTGGCGCAGCAGGTGCGGGCGGGGCGGCTGAAGGCGCTGGCCGTCACCGGCCCGGCGCGCAGCCCGCTGCTGCCGGAGGTGCCGACCATGGCCGAGCTCGGCCGCCCCGGCCTGGAATTCAGCGCTTGGTTCGGCCTCGTGGCGCCGGCCGCCGTGCCGGCCCCGGTGCAGGAGGCGCTGGAGGGCGCGGTGCTGCGCGCGGCGCGGATGCCGGCGCTGGCGGCGAAGCTGCAGGAGGCCGGGTTCCGCCCCTGGGCCGGCGACCGGGCGGAGTTCGCCGCGCTGATGCAGGCCGAACGCGGCCGCTGGGCCGAGGTGGTGCGGGCCACCGGCTTCCGCGCCATCGAATAGGTCAGGCTGCCGCCGCGCCGCGGGCGGGGCGGGTGTGCCGCCGCCCGGGGCGGATGCCGATCAGGTGGAAACACCCGAGCGGGTGAAGAGGCGCGTCGAGTCGCATGACCCGGGCGGTTGCCGTCCGCCATGGCGCACGGCAACCGCCCCGGTGTCCCGGATCCGAAATCCGCCGCCACCGGCGGCGCCCCTCGGTTCGGACCACGCGCCCTTGCTTGCGGTGGCCTGCTGACCCGCTGCGTTCGCAGCCGGTGGCTGCGAACGCAGCGGGGAGGACCTCAGACCGAGAAGATCCGGATGATCACGGTCTCCGGCTGCCGCTCCCCCAGGCCGAGGAAGAGGCTGCGATGCAGCCATTGCAGCGCCGGCGCCGCGGTCTCGAAGACCGGGGCGGTGCGGAAATAGACCCGCTCGGCCGGCACCGGCTCGCCGCGCAGCAGCCGCGCCATGTCCTCCGGCGCCGCATGGCGGATGCCGCGGTTCACGACATAGACCAGCGCGCCATCGGTCAGTTGCAGGGTGTAGCGCGCCTCGATCTCCGCCACGCCGTCCGGGCGGATGAGCTGGTAGTCGGCGCCGCCCGGCAGCACCTCGCCCTGGAGCCGCGGGCCGCCGACGCGGCCGCCGAGGATGGGGATGATCCGCCGCTCCCCGCCCGGCCCGGCGCCGATGCGGCGGGGCGGCCCGACCGCCACCTCCACCTGCCCGATGAACTCCATCGCCGGTGTCGTCGTCACCCGTTCCTCCCGCCCGGTTGCGGCACGTGGCCGCTGCCCGCCCTGCCGCGGATGGCCGCCATGCTGGACCGCCGCCCCGCGCCGCGCCACCGGCCTGGCAACGGCGGCCGGGCGCCCCGCGGTCGAGGCGGCGCCGGCCGGGCGGCTGCGCGGGCGGCC
>NZ_SMOA01000381.1 GCF_004353985.1 Paracraurococcus ruber | reverse complement strand
GCAGGCGGCCCGGGCGGCCGGCCGGGCGCCGTGCCGCATCCGCCGCCGGCCGCTGCCGCCTGCGACGGTGGCCGCGCTGCCGCGTTATCGCGCCACAGGGCGACGGAGGCGGGGCCATGCGGGGTGCGGGACGACAGGCGCTGGCGGGGTTCGGCGCGGCGCTGCTGCTGGCTTGGCCGGCCCTGGCGCAGGCACCGCCGCCGGCGCGGGAAGCGCCGCCGGCCCGCATCGGGCCGGTCTGGGATGGCCGCGAGCACCAGCCCAACCCGGCCGAGATCGAGGCGCGCAGCCGTGCCCGCGGCCTGCCGGAGGCGCGCGAGACCCGCGATGCGCGGGATGTGGACAAGCTCTATCGCGACCTCACCGGCAGCGACCCGCAGGCGCAGCCGCGGACCAGCCCGCGCGATGCCGACCGGCGTTAGGGCCGGGGCCTGCGGGCGGGATCACCCGGGCAGGCGGTGACGCCCCGCTTGCAGGGGCGAGGCGCGGGCGGGCCTGACGACGGCCGGCCCCGCGGCGCGGCACCGCGCCCCGGGCCTGGGCTTGCGCCGGCGTCGGGGCGCCACGGCATATCGCTGGCCGCCCGGCCCGCCTGCCGCCATCACGCGCCCCGGCGATGCCGCGCCTACGGCGCCGGCGTCAGCACGCCGCGGCGGATCTGGTCGAGCTCGATGCTCTCGAACAGGGCGCGGAAATTGCCCTCGCCGAAGCCCTGGTCGCCCTTCCGCTGGATCAGCTCGAAGAAGATCGGCCCGATCACCGTGCCGGTGAAGATCTGCAGCAGCCGCCCGCCCTCAGGCGTCGGCGCGCCATCGGTCAGGATGCGGTTCGCCGCGAGGCGCGCGATCTCCGCCGGCGCCAGGTCGGGCATGCGCGTCGGCAGCAGCTCGTAATAGGTGTCCGGCGTGTCCATGAACTGGATGCCGTTGCCGCGCATGCCCTCGACACTCGCAAAGATGTCGTGGGTGCCAAGGGCGATGTGCTGGATGCCCTCGCCGCCATAGGCGCGCAGGTATTCCTCGATCTGCGACTTGTCGTCGCTGCTCTCGTTGATCGGGATGCGGATCTGGCCGCAGGGGCTGGTCAGCGCGCGCGACTTCAGGCCGGTCAGCTTGCCCTCGATGTCGAAGTAGCGGATCTCGCGGAAGTTGAAGAGCTTCTCGTAGAACTGCCACCAGACATCCATGCGGCCGCGATGGACGTTGTGGGTCAGGTGGTCGATCACCGTCAGCCCCTGGCCGACCGGATGCGGGTCCACGCCGTCCAGCCAGCGGAAATCCACATCGTAGATGCTGCCGCGCGGGCCGTAGCGGTCGACGAAATACAGCAGGCTGCCGCCGATGCCCTCGATGGCCGGGATGTTCAGCTCCATCGGCCCGACCTTGCCTTCGACCGGCTTGGCGCCGAGCGCGACCGCGCGCCGCCAGGCCGCGGCGGCATCGGCGACGCGGAAGGCCATGGCGCAGGCCGACGGGCCGTGCACGCGCTGGAAGGCCTGGGCGAAGCTCTCCGGCTCGGCATTCAGGATGAAGTTCACGTCGCCCTGCCGCCACAGCGCCACCTGCTTGCTGCGATGCACCGCGACCCGCGCGAAGCCGAGCCGGGCGAACAGCGCCTCCAGCGCCGGCAGGTCGGGGCCGGTGAACTCGACGAATTCGAAGCCGTCGGTCCCCATCGGGTTGGCGTCGGAGATCGTGCCGGCGAGCGGCGTGCGGTCGGGCGGGATGTCCATGATCGTTCCTTCCTCCTCAGGCGATGGGCGTGTCGCCGGGCGCGCTGCCGCCCGGCGCGATGGGCGCGGCATCGCGCGCCCCGGCCAGCAGGGACGGCAGGTCCCGCATGGCGGCGAACAGCGCGGCATAGCTGTCGATGACGAAATAGGTCGGCTGCAGCGCGTCGATCAGGTAGTCGCTGCGCAGCACCCGCCGTGCATCGAAGCGCAGCCGGCGCGGCGCCGCGCCATGGGTGGCATGCACCGTCTCGGCCGAGGAGCTGAGGATGCCGGCACCATAGGCGCGGAGCTGCCCGGCTTCCCGCACCAGGCCGAATTCCACCATGTGCCAGTAGAACCGCGCCAGCGGCTTCAGCGCGCCGATGCGCGCCGCCTGCTCGCCCAGCCGCCCATAGGCTTCCAGCATGTCGGCGAAGTCCGGCTGCGCCAGCAGCGGCACATGGCCGAAGGCGTCGTGGAAGATGTCGGGCTCCACGACATAGTCCAGCTCCTCCGGCCGGCGGATCCAGCGGGTGACGGGAAAACGCCGTTCCGCCAGGTGGCCGAAGAAGGCGCCGTCCGGCAGCAGCCCGGGGACCGCCACCAGGGTCCAGCCGGTGGCGGCGCGCAGCCGGGCGGAGGTGACGGCGAAATCCGGGATGCCGCCGGCGAAGTCGAGCAGCCGCAGCCCGTCGCGGAAGGCGGCGGCGGCATGCTGCGGCAGCAGCCCCGCCTGGCGGCGATACAGGGCGCGCCAGGTGCCGTGCTCGGCATCCGTGTAGTCGGCCCAGCGCTGCGGCAGGGTGAAGTCGGCCCGCGCCGCGGCATAGTCGCCCCGCAGCCCGTCCGGCAGGTCCCAGAGCTTCGCTTCCATGCCGCCCGCTCCCTCTCCAACGGACAGAATGCCCGAGTCCCGGGAGAGGTTTTCGGCGAATTGCGGCTGACCATGCGGTAGTCTTGGCGGAATCCGCCAACCAAGGAGCCGTTCATGGCGACATCCGCCATCGCGCTGGATGCCATCGACCGCCGCATCCTGCGCGCCCTGCAGCGCGACGGCCGCCTGCCGGTGGTTGCCCTGGCCGAGGCGGCGGGGCTTTCCCCCACCCCCTGCCAGCGCCGGGTGAAGCGGCTGGAGGAGGCGGGCGTCATCGCCCGCTACACCGCGGTGCTGGACCCGGCGCGGCTCGGCCTGCCGCTGCAGGCCTTCGTCATGGTGGCGCTGGAGAGCCATGCGGAGGAGCTGGTCGAGCGCTTCCACAAGGCGCTGGCCGAGCGGCCGGAGGTGCTGGCCGCCTATGCGATGAGCGGGGAGATGGACTACCTGCTGCATGTCATGGCGGCGGATTTCGAGGCCTATGCCGATTTTGCCCTGAAGGCGCTGCTGCGCATGCCGGGGGTGAAGGAGACGCGCAGCTCCTTCGTGCTGCATGCGCTGAAGCCGCCGGGCGACGTCCCGGTCTGAGGCCGGCATCCCGGCCATGCGCGCGGGGCGGCGCGCCCGGGCGAACCTGGCCGCCCGGCGGCGTGGGGGGAGGGGCCGCGGCAGGCGCCGGCGGCGGCCCGCATCCTCCCGCCCCGCATCAAGGACCGGGGAGCGCCGCCACCTGCGTCCATGCGGGCATGGCGCGGGGCCAGCGCCGTCCCGCATCATCCTGCCCGACCCAGCAGCAGCGGAGGGGGGCCGGATGACGGCGTGGCGGGCGGCGCGACCCTGCATCGGGCTGGCAGCCCTGGCCTGGCTGGCCGCCTGCGCCGCCCCGGCGCCGGCGGCGGAGGCCATCCCGGCGCTGGCGGGCATCAGCCCGCCGCGCCCGGTCAGCCGCCCCCCGCCGCGCTATCCCGTGCAGGCGCTGCGCAGCGGCGCGCAGGGGGAGGTGATCCTGCGCCTGCGCGTCGGCACCGCCGGGCGGGTGGAGGAGGTGGAGGTGCTCTGCGCCGGGCAGGACGCCACGCTTCGCCTGGCCTCGGAGGAGGCGGTGCGGGGCTGGCGCTTCGATCCGGCGCGCGATGCGGCCGGCGAGCCGGTGCCGGCGGATATCCGCGCCCGCTTCGTCTTCCGCTCGCCCGCCGCCCTGGCGCTGGCCGGCCTGCCGCGCGCCATCCGGCCGGTGCGCACCGCCTGCACCTGAGAGGGGCGTGCCGACCTCGCGACGCCTGCAGCGGTTTCCGGACGCCATGGCGCACGGCAACCGCTCCGGTCATTGGAATCGACGGGCATCCCCACCCGATCAGGTGAGTCCACCTGATCGGGATCTGCTCTGAGCCCCGGCGCGGCGCGCGGCACTGTGCGCCTGTCGGCCGGCCTGCAGCCTGGCCGGCGCGGGATGCCCCGGGACCGAAGGGGCCCGGCCGCAGCGCCCGCTGGACGGAGGCGGCACGCGGCCAGCGCCCGGGGCCCCCGCCGCCGCGGCGCAGGCCGG
>NZ_SMOA01000380.1 GCF_004353985.1 Paracraurococcus ruber | reverse complement strand
GGTGCCGCGCCAGCGCGGCCGCCGCCGCGCCGCGCAGCGCCTGCCGCGTCTGCCCCGGTCGCGGCAGCACCGCAAGCGGCGTCCCGCGCGCCAGGGCGCGCCAGCGCTTCCAACGCGGCAACTGCGCCAGGATATCCGCCCCGGCCAGCAGCACGAAGCGCGCCCGCGGGAAGCGCCGGCGCAGCTTGGCCAAGCTGTCCACGGTGTAGCGGGTGCCGAGGCTCGCTTCGATCCCCGTGGCGATCACCCGCCGGCCATCCGCGATGGCCCGGGCGCTGGCCAGCCTTTCGGCGAAGGGCGCCATGCCGCGCCGCGGCTTCAGCGGGTTGCCCGGGGAGACCAGCAGCCAGACCTGGTCCAGCCGCAGCCGCCGGAGCGCCCGTTCGGCGACATGCCGGTGGCCAGCATGCGCCGGGTTGAAGCTGCCGCCCAGCAGCCCGATCCGCACCCGGCGGTTGTCGCCCCAGGCCCCCGGCGCCGCCGTCACTTCAGCCGGACGCTGACCGAGACGGACTCGGCCGCCAGGCCCTCATACCGGACGGTGTAGGTCCGCCCCGCCTCCGCCACGACCGGCGCGGAATAGCCGGCGACCGAGAGATAGTCGCCGGCCTTCAGGGCGCGGCCCTGCTTCTTCAGGTCCTCGATCAGGAAGGCGACGACGTTCAGCGGATGGCCGAGCACCACGCGGCCGGGGGCGCGAGCGATCTCCTTGGTGTCGTCGCTGAACACCACGGTCATGGTCGCCAGGCGATCGGCGAATTCCGGCGTCGCCTGCACCGGGATCGGGTCCCCCAGCACGCCCAGCCGGGCGGCGACGTTCATCGCCAGCAGGTTCGCCGCATCCATCCGGCCGGCGATGTGCAGCGACGGCAATTCGAGATAGGGGATCGCCACATCCAGGTGCCGCAGCAGCGCCAAATGGTCGGTGCCGGCGGTGTTGATGTCGTCATCCTTTACCCGCAGCAGGAAATCCGCCTCCGCCTGCGGCATGGCGCCGAAGGTCACGGGAATCTCGGCGCCGCTGCGCAGCCGGATGGTGCTTTCGAAGATCGTGCCGCGCACCGGATGGTTCACGCCGAACATCTGCTGCGCCGGCGGGGCGGTGAGGCCGACCTTGTAGCCGATCGGCGTGCCCCATTCCCGCGCCAGCCGCGCTACCAGCTTGTCCTGCGCGCAGAAGCCGTCGGCTAGCGAGGTCATGCCGGGGATCGGCGGGCTCGCACGGTTGGCGAGGATCGCCGTGGCGAAGGCATCCATGGCGGCGTCGGACG
Source organism: Paracraurococcus ruber (assembly GCF_004353985.1). GTDB lineage: Bacteria > Pseudomonadota > Alphaproteobacteria > Acetobacterales > Acetobacteraceae > Paracraurococcus > Paracraurococcus ruber. The sequence continues at coordinate 2,913 of NZ_SMOA01000380.1, read as the reverse complement.
GGCATTCGGCCAGCGCCGGCGCGGCCAGGCCGCAGGCGAGCAGGGCGGCGGGCATCAGGCGGCGAAGCGGCATGCGGCATCCTCCCGGACGGGTCGTTGCCGCCACGCTAGAGCAGATCCCGATCAGGTGGAATCACCTGAGCGGGCGACGATGCCCGTCGCTTCGAATGACTGGAGCGGTTGCCGTGAGCCGTGGCGAACGGAAACCGCTCGAGAGCGGATCGCGCGGGGGCAAGCGCCCGCGCCGGCCGCCGGGGACCCTGGCGCCGGGCGGCCCGGCCCGATCGGCGAAGCGCCGGCCTCAGGGCCGGACCTGCCCCGTGCCGAACACCTGGTATCGATAGGTGCAGAGCTGCTCCAGCCCCACCGGGCCGCGCGCATGCATCCGGCCGGTGGCGATGCCGATCTCGGCGCCGAAGCCGAACTCCCCGCCGTCGCAGAACTGCGTCGAGGCATTCCACATGCCGACGGCCGAGGCCAGGCCATCGAGGAATTCCTGCGCCGCCGCCGCGTCCTCCGTCACGATCGCCTCGGTATGCTCCGAGCCATGGCGGCGGATATGCTCGAGCGCGGCGCCGACGCCGTCCACCACCGCGACCGACAGCACCGCATCCAGCCATTCGGTGGCGAAATCCTGCTCGGCCGCCGCCGGCAGGTCGGGGCAGATGGCCCGCGCCCGCGCATCGGCGCGGAAGTCGCAGCCCAGCGCCCGCAGGTCGGCGACCAGCAGCGGCAGCAGGGAGGGCGCGATGGCTTCGTCCACCAGCAGCGTCTCGGTCGCGCCGCAGATGCCGGTGCGGCGCATCTTGGCATTCGCCAGGATGCTGCGCGCCATCGCCGGGTCGGCCGCGGCATGGATGTAGGTGTGGCAGAGCCCCTCGGCATGCGCGAGGACGGGGACGCGCGCCTCCTCCAGCACCCGCGTCACCAGGCCCTTGCCGCCGCGCGGGATGATGAGGTCGACGAGGCCGGCGGCGCGCAGCATGGCGCCGACGAAGGCGCGGTCGGCAGTCGGCGCCACCTGCACCGCGGCGTCCGGCAGGCCGGCGGCGCGCAGCCCCTCCGCCAGGCAGGCATGGATGGCGCCGGCGCTGCGCAGGCTTTCGCTGCCGCCGCGCAGGATCACCGCATTGCCGGATTTCAGGCAGAGCGCGGCGGCATCGGCGGTCACGTTCGGCCGGCTCTCGAAGATCATGCCGATGACGCCGATGGGCTGGGCGACGCGGCGGATGCGCAGGCCGTTCGGCCGCGTCCATTCCGCCAGGGTGCGGCCGACCGGGTCGGGCAGCTCGGCCACCTCCTCCAGCCCCCGCGCCATGGCGTCGATCCGCGCCGGGGTCAGGGTCAGCCGGTCGCGATAGGCGGCGGACAGGCCGGGGGCGCCGGCGACATCCGCCTCGTTCGCCGCCAGGATCTCCGCCGTGCGGTCCCGCAGCGCCGCCGCGGCGGCCTGCAGCGCCCGGTCCTTCGCCGGTCGCGGCGCGCGGGCGAGGTCGGCGGCGGCGGCGCGGGCGGCCCGCGCGGCGGCATCGAACTGACGGGCGACGTCCGACGAGGACGGGCGGAGGACGGCTTCGGCGATGGCGTTCATGACGGGCTCCGGATGCCGGAGCCATAGCGCGGATGCGGCGCCGGGGCCAAGGCGCGCACCGGGGACGGGACGGCCCGCGGCGGTGCCATGCCCCGCCCGCGCCATGGCGCGGCGTGCTGCCCGCGATCTGCCGCCCATGCGGCCTGCCAGGGCATGCCGCCTGCGTGGCGACGCCAGGCAAGCGGCGGATCGCGCCCGGCGATGGCGGGCCAGGACAAGGCTGGCCAGCGGCTTTGGCCCCGACGGCTGGCCTCATGGCGGTCGGCAGGAATGCTGACCGCCATGGTCATTGGGCCTGGCGCGCAGCCGGCACGCCACGCCGGCGCGCGATACCGGCGGGCAGACGCCAGGGCGCCTGCCCGCCGTTGTCAGTCGTCCACCAGCACGAAGAGCAGCAGCAGGGTCTTCTGCAGCAGGTTCTGGTTGTCGTCGGACACCATCGCCACCAGCGTGCGGCCGCCGATGCGGGCGGCGCTCACGCCCTCGAAATTGTCCACCGGCAGCGGCGCGGCGATGCGCAGCACCTCCTCGCCCTCCAGCACCGTCCCCTCTCCCGCCGCCTGCAGCGCCCAGGCCGAAAGCCGCACCAGCCGGCCGCCGAAGCCGGCGAAGAGCGAGAAGCTGCGCTCCAGCACCAGCGCCCCGCCATCCGGCAGCGGCGCGGCATCGGCCGGGCTGAAATCCTCCCCCGGGCGGTAGGCCAGCGGCATCCAGCGCCCCGGCCCGCCCAGCCAGGCGCGGGTCAAGCCGGGCTGCCCGGGCACGGCCAGCGCCTCGGCGATCGCCAGCCAGCGCCCATCCGGCAGCACCGCCAGCGCTTCCAGCCCGGAATTGCTGCCCGCCCGCTCCAGCCCCGGCGGCGCCTCCACATAGCGGGCGGCGCCGTCCAGCCGCTGATAGGCACGGATGCGGTGCCAGCGTTCGAACCCCACCAGCCAGCTGCCATCGGGCAGCCGGGCCAGGGATTCCGCATCCCCCTCATAGCCGCGGGAGACCGGCTGGCCGGTGCCGCTGCCGAGCGCGCCGGTGCGCAGGCCGGACAGGCCGCTCGGCCGGCCATCCTGCAGCTCCAGCCGCGCCGTCATCCAGTGGCCGAGATCGCTGATGGCGGTGACCTGCAGGTCCTCGGCCAGATGCAGGCCGGACAGGCCGCCGAAGCCCAGCACGCCATCGTCCAGCACCAGCCCGCCGAGCAGCTCCAGCCGGCTGCCGGGCGGCGAGGCGGGCAGGGTCAGGCGGCGGGCGAGGCTGCCGGGGGGCGCCGGCTGGGCGGTGACGCGGGCCGGCAGCAGGGCGCAGCCGGCGCCCGCCAGGGCTGCCGC
>NZ_SMOA01000037.1 GCF_004353985.1 Paracraurococcus ruber | reverse complement strand
GCTCGGCCATGCCGGCCGGCCGCCGGGGTCGCGGACCGCTGCGCTCGGCCGCGCCGCAGCCGCCGCCCCTGGCGCGCGCCCGCCTCGCTCAGCCCAGCCTGGCCAGCGCCTGCGCGAGGTCGGCGATCAGGTCCGCCGGTTCCTCCAGCCCGATATGGATGCGGCACATCGGCCCGCCGAAATCGCCGCTGCCGGCCGTGCGCGTGATGTTGCCGGTGGTGGCGATGCACAGGCTCTCGAACCCGCCCCAGCTGGCGCCGATGCCGAAGAGCGTCAGCGCATCGATGAAGCGGTAGACATCCTCCAGCGCGAAGCGCGGCTGGAAGACCAGGCCGAAGAGGCTGCAGGCGCCGCTGAAGTCGCGCCGGAACAGGTCGTGCTGCGGATGCTCCGGCAGCGCCGGGTGCAGCACCCGCAGCACCTCCGGCCGGCCGCTCAGCCAGCGCGCGACCTCAAGCCCATGGCGTTCCTGCTGCTTCAGCCGCACCGCCATGGTGCGCACGCCGCGCAGCGCCAGCCAGCAATCATCGGGCGAGGCATATTGCCCGAGCTGCGAGGCGGCGCTGCGCAGCACGCGCCAGTCTTCCTCGTTGTTCACCGTCGCGCTGCCCAGCAGCACGTCGGAATGCCCACCGACATACTTGGTCAGCGCCTGGATCGAGACATCGACGCCCTTCTCGAAGGGCCGGAAGTGGTGGATGCCCCAGGTGTTGTCCATCATCACCTTGGCCCCGCTGGCGTGCGCGGCGCGGGCGATGGCGGGGATGTCCTGCAGTTCGAAGGTGTGGCTGCCGGGGCTCTCGGTATAGACCACCTTGGTGTTGGGGCGGATCAGCGCGGCCATCGCCGCCTCGTCCACCGTCGGGTCGTAATAGGTCGTCTCGACGCCCCAGCCCTTCAGCAGCCCGTCGCAGAGGTTGCGCGCCGGGCCATAGACGCTGTCCGGCATCAGGCAGTGGTCGCCGGATTTCAGCCAGGCCAGCAGCGGCACCGCGACGGCGGCGAGGCCGGTGCCGAGGATCAGGGCGCGGGTGCCGCCCTCGATCTCGGCGATCACGTCCTCCAGCGCGTAATGGGTCGGCCCGCCCTGCGTGCCGTAGGTCATGTACTGCTCGAGCCGGTGCTTCGCCGCGTCGCGCCGGGCCGCGCTGTTCGGGAACAGCACGGTGGAGCCGCGATGCACCGCCGGGTTGACGAAGCCGTGGATGCGCGTGCCGGCGCGGCCGGCATGGCTCATCCGCGTGGAGAAGCCGTAGGTCTTCTTGGGGAGCGAGTCGTCCGGCATCAGCTGTGCACCTTCGGCGTCTCGGGCCGCAGGGCCCATTCGGTCCAGGATCCGTCATACACCGCCGGCTCCGGGAAGCCGGCCCGCACCAGGCCGAGCGCCAGGGCGCAGGCGGTGACGCCGGAGCCGCAGGAGGTGACGACGGGCCGCTCGGCGGTCACTCCCGCGGCCTCGAACATCGCGCGCAGTTCGGCGGGGTTTTTCATCGCCAGGTCCGGCCCGACCAGGTCGGAGACCGGGACATTGGCGGCGCCCGGCATGTGGCCGGCGGGCAGGCCGGCGCGCGGCTCCGGCGCCGTGCCGTCGAAGCGGCCCTTGGCGCGGGCATCGAGGATCAGCTCGCTGCCACCCCCCTGCCGGACGATACGCTTGACGTCGCCGATGCCCCGCAGCCGCTCCGCCCGGAAGTCCGGGACGAAGCTCGCCGGCGCACGGGGCGGGGCATCGCCGGTCTCGACCGGGCGGCCCTCGCGCCGCCAGGTCGGCAGGCCGCCATCCAGCACCGCCACCGCGTCATGCCCGAACAGCCGCAGCATCCACCAGCCGCGGGCCGAGGCGCGAAGCCCGTGCTGGTCGTAGAACACCACGCGTGAGGCGTTGGAGAGGCCGAGGGCGCCCGCCAACTTCGCAAAGCGCGCCGGGGTCGGCACCATGTGCGGCAGGTCGCTGTCCGTGTCGGCGATGACGTCGATGTCGAAGAGCTGCGCGCCGGGAATATGCGCGGCGCGGAAGCCGTCATGCTTGTTGCCTGGCTCGCCGGGCAGGTAGGTGGAGCAGTCGAAGACCAGCAGGTCGGGCTTGCCGAGCTCCGCCGCCAGCCATCCGGTGGAGACCAGGTTGTCCATGCCGCTCACTCCCGTTCTGGGCCGGCGCCAGTGTCGCGCCCCATGTCGCGCCTCATGCCGCGCCCTCCGCCAGCACCAGGTACACGCGCCGGTTCTGCTTGCCCTTGTTCTCCAGCTTGGTGACCTCCAGCCGGCCGATCTCCGCCGTGCGGCGGACATGCGTGCCGCCGCAGGGCTGCAGGTCCACCGGCGCCTCCTCGGGCCCGATCCGCACCAGCCGCACCCGGCCGGCGCCACGCGGCGGCTGCACCGACAGCGTCCGCACCAGGCCGGGATTGGCGTCCAGCTCCTCCTCGGCGATCCAGCGCTCGCCCACCGCATGGTCGGCGGCGACCAGCGCGTTGAGCTGCCCGGTCAGCCAGTCCCTGGCCGGCGGCGCGGCCAGGTCGAAGTCGAGCCGCGAGCGGTCGGCGCCGATCTGCCCGCCGGTCACGCCCGCGCCGGGGATCAGGCTGCACAGCAGGTGCAAGGCGGTGTGCATGCGCATGTGCCGGTGGCGCAGGCCCCAGTCGAGCGCGGCGGTCACCTCGGCGCCCACCGGCGGCAGCGCCGCACCCTCGGCGGCCAGGTGCAGCACCGTGTCGTCGGGGCCCTTCACGGCCCTGGCCACCGCCATCTCCCCGACGCCATCCCCCTTGGGCCAGCGCAGCCAGCCGGCGTCGCCGGGCTGGCCGCCCGCCTGGGCGTAGAAGGGGGTGCGGTCCAGCAGCACGCCTTCCGGCCCGGCGGCCAGCACGCGCGCCGCCGCCTCCCGCGCATAGGCATCCTCGCGGTAGAGCAATTCCGTCGCCATCACGCCCATTCCTGCCGCAGCCGCGCTCGGTGGTGGCGCAGCCACCACAGGCACACCATCGCGGTCACGTTCCTGATCCGGTTGTCGTCCAGCATCGCGAAGGCCTGCTCCGCCGGCACCACCAGCACGCGGGTCTCCTCGTGCTCGGCCGCCAGCCCATGCGTCCCCGCCTCACCCGGCTGCGGCAGGCGCACGCGGGCGGCGTAGTAGTGCATGGTCTCGTCGCAGCCGCCCTGCATCAGCATGGTCTCGCAGATCAGCTCGAAGCGGTCGGGCCGCAGCGCCGTCTCCTCCAGCGTCTCGCGCCGCGCCACCGCCTCGGGCGTCTCGCCCGGCTCCCGCAGCCCGGCCGGGCATTCGACCATGATGGGGTCGAGCCCGGCGGCCAGCGCCGGCAGGCGGAACTGCTCGATCAGCGCGACCGCGTCGGCGACGGGGTCATAGGGCAGCACGGCGACGCCGGCATGGCGGCGCCACAGCTCCCAGACCAGCTCGCCGGACTGCGATCCGTCGAAGCGGGTATAGGTGAAGCGCACGCGCTGCAGCGGGAAGCGGCCGTCCCAGACCACCTCGTCCTCCAGCACCGTAACGCCGGGATGCGCCGGGATGGGCGGCGCCTTGGCTGGTCTGGCCTTCATGCGGCGGCGACCCTAGCCTTGCCCCCCAACGCCGTCCATGGACCCAGGAATGCCCGAAGCACCCGCCCCGGCCGCCTCCGCGCCGGCGATGCCGCCTGCCGACCAGGCCCGGAGGGCCGCCACGCGGCGGCGGGCGGTGCTGATGGTGATGGGGGCGGCGGGCATCTTCGCGGTGGCCGGGGCCTTCGTGAAGGCGCTGGGCGGGGAGGTGCCGCTGGCCCAGGTGGTGCTGTGCCGCAACCTCTTCGCCATCCCGGCCCTGCTGCCGCTGCTGTGGCAGGCCGGCGGGGTACGGGCGCTGCGCACGCGCAACCCGGGCCTGCACGGGCTGCGCCTGATCGGCGGGCTGCTGGGCATGGTGGGCACCTTCTACGGGCTGACGGTGCTGCCGATCGCCACCGTCACCGCGCTCGGCTTCACCATGCCGCTGTTCCTGACGCTTCTGTCCATCCCGCTGCTGGGCGAGCGGGTCGGGCCGCGGCGCGGCCTGGCGGTGCTGGCGGGCTTCGGCGGCGTGCTGCTGATGACGCTGCCGACCGGGGCGGCGGGCGGCAGCCTGTCCGGCCTCGGCGCCGTATTGCTGGGCGCGCTGGGCTGGGCGCTGGCGATGATCTCCATCCGCCGCATGGGCGATGCCGGGGAGGCGAATGTCACCATCGTGCTGTGGTTCGCCTTCGGCGCCACGCTGCTCTCGGCGCTGGCGGCCATCCCGGTCTGGGTCCCGCCGACGCCCGGGCAATGGGCGCTGCTGGCCGGGATCGGCCTGGTCTCGGCGGTGGCGCAGCTGATGATGACGGATGCCTATCGGCGCGGCGAGGCGACGCTGCTGGCGCCCTTCGAATACTCGGCGATCCTCTGGACCACCGCGCTCGGCGTGCTGGTCTGGGCGGAGCTGCCGGATGGCTGGGACCTGGCTGGCATGGCGGTGCTGGTCGGCAGCGGCCTATATATCTGGCACCGCGAGGTCACGCTGGGCCTGAGGCGCTGAACGCCCACCGGTCCGGGCCGGGTGGCGGCCCGGACCGGTGGGGTGGGGGGAGGGCGGTGCCCTCCCCAATTCTACCGCCGCCGCGCCGGCGTCCGCGGCGGCGGGGCCGGCGGCGCGGGCGGGGCCGGCGGCGGCGTATACTGCACGTTGACCATCACGCGCAGCGCCGGATTGCCCGGCAGGAAACGCACGGTGAAGCGGTCCTCGCCGCCGAAGCCGGCATCCGGGATGTAGTCGACGCGGGTGGCATCGCCGACCTTGCGGACATGCACGCGGCCATGCTCCGGCCGGCCGACCAGCAGCCCGGCGTCGTAGGGCTTGCCGGACAGCGCGACCGTGATGCCGCACCAGCCGCCGTCGTTCTTCACCGTCATCGCCGCCTCGGCCTGCTGGCCGGCCGCCAGCGCGACGGAGCGCGGCGCCTCGCAGACCGACGCGGCGCCCTGCGTGTCGGCGTAGTAGACGCGGGCGCCGGCGGGGCCGGCCGCCTGCTGCGGCTGCTGGCAGCCGGCCAGCGCGGCGAGGGCCCCGGTGGCGACAATGGCGCGGCGGATCATCGGGCGGGGCTCCGGCGGGCGGCGGCGGGGGTGGCGCGGTGCGGCGCGGCGGCCTGGCCGCCCGGGCAGGCGGTGACGCCGGAGGCGAGCAGGTCCTTGGTCGCGGCATAGGCGGGCAGGTCCGTCACGCCCTGCAGCGCCATCACCTCGTCGAACAGCCCGCTGTTGCGCGGGCAGAAATCGCTGCCGAGCTGGCGGGCGTTGTTGGACCGGGCGTTCGCCAGCTCGGTGATGAAGATGTCCTGCTGCCGCTGGCCGCCGCGGCCATGCGAGCGGGTGAAATACTGGCCGAGGGCGCGGTTGGAGGCGACCAGCGCCTGCTGGTACCGGCGCACGAAGTCGTTGTAGCGATCCTCGGTATTGCCCTTGCAGGTGGTCGCCACGACCATCAGCTCGGTCTTCAGCGCCTCGACCTCGAAGACCGCCTGGTCGGTTTCGTTCGAGCAGCGCGGCACCGCGAGGGCCGGCTGGGCGAGCAGGGCCGCCGCGGTGGCGAGCGCGGCGACCCGCCGCGCGCGGGCCGCGGCCCGCCGGGGCTGATTGGGTGGTGTCGTCATCATCGTGGCCCTTCCTGGCAGTGGCTGGACGCCCTGGCCGTCTCCGGTCCGGGGGCGTTGCCGCCGCTCCGGGGCGCTCTTTCAGCACAGGCCGGGCGCGCGGGCGATAGGCCGCGCAGGGGGTGGCAGCGGGAATTCGCCGGGTTGCCGCCCGGGGTTCCCGACCGGAATCGAGGCGGGGCAGGCACTTGGCCCGTCGCGGTGAGATCATGCCGGATGCGCATCATGATGCTGCCCCGAAATATGGCCGCGCGGCCGGTCTCTCCCGGCAATCCGCATCCGCCGGATGGGCTTGCGGGCCGCGGGCCGCGGCGGCGACATCACAGGGCTGCGCGCGAGTCGCGGCGAGGAGCGGCGGAGGAGGAGAGACGGGCATGCGACGGCTGGTCCTGCTGGCGCCGTTGCTGCTGGCCGCCTGCGGCACCGGGCGTACGCCGCGGTCGGGCAGCGCCGCAGCGGGGCCGGGCACCTGGTCCTGCGTGCCCTATGCCCGGGCGCGGTCCGGCATCGCGTTGCGCGGCGATGCCTGGCAGTGGTGGGAGGCGGCGGCGGGCCGCTATGCCCGCGGCCGGGCGCCGCGCCCGGGCAGCGTGCTGGTGCTGATGCGCACCTCACGGCTGCCGCAGGGGCATGTCGCGGTGGTCACCCGCTTGGTCTCGGCCCGGGAGATCCGGGTGGACCATGCCAACTGGGCCTCCGGCCGCGAAAAGGGGCAGGAAGCGCGGGACCAGCCGGTGCAGGACATCTCGCCTGACAATGACTGGTCGCTCCTGCGGATCTGGTATCCCCGCCGCGGCGATTACGGGGCGAGCGCCTGGCCGGCCTATGGCTTCGTGCATCCGGTGGCCGCCTGACCGCCACGGCCCCGGATGACGACGCATCGGCGCTGGTCCCGCAGCTTGGGGGCCGCGCAGCGCCTTCGCCGGGCCCCGCAGGGGCCGTGCCGGCCGAAGGCGACCGGCGGTGGCCCTGGTTCGGGCACTGTGCTGCCTGATATCGACGGCATGAATGCTCCGGTCATGCCGAGCGCCGCGGCCCATGCCGCGTCGCCGGGGTTTGCGGCGCAGGCCGCCCGGCGATCAAGGGGCCGTTGATCGGCCAGGATCAACGGCCGTCAGCATCAGCGTTCCAGCAGCACCTCGACCCGCCGGTTTTTCTGCCGGCCATCCGGGTTGTCACGCCCGTCCAGCGTGTTCGGGGCCACCGGATCGCTCTCGCCCTTGCCCTCCACCCGCAGCGGCGGCAGGCCGCCGCCGCCTTCGGTCGCCAGCCAGCGCTGCACCGATTCCGCCCGGCGCAGCGACAGCTGCCGGTTGTAGGCGTCGGAGCCGAGGGAATCCGTGTAGCCCGCGACCGTGACGGCGCGCGGAGTCCGCTGGCGGATGACGTCCACGACGCGGCCCAGCGCCTCCGCCGCCTCGGGCCGCAGCTCGGCCTTGTCGAAGTCGAACAGCACGTCGTTCTGCACGGTCAGGGTGGTGCCGCGCGGCGTCTCCCGCTCCACCACCACATTGGCGCCCTGGACCTGGAAGGCGCCGCCGCGCGGCACCTCCACCACCCGCCCATCCGGGGTGGTGACGGTGGCGCCCTTGGGCTCCGGCGGCGGCTGCTCCACCGTGACGGCGCCGGTGGCGCGCTCCTGCGCCGCCAGCGGCGGCGGCAGCAACAGGGCCAGGAGAAGCAAGGGACGGGCTGCGCGCATGCGGGAACCTCGGGGGGGGGTGGCGTTCGCCTGCCGCAACGCAACTCCGGCCGGAACGATGCGCCGTTCCGCCAGCTGTGAGCCGGATCAATGGACCCGCAAGGGCGTTCGGGTAGCCGCTGCACCGCAGCATTCACGGCTTGAGGACGACGACCCATGGACTCCATCCCGCCGCAGCTTCCCGTGCGGAGCAAGGTGACGGTCACCGCCATCCCCGGCGACGGCATCGGGCCGGAGGTGATGCGCGCCACCCAGCAGGTCCTGGCGGCCGCCGACGCCCAGGTGGAATGGGAGGAGGCGCTGGCCGGGGCGGAGGCCTTCCGCCGCGGCATTGCCTCCGGCGCGCCACGGGAGACGCTGGACAGCATCGCCCGCACCGGCGTGGCGCTGAAGGGCCCGCTGGAGACGCCGGTGGGTCATGGCGAGAAATCCGCCAATGTCGCGCTGCGCAAGACCTTCGAGATGTACGGCAATGTCCGCCCGGTGCGGGAACTGCCGGGCATCCGCACCCCCTTCTCCGGCCGCGGCATCGACTTCGTCGTGGTGCGCGAGAATGTCGAGGATGTCTATGCCGGCATCGAGCACATGCAGACGCCCGGCGTCGCGCAATGCCTGAAGATCATCACCGAGGTCGGCTGCGAGCGGATCCTGCGCCTGGCCGCGGCGGTGGCGGAGGCCGAGGGGCGGCGGAAGGTCACCGTCGCCACCAAGGCCAACATCATGAAGCTGACCGAGGGGATGCTGAAGCGCGTCGGCGAGCAGGTGCTGGCGGAGTACCCGTCGCTCAGCAACGAACACATGATCGTCGACAACTGCGCCCACCAGATGGTCATCCGCCCCGAGCAGTTCGACGTCGCCGTCATGACCAACATGAACGGCGACATCCTCTCGGACCTGGCGGCGGGGCTGGTCGGCGGCCTGGGCGTCGCGCCCTCTGCCAACCTGGGCGACGGGGTGGCGATGTTCGAAGCGGTGCATGGCTCGGCGCCGCAGATCGCCGGCAAGGGCATCGCCAACCCGACGGCCCTGCTGCTCTCGGCATTGATGATGCTGCGTCATGTCGGCGACTTCGCCACCGCGCGGCGGATCGAGCATGCGCTGTATGTGACGCTGGAGGAGGGCAGGGACCTGACCGGCGACATCGCGCGCGAGGCCGAGGGCGTGCCGACCCAGCAATTCGTCGACCGGGTCATCGCCAATCTGGGCCGCGAGAGCGCGCTGGTGCCGGCGCGCGAATACCGGCCGATCGCGCTGAAGCGCTGGCCGCAGATCACCTGGTACCGCGCCGCCAGCACGCGCGAGCTGGTCGGCGTGGACGTCTTCGTCGAGAGCGAGCGCGACCCGCGCGCCATCTCCATCACCCTGCAGGCGGCGGCCGAGGGCAGCGCCTTCGACCTGGCGATGATCGGCAGCCGCGGCGCCCAGGTCTGGCCGGAGGTGGCGGGCCACACCTTCCTGGTGGACCATTTCCGCGCCCGCTTCATGTTCAGAGAGCCGCCGAAGGGCAACGGCATCGCCGAGATCACCGACCTGCTGCAGCGGATTGGCCGGCAGCACAACTGGATGCATATCGAGAAGCTGCAGCGCTTCGACGGCGCGGACGCCTACAGCAAGGCGTGACACCGGTGCGCAGGGCTGGCGTGGCGGCTGCACGCCGAACCCGATGATCATGCCGGACAGCATTCATGCTGGCCGGCATGTGTCCTCAGCCCAGCGGCATCCGATAGGCGATGCCGCTGCGTGGCCGGCCCTGCAGGCCCTGGCGTTCGTAGAAGCGCTGGGCGGCCGCGTTGTCGGTACGGGCGGCCACGCGGAGATCGGCGCAGCCCCAGGCCCGGCCCTGCTCGGCCGCGGCCTGCAGCAGTGCGCGGCCGATCCCCCGCCCGCGCACCGCCGGCGCGACATAGAGGTGTTCCAGGATCACCGAGGTCTCGCCGGTCTGCACCGGGAAGAAGCGGAACAGCACGGCATAGCCGAGCGGGCCGCCATCCTCCTCGGCGAGCAGAACGGCAAGCCAGGCCGCGGCCTGGGGCGCGAAGAGATGGCGGCCAAGCGCGTCCGGCGTCGCCTCCGCCACCTCCCCGTGATGGGCGGCCAGCGCCGCGACCATGCCGGCCAGCGCCGGCAGGTCGGCCGGCGCAACGGGCCGGATGCGCGCTGTCACGCTCGGACGAGCGGGCAGCCCCCTTCCGACAGCGGCCGGAAGGCCTGCTCCGCCGGCACGGTCCCCGCCAGGGTGTAGACATCACCCGGGTAGCGGTTCTCCCCCGGCTTCTTCACTTGCAGCAGGTAGCTGGGATGGATCTTCCGCCCGTCCTCCCGGATGGTGCCGCGCCCGAAGGCGTCGTCATCGGTCGGCATGCGCTTCATCAGCGCCACCACCTCCCGCCCGCTCGCCTTGGCGCGCGCCGGGCCCAGTTCCTTCACCGCCTTCAGGTAGTGCAGCACGCCCGAATAGTTGGCGGCGTGGACATAGTTGGGGAAGACGCCGGCCGGCAGCTTCTGCTGCACGCGCCGGGTGAAGGCGCGGGTGCGGTCGTCGAGGTCCCACCAGAAGGTCTCGGCGATGTACATGCCCTGCATGGTCTCGAGCCCCGCCGCGAGCACGCCGGTGATGGACCCGATGATGGCGGCGAATTTCATCCCCGACCGGCCGAGGCCGAATTCCTGCGCCTGCTTGACGCAGTTCACCAGGTCGTCGCCGGCCATGGCGAGGCCGAGCACCTTGGCGCGCGAGGCCCGCGCCTGCAGCAGGAAGGCGGAGAAATCCGTGGTCTGCGGGAAGGGATAGCGGGAAGCACCGAGCAGCCGGCCGCCCGCGGCCTCGACGAAGCGGGTGGTGTCGCGCTCGATCGCATGGCCGAAGGCGTAGTCGGCGGTGATGAAGTACCAGGTGTCGCCGCCGGCCCTGGTCAGCGCGGTGCCGGAGGTGTTGGACAGGCACCAGGTGTCGTAGGACCAGTGGATGCTGTTCGGCGTGCAGGACTTCGCCGTGAGCTCCGAGGTGCCGGCGGACGCATTCAGATGGATGCGGTCCTTCTCGACGCAGACGGGATTGATGCCGAGCGCGATGGCGCTGTTGCCGACATCCGTCACCACATCGACGCCGCGCTGGTCGAACCACTGCCGCACGGTGTTGACGCCGATATCCGGCTTGTTCTGGTGGTCGGCGGTGATGATCTCGACGCGGATCGCGGGGTTCTGCGCGGTGAACTCCTCCACCGCCTGCCGGACGCAGGCGACCGAGGTCGGGCCGGTGACGTCGCGATAGGGGCCGGAGAGGTCGGTCAGGACGCCGATGCGGATGGTCTCGCTGGCCTGGGCGCGGGCATTGCCGAAGCCGAGGACGGGCATGGCGGCGGTCGCGCCGAGCACGGCGCGGCGGGTGAGATGCATGGACGGGCTCCCCTGGACGATCTTGGGGGCGGCACAGCGGCGCCGCCGCAGGTCGAAGCCTAGCAGGCTAACGGAAGCGGTCGGAAGCCCGCCCCATCTGGTGCAAAAGACGGCAACTGGACGACGCTTCAGATCAATTATTGATCAATCGAACCGTATTGCCCAATGCTGCGGCAATGCCTAGCCTCTCGCCGCCGCGATCCGGAGGGAGACCCCGCCCATGTCCGCAGCCCTGTCCCGCCGCGCCCTGCTTGGCGGCGTCGGCGCCACCGCCGCCCTTCCCTGGGACCTCGCCCTCGCCCAGGGCGCCAGCGGCACGCTCCGCGTCGGCATGACCGCCTCCGCCGTCCCGCTCGCCAATGGCGTGCCGGACCAGGGGGCGGAAGGCCATCGCTTCATGGGCATCACGCTGTTCGACCAGCTGGTGCACTGGGACCTGTCCAGCGCCGAGAAGCCCGCCACCCTCCGTCCCGGCCTCGCCACCGCCTGGAAGCCCGACCCGGCCGACCCGAAGCGCTGGATCTTCACCCTGCGCCAGGGCGTGCGCTTCCATGACGGCAAGCCCTTCACCGCCGAGGATGTCGTCTTCTCCTTCGACCGGCTGGTGAAGAACGACCACCCGGCCTTCGATGCCCGCGGCTCGGCCATCAGCCGGTCCCGCTTCTTCACCGTCGCCTCCTACCGGGCCGACGGGCCGCATACGCTGATCATCGACTGCAACCGGGTGGATGCGCTGCTGCCCTATCTGCTGGTCTGGGTCGGCATCACACACCAGGGCGCCTGGGAGGCCGCCGGGCGCAACTGGGATACGTTCATGACCAAGGCCATCGGCACCGGCCCCTGGAAGCTGGAGCAGTTCAGCATCCGCGAGCGCTGCGTGATGGTCCGCAACCCGGACTACTGGGATGCCGAACGCATTCCGCGGGCCGAGCGGCTGGTGCTGCTCCCGCTCGCCGAGCCGAATACCCGCGTCGCCGCCCTGCGCGCCGGCCAGGTGGATTTCATCGAGGCGCCGCCGCCCGACGCCCTTCCCACGCTGCGCCAGGCCGGATTCCGAATCGCCAGCAACCTCTACCCGCACAACTGGATGTATTTCCTGTCCTATGTGGAGGGTTCGCCCTGGCGCGACCCGCGCATCCGGCGCGCGGCCAACCTGGGCATCGACCGCGCCGGCATGAAGCAGCTGCTGGGCGGGATGATGAGCGAGGGCGCCGGCCTGCTCTATGAAGGGCATCCCTGGTACGGCACGCCGGAGCACAAGCCGCGCTTCGACCCGAATGCCGCGCGGAAGCTGCTGGCCGAGGCCGGCTTCACCCCACGCAACCCGCTCCGCACCAAGGTCGCCATCTCGCCCAGCGGGTCCGGCCAGATGCAGCCGCTGCCGATGAACGAATACGTCCAGCAGAGCCTGAAGGAGGTCGGCATCGATCTGGCCTTCGAGGTGATGGACTGGAACACGCTGCTGACCCAGCTGCGGGAGGGCGCCTGGATGCCCGGCGCGCGCGGCTGCCACGCCATCAACGCGTCCTGGAATGCGCAGGACCCCTATGTTGGCTTCATCCGGCCGCTGCACAGCGCCTTCGCGCCGCCGGTCGCCTTCAACTGGGGCAGGCATGCGGATCCGCAGGCGGATGCGCTGATGGACGCGTTGCTGGAGGAGTTCGACGAGGAGAAGCAGGCGATCCTGATGCGCCGGCTGCATGCCCGGCTGGTGGACCAGGATGCCTGCATCTTCATCGCGCATGACCTCAACCCGCGGGCGATGAGCCCGAAGGTGCAGGGCTTCGTGCAGGCGCAGTCCTGGCTGCAGGACCTGGCGCCGATCCGCATGGGATGACGGAGAACCAGGCCGGATCGTGCGAGGGCAGCCATGCCCGAGCGCGTGAATCCGGCCTGCCCAACCAAGACCAGACCGGGGGCTTCACGACATGAGCTTCACCATCGGCCGCCGCGGCCTGCTGGGCGGCGCCGCCGCCGCGGCGGTGCTGCCCTATGACCTCGCGCTAGCCCAGGGCGGGCCGAACACCACGCTGCGCGTCGGCATGACCGCCTCGGCGGTGCCGCTGTCCAACGGCGTGCCGGACCAGGGGGCGGAGGGCCACCGCTTCATGGGCATCACCATCTACGACCAGCTGACCAGCTGGGACCTGACGACGTCCGACAAGCCGGTCGCGCTGCGCCCCGCGCTGGCGACGTCCTGGCGGACCGATCCGGCGAACCCGCGCCGCTGGATCGTCACCCTGCGGGACGGCGTCAAATTCCACGACGGCAAGGTCATGACCGTCGAGGACGTGGTTTTCTCCTACAACCGCGCGCTCAAGTCCGATGCACCGGAATTCGACCCGCGCGCCGCCGCCTTCGCCCGCATCCGCATGCCGACGGTGGTCGGCTGGCGCGCCGAGGGGCCGAACACCTTCGTCATCGAGACGAACCGGGTGGACAGCACCATCCCCTACACCATGACCTGGATCGGCATCACCCATCAGGGCGCCTGGGAGGCTGCGGGCAGGAACTGGGACAACTACATGCAGCGCCCGGTCGGCACCGGGCCCTGGCGGCTGGAGAGCTTCTCCATCCGCGAACGCGCCGTGCTGGTCCGCAACCCGGACCACTGGGATGCGACGCGCATCCCGAAGACCGGCCGCGTGGTGCTGGTGCCGCTGCCGGAAGCCAATACCCGCGTCGCCGCGCTGCGCAGCGGCCAGGTGGATTTCATCGAGGCGCCGCCGCCCGACGCCATCCCCAGCCTCCGCCAGGCCGGCTTCCAGGTGATCACCAACCAGTACCCGCACAACTGGACCTGGCACCTCTCCTTCGCCGAGGGCTCGCCCTGGCGCGACGCGCGCATCCGCAAGGCGGCGAACCTGGCGGTGGACCGCCAGGGCATGGCGACGATGCTGGGCGGCACCATGCTGCCCGGCGCCGGCCTGCTGCCGCCCGGCCACCAGTGGTATGGCCAGCCCAAGGACCCCGTACGCTACGACCCCGCCGCGGCCCGCCGCCTGATGCAGGAGGCCGGTTTCGGCCCGCGCAACCCGCTGCGCACCAGGGTCGCCATCTCCCCCAGCGGGTCGGGCCAGATGCAGCCGCTGCCGATGAACGAGGCGGTGCAGCAGAACCTGAAGGAGATCGGCATCGAGGTCACCTTCGAGGTCATCGAGTGGAACGCCCTGCTGGGGATCTGGCGGGAAGGGGCCAAGGCGCCGTCGAACCGCGGCGTCTCGGCCGTGAACATCTCCTACGCCGCGCTCGACCCCTTCCTGGCGATGATCCGCTTCCTGAAGTCGGACCTGGTGCCGCCGCTGGCCAACAACTGGGGCTATTTCGCCGATGCCGACTACGACGCGCTGATGGGCAAGATCTACGAGACCTTCGAGCCCGCGGCGCAGGACAGGCTGGTGGCGGAGCTGCACGCCAAGATCGTGGACGACTCGCTGTTCATATTCATCGCGCATGACCTCAACCCGCGGGCGATGAGCCGGAATGTCCGCGGCTTCGTGCAGGCGCAGTCCTGGTTCCAGGACCTGACGCCGATCAGCATGAACTGACGCCGGATGCACTGATACCGGCCGGGCGCGCCGGGCGGCCGCCCGTGGGATCCCGGCCCGGGGCTTGCTTCGCCCTCTCCGCAAGACCTGCGGAGAGGGAGAGTCACATCGTGCAAACCGGCTTCGGACGGCGCGGCCTGCTCGGCGGCGCGGGCGGCATCTTGGCCTCGGCCGCCCTGCCATGGGACCTGGCGCTTGCCCAAGGCCTGGGCACGCTGCGCGTCGGAATGACAGCCGCGGCGGTGCCGCTGACCAACGGCGTCCCGGACCAGGGCGCCGAGGGCCATCGCTTCATGGGCATCACCCTCTACGACCAGCTTATCCATTGGGACCTGTCGAAGTCGGATGCGCCGGCCACGCTGGTCCCCGGCCTGGCGACCGCCTGGACGGTGGACCCGGCCAACCCGCGCCGCTGGACCTTCACCCTGCGGGACGGGGTGAAATTCCATGACGGGAAGCCGCTGACGGCGCAGGACGTGGTCTTCTCCTTCGACCGCGTGCTCAAGACCGACGCGCCGCATTTCGACCGCAGCGCCGCCGCCTTCGGCCGCGTCCGCATCCCGACCATCGCCAGCTACGAGGCGCCGGACGACAAGACCTTCGTGGTCGAGACCCGCACCGTGGACAGCACCGTGCCCTATGGCGTCAGCTGGATCGGCATCGTCCACCAGGCGGCCTGGGAGGCCGCGGGTCGGAACTGGGACAACTACATGCCGAAGGCGGTCGGCACCGGCCCCTGGAAGCTGGAGTCCTGGTCCATCCGCGAACGCGCCGTGCTGGTCCGCAACCCGGACTACTGGGATGCGAAGCGCGTGCCGAAATGCGAGCGGCTGGTCCTGCTGCCCCTGTCGGAGCCGAACACCCGAGTCGCCGCGCTGCGCAGCAACCAGGTGGACTGGATCGAGGCGCCGTCGCCCGATGCCGTGCCGAGCCTGCGCCAGGCCGGCTTCACCATCGTCACCAACCAGTACCCGCACAACTGGACCTGGCAATTCGCGACCGCCGAGGGCTCGCCCTGGCGCGATGCCCGGATCCGCCGCGGCGCCAACCTGGCGATCGACCGCGCCGCCATGAAGGGCATGCTGGGCGGCCTGATGGACGAGGGCGCCGGGATGCTGCCGCAGGGCCATCCCTGGAACAACGTGCCGCGCTTCCGCTGGGCCTTCGACCAGGCCGCCGCCCGCCGGCTGCTGGCCGAGGCCGGCGTGACCCCCCGGACGCCGCTCCGCACCAAGATCGGCATTAGCGTCAGCGGGTCCGGCCAGATGCAGCCGATGGCGATGAACGAGGCCGTGCAGCAGATGCTGAAGGAGGTCGGCATCGAGATCGAGTTCGAGGTCTTCGAGTGGAACACCCTGCTCTCGATCTGGCGGGATGGCTGGAAGGCGCCGTCCAACCGCGGGATCACCGGGATCAACATCAGCTTCACCGCCATCGACCCCTTCACCGCGCTGATCCGCTTCCTGCGCAGCGACCTGGCGCCGCCGGCGGGGAACAACTGGGGCGGCTTCGCCAACCCGGACTACGACGCGCTGATCGGCAGGATCCTGTCGGAATTCGACCCGGCCGCGCAGGACCGGCTGGTCTCCGAACTGCATGCGAAGGTGGTGGAGGACGCGCTCTTCCTCTTCGTCGCGCATGACCTGAACCCGCGGGCGATGCACCGGCGGGTGCAGGGCTTCGTCCAGGCGCGGTCGTGGTTCCAGGACCTGACGCCGGTGCGCGTCGGCAGCTAGAGGAGGGAGGCTCTGCCTCCCCCGCGCTCCCACCGCCAAGGGCCGAATGGCCCTTGGAACCCTCGAGTCAGGCGGTCGCCGTGCGGATCTGCGCGGCGCGGGCGCGGGTCTGCGCGTCGATCTTCCGCCAATGGTACAGGATGATGCCGATGCCGGTGGTCAGCGGGATGGCCCACATCACCGGGTTCAACGCCAGTTCCGGGATGATCCTCACCGACCCGAACGCCATGAACGCGGTGTAGACGGAGATGCCGCCGCCGACCAAGGCCTTCAGGTGTTCCTTCAGCCAGTCCATCGGCCCAGGGTTCGGCTTGTAGAGGAACCAGAGATTGGTCAGCCCCGTCGCCACGCCGACGACGGAAATGCCCATCATCAGCGGCATGTCGATCAGCCAGCCCTGCAGCGCGCAATTCAGCGCCGCCAGGATCACCAGGGGCTGCAGCAGCAGATTGCGCCACTCCCGGTTCCGCTCCCGCCGCCGGCCATTCTTGACCGCTAGCCAGCCATACCAGGCGAGGTTGATGGTCAGCACGCCCATATGCAGCATCATCCAGCCGAAGATGCCGCGGATGAAATCCGCGTCGAACCGCCCGACCAGGTGCGGATGCGTCTCCATCGGGTGGACCAGCGTGAAGACGCTCATGCACACGGCCAGAGAGCCCGTGATCAGCATCGCCTTGGTGAAGACCCGGCCCCAGCGCCGGTGCTTCTCGCCGCCCTTCTTCCCGACCACCGGCACCCAGAAGGCGATCGCCCCGGTCACGCCGGTGACGATATGCGCGGCGACCAGGCACTCGAAGAGCAGGTACTCCATGGCCGCGTCCCAGGCAGGATGCCGCCGGGGGCGCAGGGCCCGGCCTTCCGGGGCCGCTCCGACGGTTGCCCGACAATGGCACCTGACATAGCCTAGTGTAAAGCAAGCGGAACGCCGGCCCGCGCCGCGGCGTGCTTGCGGCAGGAGGTCCAGGCCCGGTGTACATCCCCCCGCGCCCGCATTCCCGCTCCGCCCTCATGGCCCTGATCCGGGTGGCGCTGCGGGGCGACGGCAACCTGCTGGCCCTGCTGCCCGCCGCGGCCTACCGGATGGAGATAGGCCCGCTCGGCTGGTCGCGGCGCCAGACGCTGATCGTGAACCGGCCCGACCTGGTGAAGCACGTCCTGCTCGACCCGCAGGAGATCTTCCCGAAATCGGACCTCATGGTGAATGCGCTGGAGCCGCTGATCGGCGACAGCATTTTCGTGAGCTCCGGCGAGACCTGGCGGCGCCAGCGGGCGATGATCGACCCGTCGCTGACCCTGATGCGGGTGAACCGTGCCTTCCCCGACATGGAGGCCGGGTGCGCCGCGGCCGAGGCGACGCTCGCCGAACGCGCCGATCGCGGCGAGCGCTTCTCGCTCGACCTGACCATGTCCCACCTGACCGCGGACATCATCTGCCGGACCGTCTTCTCCAACGGGCTGGAGCACAAGGCGGCCCACGATGTGTTCGATGCGTTCACCGTGTTCGAGCGCAGCGTGGCACAAGTCGAGATCCGCCGCCTGATCATGGACCGCGCCTGGACCCGCATCCCGCAGAAGGCGGATGTGCTGGAGGCCTGCCGGCTGATCCGCGGCCATCTCGGCGACCTGCTGGACGGCCACCTGGCGGCCGGCGCCCGCTTCGACGACATCGCCTCCAAGGTGATCGAGGCGCGCGACGGCGAAGGCCGCGCCTTCACGCGGGAGGAGCTGATCGACCAGCTCGGCGTGCTGTTCCTGGCGGGGCACGAGACCAGCGCCAGCGCGCTGACCTGGGTCTTCTACATCCTGGCGACCCAGCCCGCCCTGGTCGCCCGGCTGCGGGCGGAGGTCGCGGAGGTGACCGGCGGCGGCCCGGTGGAGTTCGAGCACACCAAGCGCCTGACATTCATCCGCAACATCTTCCGCGAGACGCTGCGGCTGTATCCGCCCATCACCTTCCTGCCGCGCATCGCCAATGAGGCGACGGAGCTGGGCGGCACGAAGGTGCGGCGCGGCGCGCTGATCATGGTCGCACCCTGGGTGCTGCACCGCCACCGCGGCTACTGGAAGGATCCGGACGTCTTCGACCCCGACCGCTTCCTGCCGGAACGGGAGAAGGACCAGACGCCGGGCGCCTACATCCCCTTCGGGATCGGCCCGCGCATCTGCGCCGGCGCCGCCTTCGCCACCATCGAGGCGGTGCTGCTGGTCGCCCGGCTGTTCCGGGAATTCGACTTCCATGTGGAGGCGCCGGGGCGCGTGCAGCCCGCCGCCCGCCTGACCACGCGGCCGGTGGAGCAGGTGACGTGCCGCGTCGCCCGGGCGGCGCGGTGAATACGGTTCTCCTCACGCTCGGGCGGCTGCCGAAGGCGCTCGACCTCGCCCGCAGCTTTGCCCGCGCCGGGTGGCGCGTGGTGGTGGCGGAGCCGCATCGCCGCACCTTGACCGGTCTCTCGCGCAGCGTGGCGCGCAGCCTGCGGGTGACGCCGCCGGCCGAGGACCGGCAGGCCTATCTGCGCGACCTGGCGCGCGTGGTCCGAGAGGAGGGGGTCTCGCTGGTCGTGCCGGTCTCGGAGGAGGCGATGCATGTCGCCTTCCTCCGCCCGCTGCTGCCGGCGGGCGTGCGGCTGCTGGCCATGCCGCCCGAGACCATGCTGCGGCTGCACGACAAGCACGGCTTCGCCCTCCAGGCGGCCGAGGCCGGGCTGACGGTGCCGGAGACCTGGGCGCTGGACGACCCGCGCGCCCGCCGGCTGGCGGATGCGGCCGATGTCGTCGTCAAGCCGCTGCATTCCTGTTCCGGCCGCGGGGTGCGGCGCATCCCGCGCGGCGCCCCGCTGCCCATGGGCGAGGCCGCCATCGTCCAGCGCCTGGTGCAGGGCGTGGAGCACAGCAGTTGCAGCCTGGCCTGCGACGGCGTGGTGCAGGGCACGGCGGTCTATCGCGGCACGCTCATGTCCGGCAGCGTGGCCGTCGGCTTCGAGCGGGTGGACCACCCGGCGATCGAGACCTGGATCGCCCGCTTCGTCGCCGCCACGCGCTGGACCGGCTTCATCGCCTTCGATCTGATTGTCGATGAGGCCGGCACGCCCTGGGGCATCGAGTGCAACCCGCGCACCACCAGCGGCCTGCATTTCTTCGCCCAGGACGACCTGGCGCCCGCGGTGCTCGACCCCGCGCAGCCGCTGCGGCATCGGCCGGAACGCCGGCTGCAGCAATTCTGGTCCTGCCTGACCGAGACGCAGCACAGTTTCGGCGACTGGCCGCGCTTCCGCGCCAACCTCGCCCACCTCTTCGGCACCCGCGACGTCACCTGGCAGGCGCGCGATCCGCTGCCGCTGCTCACCATGCCCTGGACCGCCTGGCCGATCATCGCCGAAGCCAAGCGGCGGGGCGTGCCCTTCGGGGAGGTGGCGACGCTGGATGTCGGCTGGTCGGAGCCGGGGGAGGCGACCAGGCCGGTGCCGGTACCGGCGCCGCTGGTGCCGGCGGGGATGCGCTGACGGCAGCTACCGCCAGACCCGCGGCACCTTCACCGGCAGCATGACCTGGATGGGAAGGGCGGCGAAGCGGTCCAGCGCCAAGCTCTCATGCACCGCCGTCGCCTCCTGCCCCAGCAGCCGCGTGCGGATCTCGGACCGCGTGTAGAAGGGCGCATCCTCCAGCTTGCGGACCAGGCGGGCCTGCCCGTCCTCGGACCGCGCCGGCCGCGCCACGCCCCAGAAGCCGCGCGGCAGGGCGGCGGGCGGCGGCAATTCGGCATCCTCGACCGTCCCGTCCGCCCGCACGCGCAATGCCAGGGCTTGCCGCGTGCCGTCGCGGCGCAGCGCGTCGTACAGCACCGCGGTCTGGTCGGGCATCGGCGCGCGGCACCAGTCCCACTCGCGGAAATCGGCTTCGAGCGGCGCCGCGCCGGCATTGGTGTCGAAATAGGCCGGGCCGGACCAGCGCAGGCCCGGGCTCTCGAAGGCGACCTCGGCGCGCGACCGCGCGGCGATCGGCTGCCAGCGATGCCGGCCGGCCGCATCCAGCAGGAAGGCCCGGGTCGAGACCGCCTGCGGGATGACCCGCACCCGGCCACGCAGGCGGGAGGGAAGGGGGGCCGTCACCTCCTCGATCTCGACCGTCAGGGCATTGCCGTCCCAGCTCATGGCGCTCGGGCCGATGCGGAGGAAGTCCGGCCCGCGCTGCAACGCGCCGCGCGCCCGGTCCGTCATCGCCCAGCGCCGTGGCGCGCCGTAGAGCGCGACATTCATGCAGCAATGGTTCTCGGGATCGCCCGCGCCCCAGCGCCGGCTCCAGGCATACCAGGGCGAGAAGACCGTGCCGATGAAGGCGATGATCGTGATGCCGTGCCGGCCATCATCGCTCAGCGCATCCACATACCACCAGGCATAGCCATGCTTAGGGACCGGGCGGTCGAACTCCCAACCCCGCAGCCCCGTGGCAGGCGGTGGCGTGATCGCGTTCATCGCCGGTCCTCCATCACCGCCGCGGCGGCCAGCCGGCCGGACAGCGTCGCCATCGGCACGCCGGCGCCGGGATGCGCGCTGCCGCCGGCCAGGTACAGGCCGGGCAGCCGCGTGCGGGCGCCCGGCCGGCTGAAGCTTGCCTGCCAGCCATGCACCGCCATGCCATACAGGGCGCCGCCGGTCGCCGGGAACAGCGCGTCGAAGCCGGTCGGCGTGGTCAGCACCTCCCGCGCCGGGTCGCGCGCCACCCGAAGGCCGCA
The DNA here is from genome assembly GCF_004353985.1 of Paracraurococcus ruber. Lineage (GTDB taxonomy): Bacteria > Pseudomonadota > Alphaproteobacteria > Acetobacterales > Acetobacteraceae > Paracraurococcus > Paracraurococcus ruber. The sequence continues at coordinate 19,159 of NZ_SMOA01000037.1, read as the reverse complement.
GCGCTCCAGCAGGCCGAAGCAGGCGGCCTCGGCGGCTGCGACCTCCGTCGCGCCCAGCGGCTGGGAATCGCCACGCGCCGGCGCATTGATCAGCACCAGCAGCCTTTCCGGCCCGCCCGGCGGCGTGTCCGCGTCGCCGCGATCCTGGGCGCAGACATAGACGGTGGGCGAGGCCGGCACCCGGCCGCGCGCCGACAGGTCGCCGAATTCCGCCGCATAGTCGCGGGAGAAGAACACGTTGTGCCGCACCAGCGGGAAGCCCGTGGTCTCGACATGCATCGCCCAGGTGATGGCCGAGAGGGAGCGGCGGGCGCGCGGCACCGCCTCCGCCGCCTTCGCCACCTGCGGGCCGAAGCGGCCGGTGCCGATGGCGGAGACGTCGGAATTCGCCACCACCGAGTCGGCCTCCAGCACCTCGCCATCCGCCAGCTGCACGCCGGCGGCGCGGCCGCCCCGGGTCAGGATCTGCCGCACCTCCGCGCCGTAGCGGAACCGCGCGCCCTTCGCCTCGGCCAGCGCCGCCATGGCACGGGCGATGCGGTGCATGCCGCCCTCCACGAGCCAGACGCCGGATTGCTCGACATGCGCGATCAGCATCAGGGTCGCGGGCGCGAGGAAGGGGGAGGAGCCGACATAGGTGGCGTAGCGGCCGAACAATTGCCGCAGCCGCTCGTCGCGGAAATGCTCGCCCAGCGCGGCCCAGAGCGTGCTGAAGGGCGAGGTCGCCAGCAGCCGCCCCATGCCGCCCAGCCCGGCGCGGGAGACGAGGGAGACCGGCGTCGGCCGCGGCGCCTTGATGAAGGGGTCCTCCAGCGCGGCATAGGTCTTCCGCGCCCGCTCGACGAAGGCGAGGTAGCCGCGCGCCTCGGCCGGCCCCGCGAAGGCGCCGATGGCGTCCGCCGAGTCGCGGATATCGGCGAAGAGGTCGAGCCGGCCGGGCGCGCCGTCCCAGGCATGGCGGGCAAGCACCCGCACCGGCTGCAGCGGCAGGTGGTCCGCCAGGTTGGCGCCGGCGGCGGCGAACAGCCCTTCGAACACCCAGCGCATGGTGAAGACGGTCGGACCGCCATCCACGCCCGCGTCGCCGATGGCGATGCGGCGCATCTTGCCGCCGGGCGCGGCGGCGCGTTCCAGCACCAACACCTCCCGCCCGCGGGCGGCCAGGTCGAGCGCCGCGGCCAGCCCGCCCATGCCGGCGCCGATCACGATGACGCGGCGGCTCATGCCGCGCGCTCCGGCCCTGTGCGATCCGGCAGGCTCATGCCCCGCATTCAAGGGGGCGCCGGATAATTGTCAAGGGAACTGGACAGTCTGGACCGTCAGGCAGCCCGAATAGGGTCGCAGCCGGCCGTGACCCCGGCCGCGACCCCGTTTCCGATCCGGGCTGAAAAATCACCCCACCGTGGCGGAACACGGTGGGGTGAGAGGCTGAAATACAGGGACGGGGCGGAGGGGAAACATCCGCCCCGGCAGGAAGGCTGCCCGAGGCCGGCACTCCTGGCTGTGCGCCCGGTCACACGCCGATGCGACGTTGTCCTTCCGCCGCTGCGATAATTCCGGTATTCTGGAATCATGATGGAAGTCGAGGCGATCGAGGCGCTGGGCGCCCTCGCGCAGGAGACGCGGCTGCGCGTCTTCCGCCTGCTGGTGGAACAGGGGCCGGCGGGGCTGCCGGCCGGCGCCATCGCCCGGGCCTGTGGCGTCCCGGCGAACACCATGTCGGCGCATCTCGGCATCCTCGCCCGCGCCGGGCTGGTGCGGCCACGGCGGGAGAGCCGGCAGGTCATCTACGCCGCCGACTTCGCCGGCGTGCGCGGGCTGGTCGGCTTCCTGCTGCAGGATTGCTGCCGCGGCCGGCCGGAATTCTGCGCTCCGCTTCTGGATGCCGCGCTGCCTGCATCCTGCTGTCCCCCGACCGAGGTAAGGAGACCCGGCCCATGAAGCGCCTGCATGTGAACCTGGCCGTCGCGGACCTGGATGCCACCATCCGCTTCTACAGCGGGCTGTTCGGCGCGCCGCCCACGGTGGTGAAGCCGGACTACGCCAAGTGGATGCTGGAGGATCCGCGGGTGAATTTCGCGGTCTCCACCAAGGGGGTCGGCGGCTGCGGCGGGCGCCGGCCCGGCCTCGACCATCTCGGCATCCAGGTGGAGGACCGTGCGGAACTGACGGAGGTCTACGGCCGGATGCGGGCCGCCGATGCGCCGGTGCTCGAGCAGGGCGCGGTCACCTGCTGCTACGCCGCCTCGGAGAAGAGCTGGATCAACGATCCGCAGGGCATCGCCTGGGAGGCCTTCCTCACCACGGGCGAGGCGACGGTCTATGGCGATGGCGGGCTGGCGGCGCCGGGCGGCGTGCGGCTTGCCGGCTCCGGCGCCGCCGTGCTGCCGGCGGCCGCCGCCGCCTGCTGCGCCCCGGCCGGGGAGGGCGCGGCGTGAGCGCGGTGACGATCTGGCACAACCCGGCCTGCGGCACCTCCCGCAACGCGCTCGGCCTGATCCGCGAGGCGGGGATCGAGCCGGTGGTCGTCGAATACCTGAAGACGCCGCCCGACCGCGCGACGCTGCGGGCGACCATCGCCGCGGCCGGGCTGACGGTGCGGCAGGCGCTGCGGGAGAAGGGCACGCCCTATGCCGAGCTCGGCCTGGACGACCCTGGCCTGTCGGAGGATGCGCTGCTGGATGCCATGCTGGCGCATCCCATCCTGATCAACCGGCCCTTCGTCATCGCGCCCGGCGGCACGCGGCTCTGCCGGCCGAGCGAGCAGGTGCGGGAGATCCTGCCCGCGCCGCCGGGCGGCGCGCAGCCGCGATGATGGCTGGCCTGCCGCGCCGCCTGGCGGCGGAGGCGCTCGGCACGGCATGGCTGCTGGCCGTGGTGGTCGGGTCCGGCATCATGGCGGAGCGGCTGTCGGGCGGCAGCACGGGGCTGGCGCTGCTGGCCAATGCCGTGGCGACCGGCGCGGCGCTGCCGGTCATCATCCTGGTCTTCGCGCCGCTCTCGGGCGCGCATCTCAACCCGGCGGTCAGCCTGGTGATGGCGCTGCGGCGGGAGATCGCGGCGCGCGACGCCGGGCTCTACATGCTGGCGCAGGCGGCGGGCGGCATCCTCGGCGTGGCGCTGGCGCATGCGATGTTCGAGCATCCGGCGCTGCTCGAGGCCGGCACGCGGGCGCGGACCGGCGGCGCCCAGTGGCTGGCGGAGGGCGTGGCGACGGCCGGCCTCGTACTGGCGATCCTCGGCGTGCGGCGGGCGATGGCGACGGCGGTGCCCTTCGCGGTCGGGCTGTACATCGTGGCGGCCTATTGGTTCACCGCCTCGACCAGCTTCGCCAACCCGGCGGTGACCCTGGCGCGCGGCTTCACCACCAGCTTCGCCGGCATCGCGCCGGCCGATGTGGCGGGCTTCGCCCTGGCGCAATGTGCCGGCGCGCTTCTCGCGGCGGGCCTCTGGCGCTGGCTGGAGGTGCCGTCGCAGTCCGGGGTCCGCGGCCAGGCCATCGCTCCGGCGGGTGTCGAGGGATCCCGCTGAGGGCGCCGGCGCCCGCGGGCCGGCACGGCGTGCGCGTGCATCCGAACGCTGGGGCCAGGCCCGGGACCGGCGGGCGGGGCCCTGCGCCGCGGCCTTCGCCCCGCCCCGTGGCGCAGGCTACAGCGGCAGGCTGACGGCGATCGCCGCGGAGGCGATGACGGCGGTGTCCTCCCGCTCCGGGTCCGGCACGTCGAGGCCGCCCTTCACCACCCGCACCGTCACCTGGCCATGCGGCAGCGAGGCGCGGACGCGCTCGGCCTCCACCCGCTCCGGCTTCTGCACGCCGATGGTCACCTCGACCACCATCGCCTTCGGGTCCACCCGCAGCGCCCGCAGCATGCTGAGGGAGGAGTGGTGCAGCGCATCCTGCACCGCCCGCAGCGCCGCCTTGGTGTAGTCGCCGCCATGCAGGTCGTTGCCGGTGCCGAGCTCGAGGATGACGCGGCGCAGGGTCGTGCTCATGCCGCCGCTCCCTCCGGCAGGTCGAGGAAGACCTCGGCCGCCGCCTGGGCCAGCAGGGTCACGCCGCTGCCATCGGCGGTGGGGATGGCCAGGCCGCCCTCGACCACCTCCACCGTTCCGGTGCCATGCGGCAGCACGGCCAGCACCGCGGCCTTGTCCACGCGACGCGGGTCGGGCACGCCGATGGTGACCTTCACCCGCATGCTGTCCACATCCACGCCGAGCGCATGGGTGATGGTGAGCGAGTTGTGCCAGAGCGCGTCGCGCAGCGCGCGCACCGCCGCCTTGGTCGGCTCGTCGCCGCGGATATCGGTGCCCATGCCGATCTGCAGCACCATGCGCCTCATCGGCATGACCTGGTCCTCCCCTGCATCCGGCGGCAGTGTCCCGCCGGCGGGGCAGGTCGGCAATGGGCGCGCCGGCCATGGGCGGACCGGCCATGGGCGCGCCGGCAACGGGCGCATTGGCGACGGGTGCCCGGGCCATGGCCGCGCCGGACGAAGGCAGCGCCCCGGGACCCGTGGCGCCGGGGCTCAGGCGGCCAGGCGCAGGGCGGACCGGCTCCGCATCAGGGGCTGGATGCGGGTGCCGAACTGCTCCATGCCGATGATGAAGTCGTCGAAGGTCAGCATCACGCCCGAGAGGCCCGGGATCTCCGCAAGTTCGTCCAGCAGGCGGGCCACGGTGGCATAGCTGCCGACGAAGACGCCCTGGTTGGTCGGGTGGTTGTCGCCCTGGTTCCTCTGCCGGTTGGCGGTGGCGTAGGGGTCGGTGGTCTTGTCCGCGCCGGCCTGGGCGTTGCGCCAGGCCATCGCCTCATGGTCGTAGCCGTCGCAGTAATGGCGCCACTTGGCCATCGCCGCCTCGTCGGTCTCGTCGGCGACGACCATCTGCATGACCAGCGCGCCGACCTCGCGGCCGGTCGCCCGCGTCGCCTCGACCAGCCGGGCGATGCTGGGCGCCACCCGCTGGGGTTGGTTCACGCCGAAGCCGACGCAGAAATTGTAGTCGCCGTACTCGGCGGCGAAGCGCGTGCCCTTGTCCGACTGCGCCGCGCAGATGATCGGGATCCGGGCCGAGGGCTGCGGCAGCAGCTGGCACCGGTCCATCTGGAAGAACTGGCCCTTCAGGTCGCTCTCGCCGGTCGCCCACAGCTCCCGCATGATGCGGACATACTCGCCGCAGTATTCGTAGCGCTGCTGGAAATGCGCCTCGCCCGGCCAGATCCCCATCTGGCTGTACTCCGCCTCCTGCCAGCCGGAGACGATGTTCACCCCGAAGCGGCCGGGGGCGATGCTGTCGATGGTCACCGCCATGCGCGCCGCGATTGGCGGCGGCATGGTCAGCACGGCGATGGAGGCGAAGAGCTGGATGCGCTGCGTCACCGAGGCGAGGCCGGCCATGAGCGTGAAGCTCTCGAGCCCGTAGTCCCAGAACCGGCTCTTCCCGCCGAAGCCGTGCAGCTTGATCATGGACAGCGCGAAGTCGAGGCCGAATTGCTCCGCCCGCTGCACGATGCGGCGGTTCAGGTCGAAGCTCGGCAGGTATTGCGGGGAGGTGGTGGAGGTCAGCCACCCGTTGTTGTTGATGGGGATGAAGACGCCGACCTGCATGCTGGAAGCCTCCGCTGCCCGTCCCGGGTGGCAGGGGTCACGCAAGCGGCGTGCCATGTGCGGCGGGCGGGGCGGGACCGCGGGTCCGGGCGGGGAGGGGCAGGTGACTCCGGCCGCCCGCGACCCCATCTTGCGGGAAACCGATGGGACGGACGCGATGAGCACGACGGAGAAGGCGGGGCTGGAGACGGCGACCCTGGGCGGCGGCTGCTTCTGGTGCCTGGACGCGGTCTTCCGCGACCTGCGCGGGGTGGCCAGCGTGCATTCCGGCTATAGCGGCGGGCATGTGCCGAACCCCAGCTACGAGCAGGTCTGCGGCAAGAAGACCGGCCATGCGGAGGTGGTGCAGATCGCCTTCGACCCGCAGGAGATCAGCTTCGCCGACCTGCTGCGGGTCTTCTTCACCATCCACGACCCGACGACGAAGGACCGGCAAGGCAACGATATCGGCCCGCAATATCGCAGCGTGATCCTCTACCACTCGCCCGAGCAGAAGGCGGTGGCGGAGCAGGTGATGGCGGAGGTGACGCAGGCCGGCATCTGGGACGGCGCGCTGGTGACCGAGCTGGTGCCCTTCGAGCATTACTGGCCGGGCGAGCCCGAGCACCAGGACTACTTCGCCCGCAACCCCTGGAGCGGCTACTGCCGGGTGGTGGTGGCGCCGAAGGTGCAGAAATTCCGCAAGACCTATGCCGAGCGCCTGAAGCGCCCGGCCGCCTGACCCGGAAAGACCTCCATGTCCCTGTTCTCCCGCAAGGAAGCCCCCCCGGCCGAGACCTTCCCGGTCGAGAAGCCGGACGAGGAATGGCGCCGCGCCCTGTCGCCCGAGGCCTTCCGGGTCCTGCGCCAGCACGGCACCGAACGCGCCGGCACCAGCCCGCTGAATGCCGAGAAGCGCGAAGGCACTTTCCTCTGCGCCGGCTGCGGCCACCCGCTCTTCGACTCGGCGACGAAATTCGAGAGCGGGACCGGCTGGCCCAGTTTCTGGGCCCCGGCGGACGGCGCCGTGGGCACCACCACCGACCGCAGCTTCTTCATGGTGCGGACCGAGGTGCATTGCGCCAATTGCGGCGGCCATCTGGGCCATGTCTTCCCGGACGGGCCGCCGCCGACCGGCCAGCGCTACTGCATGAACGGCGTGGCGATGCGCTTCGCGCCCCGCGAGACAGGCGGCGGCGTCGATCAACCATGAACCGGTAAGCGCTTCGGCGCTTGCCTTTCCGCCCAGGGCGGGGAAATTTCCCGCCCCTGTATCGGGATGCCAGATGTCATGCGGCGCGCCCTTCTCGCGCTTTGGCTGGGGCTGGTCGGGCTGCTGCCCGGCACCGCCCGGGCCGACCTCGTCTATGTGCTGAACAGCGCCGATGCCTCCATCTCCGTGCTCGAGAGCACGACGCGGGAGGAGGTGCGCCGCATCCCCGTGCTGCGGGAGGTGCATCACCTGATCCTGTCGCCCGACCGCAGCGAGCTGATGGTCGGCGACAGCGGCGGCAACGAGATGATCTACATCGACCCCGCCACCGCAGAGGTGAAGCGGCGGGAGAGGTTCAGCAACCCCTACCATATGGAGCTGACCCCGGACGGCAAGCTTCTGGTCGTCACCAGCCTGCGCCGGGACCAGGTGGACATCTACGACTCGGCGTCGCGGGCCCTGCTCACCCGGCTCCGGGTGCCGGATAAGCCCAGCCACCTGGCCTACACGCCGGACAGCCGCATGGTCTTCGTGACCCTGCAGGGCGCCCGCAGCCTGATGGCGATTGACCTGGCGGAGCGCAAGCCGATCTGGACCGCCGAGGTCGGCTCGCAGCCGGCCGGCGTCACCTGGCACCGCGGGCGGCTGCTGGTCGGCATCATGGGCAGCGACCATGTCGCCGTGGTCAACCCGGCCGACGGCAAGGTGGAGCGGACCATCTTCGTCGGCCGCGGCGCCCATACCATCGTGCCCTCGCCCGACGGCCGGGTGCTCTACGTCACCAGCCGGGTCGACAGCCGCATCACCGTGCTGGATGGCGAGACGCTGAACCCTACCGCCTCCTGGCCGCTGCCGGGCGGGCCGGACTGCATCGCCTTCGACCCGCAGGGACGGCTCTGGGTGACGTTGCGCTGGATCGCGCGGGTGGCGGTGGTGGACCCGGCGACCGGCCAGGCGGAGACCATCCCGGTCGGCCGCTCCCCGCACGGGATTTTCGTGCAGCCGCGGGCGACCCCGCTGCCGCCGCTGACGGTCTCGGAGGTCGTGCCGCCGCCGGCCGAGGCGGCGGTGGTGCCGACCGCCGCCGATGCCGGGACGGCGCCGGCACACCAGCCGGCGATCTGGCGCCGCATGCTGACCCGATGAGGCGGCGGGCCCTGCCGGGACTCGCGGCGGCGCTGGCGCTGCCGGCGCTCGGCCGGGCGCAGCCGGCCTGCCGCGGCACGGTCTACCTGACCATCGACACCGGCTGGGGCCGGGAGGCCGAGCAGATCGCCGGCATCCTGCGCCGCCGGGATGTCCGCGCCACGCTCTTCGTGGCGGACGAGCCGACCCATCGCGGCGACCGCAGCCTGGACGAGTCGTGGGCGCCCTTCTGGCGGGCCCGCGCCGCCGAGGGCCATGCCTTCGCGAGCCATACCTGGCGCCATTGGTATTTCGCCGGTGACCCGGCGCCGGGGCGGGTCCGCTACGCGTCCCGCCGCGGGGAAGGGGCCGAGCAACTCGACGCCGCCGGCCTCTGTGCCGAATTGCGGCGCCCGGTCGAGCGGCTGCAGGCGCTGGCGCCGGGGGCGCGCATCCTGCCGCTCTGGCGCGCCCCGGGCGGCATCACCACGCCCAACGCCCTGGCCCTGGCCGCCGCCTGCGGGCTGCGCCACCAGGGCTGGACCGCCAACGGCTTCTGGGGGGATGAGCTGGACAGCGCCAAGCACCCGAACGACGTGCTGGCCCGCCGTGCCATCGAGCGCACCCGCGACGGCGAGGTGGTGGTCCTGCATTGGGGCGTGCGCAGCCGGAAGGACCCCTTCGCCGAGGTGCTGGACCCGATCATCGCGGGGCTGCAGGCGCGCGGCTTCTGCTTCGCCACCCTGCCGGCCGAAGGCAAGACATGAACGCGCTGTACGACGCCTATGCCGCCCTGACCGGCTGGATCTTCGAGCATGCGCTGCAGCCCCTGCTCTACGCCGCGGGGCTGATGGACTGGGCGGAGGACCTCTACGACTGGCTGGACTTCGCCCTGTTCGGGCTGTTCGGCATCCTCGCCGTCTGGCTGGTCTGCCGGCCGCTGGAAGCCTGGCGGCCGGTGGAGCCGCGCCAGGACCGCCGCGCCATCCGCACGGACATGCTCTACACCGTGCTCACGCGGCTGGGGCTGCTGCCGCTGCTCGCCTTCGTCTTCCTCGCCTCGGTCCAGGCGATGTGGGAAGGCTGGCTGACCGAGCAGGGGCTGCTGCCGCCGACGCTGGAGGAACTGGTCCCGGCGCTGCGCGCCCACCCGCTGCTGGCCTTCGCCTGCTATGTGGTGATCCTGGATTTCGGCGAGTACTGGCGGCACCGGGCGCAGCACACCCTCCGCTGGTGGTGGGCCCTGCACGAGATCCACCACGCCCAGCGGCAGATGACCTTCTGGACCGATGACCGGAACCATGTGCTGGACGATGTGCTGGCGGCGCTGTGGTTCGGCGGGATCGCCCTGCTGATCGGCGTGCCGCCGGGGCAGTTCCCGCTCATCGTCCTGCTGCTGCGGCTGGCCGAGAGCCTGTCGCACGCCAATGTCCGGCTGGATTTCGGCCGGCTGGGGGAGCGCCTGTTCGTCTCGCCGCGCTTCCACCGGCTGCACCATGGCGTGCTCTCGGCCGGGGCGCAGGGCAAGAACTACGCGGTGCTGCTGCCGGTCTGGGACTGGGTCTTCGGCACGGCGGATTTCCGGCGGGGGGTCTATCCGCCGACCGGGGTGCCGGATGGCGACGAAGCCCTCGCCACCGGCGGCTGGCTCCGGCAGCAGGTGGGCGGGCTGCGGCGGATGGCCGGCGCGCTCGGCCTCCGGCGGCGTCCGGCCGCCGCCCCGTCGGACGCCGCCGGCCTCGACCCCCGGCCGGGGCCTCAGGCGCGGACCCGGACCCCGGCCTGATGCCGGCCTGCGGGCGTCCCGAGGTCCCGGTGCCGCGGGCGCCTGCGGGGTTGGTCGGGCGGCGGCGACCCGGACATGATGGTCGCAGCGGCCGGCACCCATGCCGGCCGCCCTGAACCCGCTGCGGAGCCGCCCGGCATGACGTCGCTCACCATCGCCCTGCTGCTCGCGGCCGTCGCGCTCGGCGTGCTGGCCGGGGCCCATTATCTGGGCCGCAGCCGCAAGCCCTGGGTGGTCACGCTGCACCTGGCCGCCGGCGCGCTGGGTGCCTGGCTGTTCTTCCTGCTGCTGCATGGCCGCGACGGGGCGCCCCCGGGCCTGGTCCCGGGCCTGCTGCTGGGCGCCGCCGTGCTGGGCGGGCTGCTGCCGCGGCTGATCGCCCGGCGCGCCCGCAAGCCGGCGGAATGGCTGCTGGTGGCGCATGTCTTCACCGGCCTCGCCGCCTTCCTCACCGTCCTCTCCTGGTCGGCGCGGCTGTAGGCGGTCAGCCCAGCAGCCAGTCCGCGCCGGTCTTCAGCACCAGCCCGGCCAGGGCGGTCAGCGCCAGGGTGCGGACGACGCCGAGCTTCATGCGGAACAGCGCCACCGCCGCCAGCATCGCCAGCAGCGCCGCCAGCGGGTCCAGCGTCGTCGGCACCGGCACCTCCAGCACCGCCGGGCCCAGCGGCACCGCCCGCACCTCGCCGAACAGCACGCGCAGCCCGAACCACAGCGCGAGGTTGCCGATCACCCCCACCACCGCGGCCGTCACCCCGGCCAGCGCGCCCTTGAGCCGCGGCTGGTCATGCAGCCGCTCGACATAGGGGGCGCCGAGGAAGATCCAGGCGAAGCAGGGGGCGAAGGTCACCCAGAGGGTCAGCACCGCGCCCAGCACCCCGCCCCAGGCGCCGCCGGCGGCATGCCCGGCCAGGTAGCCGACGAATTGCAGCACCAGGATCAGCGGGCCAGGCGTGGTTTCCGCCAGGCCGAGCCCGGCCAGCATCTGCCCGGCGGTCAGCCAGCGGTAATGCTCCACCGCCTCCTGCGCCACATAGGCCAGCACGGCATAGGCACCGCCGAAGGTCACCACCGCCATCTTGGAGAAGAACCAGGCGAGGTCGCCCCAGAGCGGCGTTCCGATCAGCAGCGCCACCGGCCAGAGCCAGAGCGCGACGGCCACCAGCCCCGCCCGCCGCGCCGCGCCGGCCAGGCGGGCGATGCGGTCGGGCTCGGCGGCCAGCAGCGCGTCCAGCATCGCCGGCGGCCCGTCCTTCGCCGCGCCATGGCCGCCGCCGGCGAAGGCGGCCGGCAGCAGATAGCCCAGCAGCGCCGCCGCCAGCACCACCAGCGGAAAGGGCAGGCCGAAGAGGAAGAGCGCGAGGAAGGCGGCCGCCGCCAGCAGCCAGGGCAGGCGGCCCTTCAGGGCGCGCCGCGCCACGCGCAGCAGCGCCTCCACCACCAGCACCAGCACGGCGCATTTCAGCCCGAAGAACAGCGCCGCGATCAGCGGCACCGCGCCGAAGCCGACATAGATCGCCGACAGCGCCAGCATCACCAGCGCGCCGGGGATGATGAAGAGCAGCCCGGCGGCGACGCCGCCCTTCACCCCATGCATCAGCCAGCCGAGATAGGTGGCAAGCTGCTGCGCCTCCGGCCCCGGCAGCAGGGTGCAGAAATTCAGCGCGTGCAGGAAGCGGGCGTCGGAGACCCAGCGGCGCTCATCCACCACCTCCCGGTGCATGAGCGCGATCTGCCCGGCCGGTCCGCCGAAGGACAGGCAGCCGATGCGGAACCAGACGCGCAAGGCCTCGGCGAAGCTCGGAAAGCTGCGCGGCGGTTCGGCATTCATCGCAGCACCTCGGCCCTCGGCGTGGCGGACAGGGTATGGCGGTCGGCGATGCGCCACAACGCGGCGCGGCCGGGAGCGGAACCGCCTGCGGTCACGACAGGGACGCGCAGTCGCCGCGGCGTCCGACCGTGGACGACGCGTCGCAGGCGCAAGGGGCGGTCATCGCGCAGTTCCGGCGGGCACCCATCGGTCGTCGGCCCCGGGCAAGCTGACGGGCGCGGGCGTCATCCCCGGCGGCATGGGTCCGCAGACGGGTGTCGGCCTTGAAGCGCGATGCCGCCCGCCCGGCCCATCCGTCGCATCGCCGGCCCGCCGCGCCCGGCCTGTCCAGGTCGCGCATCGCCGCCGCCGCAGGACGGAGGCCGAGCGCAAGCCGCCGGGCAGGGCGGGACCGCGTCGCCTCGGCGCCGCCTGCCTCCGCCGCGCCTGCGGCGGAAGCGCGTCGGAGGCGCGCGGACCGCCTCCCCCCGCATGCTACTCCGCGCTGGCGCCGTCCAGCGTCGCCACGGCGTCGGCGGGCAGCGTCAGCGTCGCTGCCTTCACCAGGTCGTCCACCTGCGCCTCGGTCGTCGCGCTGGCGATCGGCGCGGTGACGGCGGGCTTCGCCAGCAGCCAGGCCAGCGCCACCTGCGCCGGCGTCGCCGACATCTCCTTGGCGACCGCATCCAGCGCATCCAGCACCGCGAGGCCGCGCGGCGTCAGGTACTTCGCCATGCCGCCGCCGCGCTTGCTCTTGCCGAAATCCGCCTCCGACCGGTACTTGCCGGAGAGGAAGCCGGAGGCGAGGGCGTAGTAGTTGATCACGCCGATGCCCTCCCGCTGGCAGAGCGGGCCGAGCTCGGCCTCGAACACCTTGCGGTCCATCATGTTGTACAGCGGCTGAAGGGTCTGATAGCGCGGCAGCCCGTGCTGCGCGCTCACCGCCAGCGCCTCGCCGAGCCGCGCTGCGCTGTAGTTGGACGCGCCGATGGCGCGGACCTTGCCCGCCTTGATCAGGTCGCCGAAGGCGCCGAGCGAGTCCGCGAGCGGCGTCTCCGGGTCGTCCTTGTGCGCCTGGTAGAGATCGATGCTGTCGGTGCGCAGCCGGCGCAGGCTGTCCTCGACACCCTGGGCGATCCAGCGCGGGGAAAGGCCGACCGCGTGCTTCGGCCCGTTCCCGTCCGCGTCGCGCGGGCCCATCTGCATGCCGACCTTGGTCAGGATGGTCACCTTCGCGCGGTTGCCGCGGGCGGCAAGCCAGTCGCCGATGATGGCCTCGCTCTCGCCGCCCTGGTTGCCGGGCGCCCAGGCGGAATAGACATCCGCCGTGTCGATGCAGGTCAGCCCGACATCCACCAGCTTGTCGAGGATGCGGAAGGACGCCGCCTTGTCGAGCGTCCAGCCGAAGACATTGCCGCCGAAGATGATGGGCGGCGTCGCGATGCCGCTGCCGCCGAGCTTGCGCTGTTGCATGGGTGGTCCTCTCCCGGGGCGGCGCGCCGCGGGGCCCGGGGGGGCCGGCGGCGCCGCTCCGCTGTGCTGTTGATCCGCGCCGGTGAGGATGCGCGGGACGGCGTCAGCGGTCCAGCAGGCCGGCGGCGCGCAGGGCACGGCGGATCAGCCGGCCGGGCCCGGCCCCCGGCGCCTCGGCCGGCGGCGCTTCCCGCGCCGCGCCCTCGCCAAGCTGCGCCACGCCGTCGCGGCCGACGCGGATGATGCGGTCCAGCCAGGCGGAGCGGCCGGCCTCGCGCGGCGCCGGCCGGTCCGGCACGGCGGCGGCGCCGAGGCCGAAGAAGCCGGCGATCGCCTCGGTGGAGGCGATGCCGACATCGAGGATCCAGGGCGCCGGCTCGCCGATCGCCTCGGGGCCGCGACGCGGCGCGATCGGCACGCCATGCGGCATGCCGGCGATCGCGTGGTGTTCCAGCACCACGGCCCCGTCCGCGCCGCGCCAGGCGCGGCGGCGATGCGCCGGACCGGGGGCCTCCATCGTCCCCGGCGCCAGCGGCAGGCCGTGCAGGTCGCGCCACTGCTTCAGGATTTCCTCGGCATTCGCCGGGCGGACCGTCGCATCCGCGTCCCCCTGCCAGACCGAGACGCGCGGCCAGGGCCCGCGATGCGGCGAGGCGCGGCGCACCGCCTCGCCCCGCTCCGGCGCCGGGCGGGGGCGGCCGGTGGCCATGGCCTCGAAGGCCTCCGGCATGGAGTGCGCGGCATCGTAGGGCAGGCCGGCGATGATGGCGCCGGCGGCGAAGACCTCGGGGTAGGTGGCCAGCATCGCGCTGGCCATGGCGCCGCCGGCGGACAGGCCGGTGACGAAGACCCGCCGCTGGTCCAGCCGGTGCCGCGCGACGGCATGCGCCACCATCTGCCGGATGGACAGGGCCTCGCCGCGGTCGCGGCGCGTGTCGCCGGGCTCGAACCAGTTGAAGCAGCGGTTGGCGTTGTTCGCCATGCGCTGTTCCGGCAGCAGCAGCGCGAAGCCGTGCCGCGCGGCGAGGCGGGACCAGCCGGTGCCGCGGTCGAAGCCGGCGGCGGTCTGGTTGCAGCCATGCAGCACGACGACGAGCGGCGCCCCGGGCGGCAGGCCATCGGGGACGCATTCCAGCATGCGAAGCTGCCCGGGATTGCTGCCGAAGGCGGCCTCCTCCCGCAGGGCGCCGTCGCCGGTTGGCAACGGCCCGGCCATGGCGCCCCGCATCGTCCCCTGCAACGCCCCTTGGGCCATGGCCTGGCTGCGGCGGACGAGGTCGGCGAGGTCGAGATGCGGCTTCGGCAAGGCGGGGATCCTTTGCCGCCCTGGCGCGGCCCTGGGTTCAGCGTGGCGCGGGCCATGGGGTTTCGCTGCATTGCAGCATGAACTTGAACTGCTTTCTCAGGCAACGCCGGCGCGTCAGGAACGTTAGGCGAACAGGCCAACCACGGAAGGACGCCGCCCATGGCGAAGCAGCCGCAGCACCAGCCGCCGGAGAACCCGAAGACCGATCCGGACCCGGGCTCCAACACCATCAAGGACCCGGATGACTGGACCACCGGCGATGAGACGATGACCGGCGCCCAGGCCAGCTACCTGAAGACGCTGAGCGAGGAGGCCGGCGAGGCCTTCGACCCCGGCCTCAGCAAGGCGGATGCGTCGAAGCGGATCGACGAATTGCAGGCGAAGACCGGCCGCGGGCGCGGCTGAGCCCGCTTGCCCTTCGCGCCGCCCTGGCGGGCCGGCGCGGCCGGAGGCGGATGTCGTCGCCGGCCCCGGCCAGTTTGAGCCACCAGCTGCCGAGGGGGCCGGCATCGGCCAGGGACATGGCGGGGAATGGGGCCGACGTGCCGCCGATCGCCAGGCGATGACCCCGGGCATGCGCATGCCGTCGCCCCGGACGCCGGCGGGTAACCGGCGGCGGGGCAGGGGTCATGCGCCGCCCGCGGCGATCGCCGCGTGTTGCCGGGCACTCCCGGCGAAGGCGCGCAGGCCCTTCTCCACCGTGCCGCGATCCAGGTCGCGTAGGATGAAGACGAGGCGGGATCGCCGGTCATCCCCCTCCGGCCAGGCCGCCAGCTTCACCGGCGGATGGAACAGGTGCTGCACGCCATGGATCGCGACCGGCCGGTCCTCGCCCACCAGGTTCAGGATGCCCTTGATGCGCAGCACGCTCTCGCCGCGCGTCATGCTCAGCACCTCCAGCCAGGTCGCCAGCCCGTCCCAGGGCAGGGGCTCGTCGAAGGTCAGGCAGAAGCTGTGGATCCGCGCATCGTGGCGATTGGCGTCGTGGTGGTGATGATGGTGGTCGTGCCCATGGCCCTGCGCCTGCCACGCCTCGGCATCCAGCCAGCGCCTGACCTCGGGGTGCTTGCGGGTGGCGTCGTAGAGGCCGCAATCCAGCAGCGCCTCCGGCTCGATGTCGCCATGCAGCGCGTTCAGCAGCGGCGCGCCCGGGTTCAGCGCCCGCAGCCGGCCCCAGAGCCCCGAGACCTGCTCCGGCGTCGCCAGGTCGGACTTGGTGATCACCAGGCGGTCGGCGACCGCCGCCTGCTTCACCGCTTCCGGCTGGCTGTCCAGCGTCGCCGCGCCATTCGCGGCATCCACCAGCGTCACCACGCCGTCCAGGCGGTAGCGGTAGAGCACCAGCGGGTCGCTCATCAGCGTCTGCAGGATGGGCGCCGGGTCGGCCAGCCCGGTCGTCTCCACCACCACTCGACGGATCGGGTGCCCTGCCTCGATCCGCACCGCCAGGTCGCGCAGCGCCTTCACCAGGTCGCCGCGCACGGTGCAGCAGAGGCAGCCGGCATTCAGCAGCACCGTGTCGCCGTCCAGCCGCTCCACCAGCAGGTGGTCGAGGCCGATCTCGCCGAACTCGTTGATCAGCACGGCGGTGTCGCGCAGCGCCGGGTGCCGGAGCAGGCGGTTCAGCAGGGTGGTCTTGCCGGCGCCGAGGAAGCCGGTGAGGACGGTAACCGGGACCGGTTCGGGGCGGGTCGCGCCGGAAGCGCGTGGGGTCATGTCGGGGGCGCTCATCGTCCGTACAGGGCCTCCGCCGAGACCAGCGGGGCGGCGATCTCGGCCAGCGTGCCGTCGCGCGGCGCCAGGTAGAAGCAGGACCGGCGGCCGGTGTGGCAGGCGACCCCGGCCTGGTCCACCAGCGCCAGCAGCGCGTCGCCGTCGCAGTCCAGCCGCAGATCAACCAGGCGCTGCACCTGGCCGCTCGTCTCGCCCTTGCGCCACAGCCCGCCGCGGCTGCGGGAGAAGTAGCAGACCCGGCCGGTCTCCAGCGTTTCCGCCACCGCGTCGCGGTTCATCCAGGCCAGCATCAGCACTTCCCCGCTGTCATGCTGCTGGGCGATGCAGGGCACCAGCCCCCGCGCATCGAAGCGGATGGCGTCGAGCAGCCGGTCCCGCGCGGCGGGATCGGCAACGGAAAGGGTCGCGGCCAGGGTGGTCATGCCCCAATATAGGGAGGATGCACCCCACCGCGAACACCGCCCCCGCCCTGCCGCCCGGCACCGCGCCGACCGAGGCCAGCCTCGACCGCGCCGCGGCGCTCTGCGCCCGGCGCGGCGCCCAGCTCACGGCCCTGCGGCGGGAGGTGCTGCGGCTGGTGCTGGGGGCCGACCAGCCGCTCGGCGCCTATGCCCTGCTGGACCGGCTGAAGGCCAGCCGCGCCGGCGCCGCCCCGCCCACCGTGTACCGGGCGCTGGATTTCCTGGTGGAGCAGGGGCTGATCCACAAGGTGGAACGGCTGAACGCCTTCGTCGGCTGCGCCGATGCGCTGGACCACCCGGAGGATTGCGGCTGCGGCGCCGCGCATGACCACCCGCACCAGTTCCTGATCTGCGACCGCTGCGGCGCCACCGCCGAGGTCAGCGACCCCGGCGTGGCGCTGGCGCTGGCCCGGGCGGCGCGGGCCGCCGGCTTCGTGCCACGCCGGGCGACGGTGGAGGTCGAGGGCCTCTGCGCCCGCTGCGCCGGCGCCTGAGGCGGCCGGCGGGAAGGCCTGGCGCCGAAGCGCCGGGACGGATGCCGGAGCGGCGCGACGGCGCTCTTCGTTCGATGACCCGGGGCGGCTTGCGTGTCGCACCGGATGCGCCGACCGGCCCGGGGCCGCGGGCGGGCCGCAAGGGGGGCCACGAGGCGGGGGCGCAGCCCGCGGCGCGGATCGGGACGCGCGGTCGCCGGCCGGCGCCGGATGGGCTAACCCTGGCGGCGCAGCAGGGCAGGGGGAGGCTGGGGATGAGCGGCACGCCATCGCATCGCGCCAGGGTCGTGCCGGCGGGCCTCGCTGCCGCATGAGCGCGATCCCGCCCTTCCGCAGCCTGGAATTCGCCCCGCCGACCGAGGAAAGCCTAGCGGCGGACCACGCCGCCGTCGTCGCGCGGCTGGAGGCCGGCGACCTCGCCGGCGCGCTGGCGGCCTGGGACAGGCAGCGTCGCGAGCAGGACAGCTGGTCGTCTCTCGTGCATCTGCGCTTCGCGCAGGACACCACGGACCCGGCGGCCAAGGCGGCGCGGGAATATGCCGATGCGCTGGCGCCGGTCGCCGCCGGGCACGAGACGGCGCTGAAGCGCCGCCTGCTGGCCTGGCCCGACCGCGCGGCGCTGGAGGCCGCGGCGGGCGGCTTCGCGGTGCGGCTCTGGGAGATGGACGTCACCACTTTCGATCCGGTCATCGCGGCGGATCTCGAGGCGGAGTCGCGCCTCGGCGCGCGCTACACGGCGCTGCTCGCCGGCGCCACGCTGGAGATCCGGGGGGAGGTGGTGAACCTCGCCGGCCTCGCTCCCTTTGCCGAGGATCCGGACCGGTCGCTGCGGCAGGAGGCGGAGACGCAGCGCTGGGAGTTCTTCGCGCGCAACGGCGCCGAGCTCGACACGATCTACGATGAGCTGGTGCGGCTGCGGCACGGCATGGCGCGCAAGCTGGGCTATGACAGCTACACGCCGCTCGGCTATCGCCGCATGCGGCGCACCGATTACGGCCCGGAGGAGGTCGCCCGCTACCGCGAGGAGGTGCTGGCGCATGTGGTGCCGCTGGTCGGCCGCCTGCTGGAGGCGCGGCGCAAGCGCCTTGGCTGGGACCGGCTGCGCTTCTGGGACGAGGCGCTGGTGGACCCGGCCGGCAACCCGAAGCCGGCCGGCGACCACGACACGCTTTGCGCCCAGGCCGGGGTGATGTTCGGCCGGATGGACCCGCGCCTGGCCGCGTTCTGGCAGGCGATGGCGCAGGGCGGCTTCACCGACCTGAAGAACCGCCCGGGCAAGGCGGGCGGCGGCTTCTGCACCAGCTTCCCCAGCATCGGCGCGCCCTTCATCTTCGCCAATTTCAACGGCACGCATCACGACATCGGCGTCTTCACGCATGAGGTCGGGCACGCCTTCCAGAACTGGGAGAGCCGCGCCCTGCCGGGCGTGGACTACCTGTGGCCGACCATGGAGGCGGCGGAGATCCACTCCATGTCGCTGGAATTCCTCACCCATCCGCATATGGGCCTGCTGGTGGGGGAGGATGCGGCGGAGCGCTTCCGCCGCATGCACCTGGAGACCTCGCTGGCCTTCCTGCCCTACGGCGTCTGCGTCGACCATTTCCAGCACGAGGTCTATGCCAACCCGGAGGCGACGCCGGAGGAGCGGCACGCGATCTGGCAGCGGCTGGAACGGCTCTACATGCCCTGGACCGATTATGGCGGCCTGGCCTGGCCGGCGAAGGGCGGCCGCTGGCAGGCCAAGGGCCACATCTACCGCTCGCCCTTCTACTACATCGACTACACCCTGGCGCTCTGCTGCGCGTTGCAGTTCTGGGTGCGGTCGCGGCGCGACCCGCAGGGCGCGCTGGCGGATTACGTCGCGCTCTGCGGCCGCGGCGGCTCCATGCCCTTCACCGGGCTGGTCGCCTCGGCCGGCCTGGCCAGCCCCTTCGCGCCGGGCGCCCTGGCCGAGGTGGTGCGGGAGGCGGAGGCGGCGCTGGCGGCCTGAGCGCCCGCGCCGCGCGCCGGCGGCGCGGCATTCCGGACGGCGGCAGCATAGCGTGGGTGCGGGATCGAAGGTCCTGCTGCCGCCGGGCGCTGCACGCGGAGTGGCTGCGGGCGCCGGGCCGCTCGCGCCATGCCCATGGGCGTCCATGGCGTCCTGCGCTGCGGCGCGCCGGCCGCCGCGCTGCT
>NZ_SMOA01000379.1 GCF_004353985.1 Paracraurococcus ruber | reverse complement strand
AGAAGCTGTTCCAGGCGGTTCCGGTGGTGGTGTGGCCGCCGAAGTCGAGGAAGATCTTGTAGGGCGAGCTGGCCTGGCTGTGCAGCTTGAAGGTGTCGCCATAGCTGACCAGGCCGCCCACCGGCGTGTCGGTCAGCGACACCGTCGCCTCGATCATCCCGGCCGTCGCGGAAGGCTCCGTCGGCAGCGTGGTGGCGGAAGCGGGCAGGCTGCTCGTATCGATCAGGGCTGGCATGCCGCAGGCGCCGCAGCCACAGCCCAGCAGATGCGATGCGACGGGCTGGTAGGCCGTGACGCCGGTGGCCTGGAAGGCGCTGCCCGCATCGTCCTGCCCTTTGCCGGCCAAGCCGGCAAGGTTGATCCTGTTCAGCTGTGCCGCCATTGCTGTTCCCCAGGCATGGATGAATTTATCGGCCGTAAACTCTTTGTGATGCCGTCATAGTCATCAAAGAATCGCGGTCAAGTGATTTTCCGGGCGCTGTCGACCGATGGGCCGTAACAGACGAATGGCTCCGTTGAGCGGTCATGGACGAAGTTCTGCCTATGGACGCCTGTATTCCTAACCACCGCACTACGCTGGCGATTCGATTTATTATTGATATAATTGCATCTATGAATTATTGGTTTGTCGTTGCGCCATCGCGGAGCCGGTAGACCAGCAGCCCGGCCCATTCCCGCAAAGCCAGCCAGCTCTGGGCCAAGTGGTCCGGCCGTGGCACCCAGTCAGATCCCGTGCCGCCCGGCCGCCGGCCGGCCCGCACCGGCGCCGCCCCGGCCGGCAACCCAGCCCGCTCAAAGGCCGCCAGCGCCCGCGGCAGATGCCAGCCATGGCTGACCACGAGCGCCGCGCCGATCCCCTCCCCCCGCAGCAGCGCGGCGGTGAACAGCGCATTCTCACGCGTGTCGCGTGCCCGCGGTTCCACCCAGCGCACCGGGGTGCCGAAATCGGTGGCCAGGCTCGTTGCCATCAGGCTGGCGATCGGCGGCGCCCCGGGCGAGAGCGGCCCGCCCGTCACCAGCAACGGCAGGCCGGTGCGGCGGTGCAGCGCCGCCGCGCTGCGCAGCCGCTCGAGCGTCAGCGGACCCACCTCCGGCCCGGCCATGCCATGCGCCATCTCCCCGCCCAGCACGACGATCGCCCCCGGTGACGCGGACGGTGGCCCGGCCGTCACCTGGGCCTCCAGCGCCACCGTCAGATGGCCGGCGGCAAAGGGCGTGGCCAGCAGCAGCAGCCCGAGCGCGGCCAAGGCGGCCAACGCCCCCGCCTTGCGCCGACCGCGCCAAGCCAGCAGCCCGGCACCGAGGCCGATCAGCGCCAGCAGCAGCGGCGGCAGGAGAAGATTGGTCATGAGCCCTTGCAGCGACATGCCTTCCCCCGCTCCGCCGCCCGTCCGGGATGGGCGGCCGAAGGCTCATCCCGGTCAGCCTGAAGGCCGACCGCCTTGGCCATGTCGCTTTGCGCGCTGCCGATGCCCCGCCCTTGCGCCGGCCCGCGCGCGATCAGCCCAGATCATTGCAGGATCCCGGCCTATCGTCCTCCAGCCCGGTCGCCCGCCCTGCCCGAGGAATGAAGGGCATGGCCATCGAGAGGGCGCATCGTCTGCCCACCCGGGGCAAGGCCCAGGGCGCCTGGACCCGCCCTGCGGGCCAGGCCTTGCAGTGGGCCGGCATGCCGACCCGCCGCCGATAGCCCGCGGGTCCCGGGCCGAAAGCCCGGCGTCAGCTGCCCAGCCGTTCCAGCGTGCAGAATTTCCCCGCCGCAGGCTCCGGCATGTGGCGCACCCAGCGGCCGCCCCGGGCCGCCACGAACTCGTCCACCGCCAGCTGCGCGCCTTCGGAGAAGAAGCCGTAGTCATCCACCACAACATGCCCACCCGGCGGCATGGTGCGGTCGAGGAATTCCAGTGCCAGCCGGATCGGTTCGTAGAAGTCGAAGTCCACATAGGCGAAGGCGACCTGCGCCGGCACATCCGGGGTGGCGAGCGTCTGGTCGATCCAGCCCTTGACGATGCGGGTGCGCTCCGCCGGGAAAGGCACCAGGGCCAGCTTGTCCCGCACTTGGTCCTCATGCGCCCGCATGTCGCCCTGGTAGGCATCCATGCTGCCATAGCCGGCGATGTCGTCGATCAGCCGGTCCTTCTCGGTCGGCGCTGGCAGGCCTTCGAAGCTGTCGAACAGCCAGAGCCGGCGCGCCGCCTCCGGCAGGATCTCGTGCGCCAGTAGGCGGGAGGTCGCGCCCTCGTTGCAGCCGAACTCGCAGACATCGCCCGGTACCGCTAGGGAACGATGCAGGTAGTGCACGATATGCACCCCCTCCCCCACCGTCGTGCCGTGCAGGTTGTGCAGGATCTCTGCCCGCTTCGGATCCCGTGGCAGGTCGGGGAAGACGAAGCGGCGATAGAGCTCCTCGATCTCCACCACGTCCTGCTTGTGCACGTTGCGCAGGGTGCGCATGTCGCGCAGCGCCCGCCATTCCTGCATGGAAAGGGATACGATGCCGCCCGCCTCAAGGGCCTTACGAGCGACCTTCCGAAGCGGCTTCGCCAGCGACAACGACATGAGAGCCTCATAACGAACGGTTAAGGAGGTTGCTACAACACGCCCTTGCGGTTCACAACCTGATCTGGAAGAAGCCGCCGGCCTATCGCCTCAGGAGCGAGCCCGCGTGAAGATTGTCATCGTCGGACCCTTCTTCTGGCCCCAGCTGGAGGGGGTGGAGAAGGTGATGCTGAACCACGCCCGCCACCTGGCCCGGCGGGGGCACGAGGTGCATGTGGTCAGCAGCCGGCTGCGCTTCCCGCACGGGGAATTCCCCGACATCCCGGCCACCGAAACGATGGAAGGCTTCACCATCCATCGGCTGGAAGTGCTGGTCCGCTCTCCCGGCTGGCGCTTCTTCTACCTGAACAATGGTGGGCTGGTGATCCGCGGCCTGGGCGCGGCGCTGCGCCGCATCGGGCCGGATGTGCTGCACGCCCACCAGATCGCCGCCCCAGCCTGGGCACAGGCCGCCGCCTGGCATGCCTGGCGGCACGGCAAGAAGTTCTTCTACTCGCCTCATTTCCATCCGGATGCGGTGGCAGGCCGGGTCTTCTACAATTCGCTGTTGCACGGGCTGAACCGGATGCCGGTGGCGACCGCCCGACGGATCTTCCACCTGACCCGCGTGGACTATGACCTGTTCCTGCAGGAATACCCGCGGGCCCGGCAGGACCGGTTCGCGGTGCTGCCAAACGGCGTGGACCCGGCGGGCCCGCATGCGCGGCCACCGTCCGAACCTGGCGCCGCCCGCTTTCTCTCTGTCGGGCGGGTGGACGATCACCGCAAGGGTTTCGACCTGCTGCGCGCCGCCTTCGCCGCGGTGCGCCGGCCAGGCTGGGTGCTGACCGTCATCGGCCGGATCTCGGAGGCGACCACCGCATCCCTGCAGGCGGAATTCGGCACGGCCGTGCGGGTGCTGGGCATGGTCGAGGAAGCGGTGCTGGAAGCGGAATATGCCGCAGCCGATGTCTTCGTCATGCCGTCCCGCTACGAGGGTTTCGGGATGCCCTATATCGAGGCGATGCGCTACGGCACGCCGGTGATCGGCACCCGCGTCGGCGGGGTGCCGGAGGTGGTGCCGGAAGGCACCGGCCTGCTGGTGCCGGTGGACGATGTGCCCGCCCTGGCCGAGGCGATGCGCCGCCTGGGCGAGGATCCGGCGCTGCGCGCCAGGATGGGCGAGGCCGGCCGCGCCTGGGCCGGCCATTTCCTCTGGAGCGAGATCGTCGCCGGGCTGGAAGCCGCCTACCTGGCGGCCTGATGCCAACAACCGTCATCGCGCATGACCGTTGGCATTGGCCTGGTGCCATCAAGAGCCGGGCGGCCCCAAGGGACCTTGGCCCAGGGCCTTGGCGCGCCGCATTGCGACTTCCCGCCGACGTCACGCAGCGACGCCCGTGAAGACTGCGGCGGCGGGCGCCGTCGGCACCTTGGTCGGCTGCACCGGCCGAAGGTCATCCTGTACGACCGTTGGCATGACCTAGCGCAACGGGGTGCCGAGGGCGGCCATAACTGCCGGCCGCCCTTAGTGTCCATCCGGGAACATGGTGAGTCATCTGAATCGGTTGTGACTGGCGGGTTGCGGCGGGTGGTGCGCGATTTGGCGGGATGTGGACGCCGGAGAACCGCGGTCGGTATGACCGC
>NZ_SMOA01000378.1 GCF_004353985.1 Paracraurococcus ruber | reverse complement strand
CGCGGCGCAGGCGGCCAGCGCGAGCGCCGCCGCCAGCGCGGGCCGGCGCGGCATCAGCCCGGCCGGGCGCCGGATGCGGCAGCGCTGATCGCCAGCGCCGGGCGCTGCTGCAGCGCCGCATGCCCGCCGCCATACAGGCCGTAGAGGCGATGCGCGTCCTCGTAGATCATCTTCAGGCCGATCCAGACGATCAGCGCGACGCCGAGATAGGCGATCCAGCGGTAGCGCTCGAGCAGCTTGGAGATCAGCGTCGCCGCCACGCCCATCAGCAGGATGGAGATGACCAGCCCGACCACCAGCATCGGCATGTTGCCGGCCGCCGCGCCGGCGACCGCGAGGACGTTGTCGAGGCTCATCGACACGTCGGCGATGACGATCTGGCGCAGCGCCGTCGCCATCGTCTTCACTTCGTGGTGGTGCCCGCCCTCGGCCTCGTCCTTCTCCTCGGACCGCAGCTCCTTGAAGAAGCCATAGGCGATCCAAAGCAGGAGCAGGCCGCCGACCAGCAACAGGCCGGGGATCGCCAGCAACTGCACCGCGGCGACCGAGAGAATGACGCGCAGCACCACCGCCAGCACCATGCCGAACATGATGGCGCGCGCCCGCTGCTCGGGCGGCAGGCCGGCGGCGGCGAGGGCGATGAGGACGGCATTGTCGCCGGACAGGACGATGTTGACGCCCAGGATCTGCGTCAGGGTGAACCAGTCCCAGCTGGCCATCAGCGGGGTCATGTCCATGCGGCGTACTCTCCGGCCGGAATCGAAAGACGGCCGGAAGCCCGGCGCGGGCCCAAGCTATGGCACCGCGCCGGGACACTGTGAAGCCAGGGGGGGGGCGGAGGCGGGGCCGCGGCCGGCCCCGCCGGCGTCAGCCGATCAGCTTCTGGATGTCGGGCCAGCCCTGCCGGATCATGTCGATCGAGACATACAGGATGATCAGCAGGCCGACCCAGCCGAGCCACTTGTAGCGCTCGAGCAGCTTGGCGATCCAGGTCGCGGCCACGCCCATCAGGGCCACCGACACGACCAGGCCGACCACCAGCACCCAGAGCACGCCCTTCGACGCGCCGGCCACCGCCAGCACGTTGTCGAGGCTCATGGTGATGTCGGCCACCAGGATCTGGATGATGGCCGAGCGCATGGTCTTGCCCTCGGCCGGCGCGTCCTCGGCCGCGACGACGGCGTGCTGCTTCTCATGCCCGCCGCGCAGGTCCTGGAACATCTTCCAGCACACCCACAGCAGCAGCAGGCCGCCCACCACCAGCAGGCCGGGAATGGCCAGGAGCTGCACGGTGATGGCGGAGAAGCCGATGCGCATGACCGTCGCGGCGACGATGCCCCAGAAGATCGCCTTGCGCTTCTGCTCGGCCGGCAGGCCGGCCGCGGCCATGCCGACGACGATCGCGTTGTCGCCCGCCAGGACGAGGTCGATGAAGAGAACCTGGGCGAGCGGGACGACCCAATCCGGCATGGTCGGACTCCTGGAGAGTGGCGAGGCGGGGGCAGTGCGGAACGGTTATGGCGGCCGCGACATAAAGATACGTCCATGGCGAGGCAACCCACCGGCCATCATAATTCGACCGCACTTGCCATTTCCCTGGGCTGCGGTCCACATCGGCCACGAATCGCCCCGCTGGAGAGCCAGGCCCGGATGGTCCCCCGCTATACCCGCCCGCAGATGGCCGCGATCTGGTCGCCGGAAGAGCGCTTCCGGATCTGGTTCGAGATCGAGGCCCTGGCCGCCGAGGCCATGGCGCAGCTCGGCACCATCCCGGCCGAGGCCGCGCGGGTGATCCGGGAGAAGGGCGCGCCGCGCGCCGCCAGCATCGGCCCGGCCGAGGTCGAGGCGATCGACGCGATCGAGCGCGTGACGCGGCACGACGTCATCGCCTTCCTCACCTGGATGGGCGAGGGCATCGGCCCCGAGGCGCGCTTCATGCACCAGGGCATGACCAGTTCCGACGTGCTGGACACCGCGCTGGCGGTGCAGATGACGCGGGCCTGCGACCTGCTGATCGCGGATGTGGACGCCCTGCTGGCCGCCCTGCGGGCGCGGGCGGAGGAGCACAAATACACCCCGACCATCGGACGCAGCCACGGCATCCATGCCGAGCCGACGACCTTCGGCCTGAAGCTGGCCGGCCACTATGCCGAGTTCGCGCGCAACCGCGCCCGGTTGGCCGCGGCGCGCGCCGAGATCGCCACCTGCGCGATCTCCGGCCCGGTCGGCACTTTCGCCAGTGTCGACCCGCGGGTGGAGGCCTTCGTCGCGGAGAGGCTGGGGCTGGCGGTCGAGCCCGTCTCGACCCAGGTCATCCCGCGCGACCGGCACGCCGCCTTCTTCGCCGCACTCGCCGTGGTGGCGGCGGGCATCGAGCGGCTGGCGACTGAGGTGCGCCACCTGCAGCGGAGCGAGGTGCGCGAGGCGGAGGAGTTCTTCCACGCCGGCCAGAAGGGCTCCTCCGCCATGCCGCACAAGCGGAACCCGGTGCTGAGCGAGAACCTGACCGGCCTGGCCCGCCTGGTGCGCGGCCATGTCGTCCCGGCGCTGGAGAATGTCGCGCTCTGGCATGAACGCGACATCAGCCATTCCAGCGTGGAGCGGGTGATCGCGCCGGACGCCACCATCGCGCTCGACTTTGCCCTGGCCCGCACCACCGGCATGATGGAGAAGCTGACCGTCTACCCGGAGCGGATGGCGGAGAACCTGGAGAGCCTGGGCGGCGTCGTGCACAGCCAGAAGGTGCTGCTGGCGCTGACCCAGGCGGGCATGAGCCGGGAGGAGAGCTATGCCGCCGTGCAGGCGGCGGCGATGGCGACCTGGACCCGGCTGGGCAAGCCCGACGCCAGGAGCTTCGCCGCGAACCTGCTGGCGAACCCGGCGGTCGCCGCCCGGCTGGACGCCGCGGCGCTGCAGGCGGCGATGGACCCGCAGCGGGACTTCCGGCATGTGGATACGGTCTTTGCCCGGGTGTTCGCGGGGGCGTGATGCCGCCGCCCCGGGCGGGCCGCGTCCCCGCCGCGTTTCTGCCCCAGGCTGCGCCTATATGGGGCAAGCATGAGGAGTTCTGGTGCGATGCGCCGCCTGCGAGTGATGCTGCTGGCCGTGGCCGCCGGGCTCGGCGCCCTGGCGCTGGCCCCCGCCGCCGAGGCCCATGGCTATTGGTACGGCCCCGGTCCCGGCTACTACCGGCCGCCGCCGCCGCGCTTCTACCGGCCGCCGCCGCCGCCGGTCTACTACGCGCCGCCGCCGCGCTACTATGCGCCGCCGCCGGCCTACTATGGCCCGCCGCCGGCCTATTTCCCGCCGCCGGTGCGCTACTACGCGCCGCCGCCCCCGCCGCCGGGCTTCGGCATCTACATCCGCTGACGGCCGGCGGGGCCCTGCCCCGCCGCATCGGTGCGCATGCATGTGCACCGTGATCCTGCTGCACCGGCCGGGGCACCCCTGGCCGGTGCTGATCGCTGCCAACCGGGATGAGCGGCTGGATCGCCCCTGGGATCCGCCCGCCGAGTGGTGGCCGGACCGCCCGCGGGTGGTCGGCGGCCGCGACCGCCTCGGCGGCGGCACCTGGATGGCGGCGCGCGGCGGCATGGTGGCCGCGGTGCTGAACCGCCCGGGCAGCCTCGGCCCCGCCGCCGGCAAGCGCAGCCGCGGCGACCTGCCCCTGCTGGCGCTGGAGGCCGGGAGCGCCGCCGCGGCCGCCGCGCGCCTTGCCGCCCTGCCCGCCGAAGATTGGCGGCCCTTCAACATGGTCCTGGCCGACCGCGCCGGCGGCGTCTTCCTGCGTGGCCTCGGGGCGGACCGGGCGGCGGCGGTGCCCCTGCCCCCCGGCCTCGCCATGGTCACCGCGCATGATCCCAACGACCTGGCCAGCCCCCGCACGGCCCGGCACCTGCCGCGCTTCCGGGCCGCCCCGGCCCCCGACCCCGATCGCGGCGACTGGGCGGCGTGGGAGGCGCTGCTGGCCGATGACAGCCTCGGCGCCGGCATCGCCGACACGCTGCGGGTGCCGCCGACCGACGGCTTCGGCACGGTCTGCGCCAGCCTGCTGGCGATCGGCGCCGATGGCCGCCTGGTCTGGCGCTTCGCGGCTGGGCCGGCCGGCACGACGCCCTTCCGCCCGGTGCCGGAATGAGGCGCCGCCTCGCCCTGCTGGCGATGGCCGGCCTTTTGCCGGCGGCCGCCCCGGCGCCCGAGGCCGCCCGGCGGCCGGCGCCGCCGCCCGGCC
>NZ_SMOA01000377.1 GCF_004353985.1 Paracraurococcus ruber | reverse complement strand
CCTACCTGGCGCGCTGGCGCTTCACGGCGCAGAAGCCGCTGCGGCGCGCCTACGAGCAGGATCCGGCGGCGGTGCGGCGCTGGCTGCGGCGGGACTACCCGGCCATCGCTGCCCGGGCCAAAGCTGAGGGTGGTGCCGTCTTCTGGGGTGACGAGACCGGCCTGCGCTCCGACGACGTGCGCGGCCGTGGCTATGCGCCCCCGGGCCGGACGCCGGAGGTGCGGGTCAACCACAAGCGGGCCAACCTCGGCCTGATCTCGGCGGTGACCAACAAGAGCGAACTGCGCTGGATTGTCCTTGGCGGCGCGATCAAGGCGCCGGACCTGCTCCGCTTCCTCGCCCGCCTGGTCCGGGACGTCGGGCAGAAGGTCTTCCTTATCCTCGACCGCCTCCCCGTGCATCGGTCGGCCAAGGTCCGCGACTGGCTCGTCGGCCGCGAGGCCGAGATCGAGGTGTTCTACCTGCCCGGCTACAGCCCCGAACTGAACCCGGACGAGGGCGTCAACGGCGATCTGAAGCAGGCAGTCACCGTCCAGGCGCCGGCGCGCAGCAAGACGCAGCTGAAGCGCGCTGCCATCGGCCACATGCGCAAGCTGTCGAAGCGGCCCGACCGCGTCCGTAGCTTCTTCGGGCACAAGACCTTCCGCTACGCAGCGTGATTCAAGACCGCCCAGGCCGGATCAATAAGTCGGGCCTTCGGGTGTGCGAAAGTCGTTGACCTTAACAATTCGGA
The DNA here is from genome assembly GCF_004353985.1 of Paracraurococcus ruber. Lineage (GTDB taxonomy): Bacteria > Pseudomonadota > Alphaproteobacteria > Acetobacterales > Acetobacteraceae > Paracraurococcus > Paracraurococcus ruber. Next base: position 3,538 of record NZ_SMOA01000377.1, on the reverse strand, counting down.
TCCAAACCATACGGCTCGTGCTAGACCATAGTGTGGTTGCCGGTTGAAATCCTGCGCGGCCAAGTGTGGGGTCGAAATCCTTGTCAGCACGTCGCAGGTGGGCCGGTCACCTACCCGGATGTCTGAGCCAAGGTTATCGATCAGTGGGGGAAGCCAAGCATGACCGATAGCCCAAAGATCGGTTGGTGTCCGACGAACGAGGCTGCGGATTGGGGCGCGGCAACCATCTGTCCCTGGCCATGTGACCCGGTTCCGGAAGTGACGGCCCGGCTTGAGCAGATTGTCTTCTCCACGCGGCCTGCGTCAGCGCAGCAGTGGCACCGCGTACAGGCTGACACCGCCAAAGAAGTGCAGTCGCTGGTCGCGCGCGCTGTTACGGCGAGCGTGATCCCCCGCTTGGCACTGCGGCATTCAGGCCTTCAAACTGAACCAATTACATGTGGTCCTGAGGAGGTCACCGCGCTCACCTCGTTGGTCCTGACCAGTGATTTGTCAACGACGACGGCCTTTGTTCATTCGCTACGCGCCCGGGGCATGACGCTGGACGATCTCTATCTCCACCTGCTCACCCCCGTTGCCCGCCGTCTCGGCGAGTTGTGGGCCAGTGATCTCTGCAGCTTCGTTGAGGTCACCTCTGCGCTGGGGCAATTGACACAGCTCGTCCAGGTGTTGCGGCCCGCCTACATTCCACGCCCCGGGCCTCGTGACCCGCGGCGTCGCGCCGCCCTGGTGGCTATTCCGGGTGAACAACACACTTTTGGTCTTGCAATCGTCACGGAATTTTTCGTCCAAGCCGGGTGGGAGGTCTGGAGTGAGCCCGTGGCGAGCAGCGTGCAACTCGTGGATGTGCTCCGTACCGAGTGGTTCGCGGTTTTGGGCCTATCCGTCGCCTCGGACACTCGTCTTCCAGAGATGCCCGGCCTTATTCACAATCTCCGCGCGGCATCACGGAACCCGGCGATTGCAGTGATCGTGGGCGGCTGGGCTTTTCGCGGCGATCCTGGCCTGGGCATAGCCGTTGGCGCGAATGCCTCCGCGCCCGATGGCCGCCAAGCTGCGCTGCAGGCGGAAGCCTTGCTCTCATTGCAGGCCGCTAGGGCACCGAGTTAAATCCCTCTTTGGAAACCATGCTTCTGTGCTCGCCAGGACACCCATTGCCGTGAGAGCGTTCAAGGCGCCGGACGAGTCGCTGGGGCGGCTCAACGCGACAATGGCCGCCTCGGTCATCGAGGCGGCTTCTGACATCGCGCTGGTCGTTGATGGCGATGGCGTGATCTGCGACCTGTCCATCACCAGCGAGGAGCTATCGAGAGACTTCGCAGGCGGTGACATCTGGTTCGGGTGCAGGTGGCTCGACACGGTGACGAAGGAGAGTCGACCGAAAGTCGAGGCATTGATCCAGGGCGCCATCGTGCAGCAGCCGCCGCGGTGGCGGCATGTCAACCACATCACCCGTCCAGGCGACACGGTACCCATCCTATACTCGGCCATGCGGCTCGGCGATGCCGACCGTGCCATCGCCTTGGGCCGCGACCTCCGACCGCTGTCCCGCCTCCAGCAACGCCTTGTCGAGGCGCAGCAATCCGTTGAGCGCGAATATTCCCGCCTACGGCAGGCTGAGACGCGCTACCGGCTGCTGTTCCATGTCTCCCCGGAGCCGGTGCTGATCGCCGACGCAGTTGCCGGCCGGGTGCTCGAGTTGAACCCGGCAGCGGAACGCCTGCTAGGCCGCCCGACCCACTTTCTGCTGGGAAGGCCTGTCACGGAGGTCTTCGACCAGGAGAGCAAGCAAACCATGCGTTCGTTGCTGGCGCTCCTCGGCACGGGATCGCGTGCCGAGGAGACAACGGTAACACTGGCCGAGGGCGGGCAGGTGGTTCGCATTGCTGCGTCCGTGTTTCTGGAAGCTGGGCATGCGACGCTGCTGCTTCGCCTCTTGCCGCTGCGCGCGGAACTCAAGGCGCCGACGACCTCGCCCCGGGCCGGTCTGCTGACGGCGGTCGAGCACGCACCAGACGGCTTCGTCGTCACCAACGATGCTGGCCAGATCCTGACGGTGAACGATACATTCCTCGACCTTGCCCAGCTCGGCGCGGAGGATCATGCGATTGGCGAACCGCTCGGTCGCTGGCTCGGACATACCGGCGGGGAGATGAACGTACTGACCTCCGCCCTGCGGCAGCATGGCGCGGTGCGGCTGTTCAGCACGGCCGTACGGGGGGAGTACGGGGCGAGCACCGAGGTTGAGGTATCAGCGACTTCGGTGCTGGACGGCAGCAGACGGCCTTCCTTCGGCTTCGCTATCCGCAACGTCACCGCGCGGCTCCCGGCGCTCGATAACCGTGGCAGCCCCCCAAGCTCAATGGAAGACTTCAAGCAGCTGATTGGCCGCATGCCGCTCAAGGAGCTCGTTCGCCAAGCGACGGACCTTATCGAACGGCTCAGCATCGAGGCGGCCCTTGAGATCAGCGGCGACAGTCGTGCGCGGGCGGCCGAGGTGCTCGGGCTGTCACGCCAAAGCCTTTACGCTAAGCTGCATCGACATGGTTTCGGTGGGTTCGATGAGGGCAGCTGACGTGTAATGTAGGCAGGCAAATGCAGGTCCATCACCGTGGAGGCTATGGCCGGAGCAGGCCAGGGGGCTTCCTGGGAGGCTGCAGGAGCGCCGCCACCCCAGCATACCTTTTGTCCAACTTCTGCTGCCGCGCGTTCTGTGTTGCCAGGGCAACGGCTACCCGTCCATTAGTCAGTCCCCAGGCCCCCACCCCCGGGAGGGGTACCGGCATCGCACCCGAGCTCGCTGACGCTCCAGTGCAGCGGCCGTCACGGCCCGACATAGCCCGAGACATTGGCGCGGAACAGCCGGCCATCATGAATGTAGCAGCGCAGCACGATGGCGCTGCGGTGCCCGGCCTGCCGCTGGATATCGCACTCCTCGTGGCCGTGCGCCGCGCCGGAGGTGGCGAGGCCGGCGCGCAGGCTGTGGCCGAAGAAGTCGGCACGATCGAGGCCCGCCAGCTTGGCCCGCCGCTTCACCACCAGCGCCACTGCCTTGTCCGACAGGCTGTCGCCGATCCGGCCATGCCGATCGACGCTGCGGAACAGCGGTCCGTCCGCGATGGCAGCGGCGTCCCGCCAGGCGGCCAAGGCGACGGCTGGGCAGGTGCTGGTGCCGGTATGCATGACACCGATCAGCTGGCCGGCGCCTTCCTGGTCGCCCTTGCTGCGGCGGATGGTGACACGCAGGCCGCTCTCCACCTCGATCACGTCCGCCACCTGCAGGGCCACTAGCTCGCTGCGGTGGAAGACCCCAGCGAACCCCACCAGCAGCAGCGCCCGGTCGCGCAGGCCGAGCTGTGCATCATCGCAGGTGGCGACCACATGGCCTTGACCACGTCGACGGTCGCCGCGGCAGCTTGCCGCGGTGCGATACCATGCTGCCGGCGGATGCCGCGCATCACCTCGCGGACCACTGGGTGGCGGGTGTCGAGCTAATGCCCAGCCAGGCGGTGCGCGGTGGAGATCGCCGCCAGCCGCC